>DAIRIE010000045.1:9394-14475 GCA_036809705.1 Chthoniobacterales bacterium
GTCGGGATGCTGCTCCGCCAGCTTGTCCAGAACCGCAGTGGTTACTTTCTTCCTGTCTTCCAGTGTAGCTTTGTCCGCTTTCGGAAAGTATTTCTTATAAAGCGGCAGCGCCGTTTGATAGATCGCGCTTTGCGTTTGCGCGAGATCGTCCTGCGCGCGCTTCATGATCTCTTCCATCGAAAGGTCCGATGCCAGAGCAAAGCGCAACTTCTTGCGGAACTTGTCCGCGCCCAGTCGGAAGTCGCCATCGGAACGCGGCAGCAAATCCTTTTGCAGCCAGACCTTGTAGTCTTCAAGCGCCTTCGCCGTTTTTTCCTGGGTTTCGTTCAACTCATTGCCGAGCTGCGGCGCCTGACTTAGTAGAGGCGTGAGTCCTTCACGAACTAACGAGATTGCGCCTTGCGTCTGCTCGACCGCAGTTTCCGTGTAGATCCTGGGACAATGTTGAAGGTTGGCCTTGGCCTGCGCGATGACGGCTGGAATAGCTTCTAGTCGTTTGCGCAGATTCGGAATTCTTTCCTGCGCCGGCGCGAAGTCGCGCGCGATCAGCAGATAGATACTGTTAGCCAGACTTTCGTTATAGAGCAGCGGGTTCCATTGCCACTCTTTCAGCTCTTCGATTCCGAAAAGCTGGTTATCGACCGCGTCCTTCAAAATGCGAACATCAATCTTGTTAGCGCCACTCAATTGCGACAGATCGTTGAAAGCTTGGAGCTGCTGCCGGACTTCCTTCGCGTGCGCGAGCTCCTTATCGCGACCTTCCGCGGAGTAGTCGGTCAGCTTGTCATCAAAGCGGTGATCGCCCAGTTGAGTCGCATACTCGGGATGGGTCGCCAGCAGGTCTTCGATGTAATCGTGAGCGACCTTCTCGAACTTCGTATCCTGCTCGGTGGCGGAAGCCACATAGGTTGGCAATAGCAGGCAGAATGCAACTGCGGCGGAGATTATCTTCATGGAAGTAAATGCTAAGTGGGAGCGCCGCCGGCCAACATGGGTTCAGTGGCGACTTCGTCTTCGGTGACCTGGGATTGGAGATAGGTTTTCTCGTGGTAGTAGCGGGAGACGAAGACGTAGATAACCGCGGCACCGAACATAAGGAAGGTGAAGAAGCGGAAGTAGTTTGCGCCTTCCAGGTTCCAGCCCATGGCTTTAAGCTTGGGAATAAGAAAGCTAATGACGGATGGTAGTTGGTTACCAAGGGCGATGGAGAGCAGCCACATGGACATGAGGAGGCTCTTCATGCGATTCGGCGACTGGGTATAGGCGAACTCAAGCCCGGTAATGGAGACCATGACTTCCCCGGCAGACAAGATGATGTAGGCGAGGAATTGCCAGCCGACATTCGGCCGCCCGCCGTGATCGATCGAGAGCTGGATCATCCAGATGACGACGAATGACATGGCGGTGAGGAAGAGGCCGATGCCGATCTTGCGCAACGGTGTGAGCGGGAAGAAGCGGCTGATCGCCGGATAACCGAAGTAGTTAAACAGCGGAATCATGGCGAGAATGAAGAGGCCGTTGACCACGTTCACCTGTTCGGGCAGAAAGCTCATGCCGAAGAAGTGCAGGTCCATTTTCTGGCATTGAAGGGTCCATTCGCCGCCGCTGCTCTGGTCCCAGAGCGCCCAAAAAATCATGGTGAAGGCGAAGATGATCCAAACACGGGCCAGGATACTGAGGCCTTCTTTGCTGCGGAGATCGCGCAGGAAGCCAAGACCGGCAGGCGGGATATGCACCATTCTTTTGCGCCCGAGCCAGAAGATGATCGTGGCGATCAACATCAAGACGCCGGGAAGTCCGAAGGCGTAGCGTGGGCCCCAGTTCGGACTGCGCAGCAACACCGGACAGAGCCAGATGGAGAAGGATGAGCCGAGGTTGATGGAAAAATAAAACCAGCCGAAGACGCGTTCGAGGAGGTGTTTGTTCGACTCGCCGAATTGATCGCCGACGTTGGCCGACACGCAAGGCTTGATGCCGCCCGCGCCGGCGGCGATGAGGATGAGGCCGATAGCGAGAACCCACTTTTGGCCGAAATGAATTCCCCAGGACGTATCCATGAAGGCGAGGGTGAAATGGCCAAGGCAGTAAACGATGGAGAGGTAAAGAATGGTGCGGTATTTCCCGAGCCAGCCATCGGAGATGATGGCGCCGAAGAAGGGCATCCAGTAAACGGAGGAGACGAATTGGTGGAACCAGCCCTGCGCTTCGTTCTCGGGCATTCCCTGGAGTACGCCCGAGCGAGTCAGCATGAATTGCGTCATGAACCCGATGAGGATCGTGCGCATGCCGTAGAAGCTGAAACGTTCGGCGCCTTCGTTGCCGATGATGTAGGGCACGCCCGGCGGCATCGTCGTCATGTTCGGCGGCGATGTGCGGTATTTACCTTTAGGCATGTCGAGCTCCGGCTAGGGAGATTTTTTTTCCGGGAAAAAATTCGCCGGCGTGGCGCTGGCGGCGGGTGGGCTGGTGTGTTCCGCGCGGGTCGCGTTCTTCGCTTCGGCTAAACGGTCGCGCTGCACTTCCGGGTATTCACCGAGATGATGTTCTTCGCAGGAAACGGAAAGCAATGCCGCCGCGCCCAGCATAAATAAAGCGGAGCGAAATAAGAGGCGTCGCATGCGGCGGGAATGTAGCGGGTAAGCTCCAAGGCACGCAACAAAAACAAAATGCGTTTTAGCCCCAGAGGACACAGGGTCACAGCGCAAAGGTAAATTAGGAAAGCAGAAAGAAGAGAAACAACAATCAGTAATGCAGCGAGAGACAGCAACAGGAAAGGCCGTTCTGACTGCGGTGACGGTCGCTTCTTGCCTGTGTCAGAGCGAGCGATGTCGAGACATCTCTGGCTCCTCGCAATAGATCAGAGATTCCTCGGCTTCGCTTCGCTGCGCTCGGCCGGAGCAGGAGTGTGCCTGGGCGCATTCATCGTTGCCCAGATCCCGCCCGAGACGTTGCCAGCCCGCGTTCATTACGGCAGCGCGTAAACTTCCACCAAGGCATTTCCGGAGGTGTTGTTCACGCCTTTCACGATTGCGGTGGTGTTCCCGGCCGCTCGCGTGGTCACGATGGCTGGCTCGTTCGCGTTGGGGGGCGCATAGCCGCTGGCGCGAATGGCAGCAGCCTGACTTGAGGTCGTCCAGTTGTCGCCAACGCCGAGCAGCGCGCCATTGGCGTCATGCAGCTCGAGCGTCGGATTGGCCAGCACTGTGGTCACTCCAAATTGACTGAGCGGTCGGGCCGAGCGCGCGCACGAGCACCTTGGTCGTCCCACTCCCACCGCTGATGAAGCCGCCGATCATGGCGTTGCTGCCCGTGCCAACAAAACCACGCGTGCTAATGGTCGTTAGGGTGGTAGTCGTGGATTGATCCAGATCGTAAGCTTCGACCCGGGTGACGCCCGTGCTGTTATTCACCCCGCTGACGATGGCGGTGTAGTTACCCGGCGCGAGCGAGGCCAGGATGGCGGACTCCAAGTCATTGGGTGGCGCTTTGCCGGTGGCCTGGATCGCAGCCACTCCTGTCGAAGGCAAGACCTGCTACACCCGTGAATCCACTCGCGAACGTAGTCTTCACCCCGTCGTGAGTGAATTTGTAGCTGCCGCAACACCAGTTCTTGCCGGCGTCAAGGTTTCATCTATCCACGCGCGAGCGTGGAGAGCTCTCGGCAACCGACGAGAATCAGGCGAGTGCTTAACGTGCGGAGCTAGCGCGCAGTCGGCGATTGCACCGCTGAAATCCGGCCGCGGCGGCGGCACCAAGCGTTAGGGAAAGCAATGTTCCGCCTGTATCAGGAACCGAGCTGGTCGAAGTAACGGTGAGCGAGCCTGTCGTCAGCAACCGGTAATCCAATGAGCTATTAACGAACTCGCCGCTGTTGGAAAAAGAACCAGGTCCATTTGGTGAACCGATCTCAAGAGCATAGACTCCGGGAGTGGTGATATGACTTGAGTAGGAGAAGTTAAGATAGTGCGAATCGACCCCAAAATTGTCGAAGATATAGGCGTCAGGCGAAGCTAAAAAATTCGTCCCTGTGCCAGCGCCCGGAGAATAATGGGAGCCAGAAAACACGAGTCCGTCGCTACTCGTCATATCGAAAGCGCCATAAGTTCCCGTAGTGGAATTGAAGATGAAAGAGCCGGTAGCGGTTGTGCCATCATCGAACGTGACTCCAGTTAGCGTATAGAGAAAAGGCACGGCTGCGGCCGAGCGAGCCAGGGCAAGGCTACTGAACAGCGTCAGGGCCAGGATGAGTGCTGAAAGGTGGCGGCGGGTTTTTGGCAGCGATTTGTTTTTCATTTCTGATTTACTCATGTTGGTGCAGCGATTCTTCTGGAAGTTTGGAAGATACGCCAGGTTTAAATATAGGCAGCTACTTCCCGCAGCGGCTGGCGTTTGTCATTGATTCTATTGCGCGGTGAAGGTTGCGGTGTAGGCGGTGGTGGTGGTTGGGGTGATCGTGTGCGAGATGGCCCCGCCATCACTCCACTTCTGCCAAATGTATTGGCTACTTCCGCTACTTTGCGGTGAAGTCGTTCTAAGAGTGTGGTGGGAGCCCGCTGCCCAGGAAAAGGTGCGAGCTAAATGATAGGTCGTGCCATCGACCGCGTAGGAAAGACCGGCTGGGTTTGTTTTCACGCTGATCGTAATTGGCCTGGCAATGGGCGTCGGAGTTGCAGTAGGTGTAGGAGTCGGCGTCGGAGTAGGCCTCGGGGTTGGAGTGGGAGTTGGGGTCGGTGTTGGAGTAGGTCTCGGTGTAGGAGTCGGCGTTGGCGTTGGAGTAGGTCTCGGTGTAGGAGTTGGTGTTGGCGTCGGTGTTGGAGTAGGTCTCGGTGTAGGAGTTGGTGTGGGGGTAGGTGTCGGTGTCGGGTTCGATACTTGCAGTTCGAAGGCGCCGATATCCGCGCCATCGCCGGCGTTCGGAATGGAAGGATCATCGGACGGACGCGGGTCGCCGCGCTGGTCGGTCCTTAAGCCGAAGCTGTTGCCTTTATCAAGGGCGGGACTGCCCGGGAGCAAGGCCATGGTCTGAGTAGGACCACCGTTGTCCTGGAGCGGGCCGAGGCGCGCGTCGATCGGATTGGCGC
>DAIRIE010000046.1:0-14451 GCA_036809705.1 Chthoniobacterales bacterium
CGTCTGCGTTAGAACAACTAGTTCGGCTCCGATGCTATCGATCGGCTTTCCTTCGAATGAGCCGCTCGTCCGGTACGTGCTCGTGGTCCACGCTGCCTTCCCTTCCTGTCTGACGTTCAGGCTTAGACGAGTGGTGGAGGTCGCTTTCGCGAAGGCGATGTCTTCGGCCAAGTGTTCGCGGACGTACTCCTCCCGCGTCTGCGATGCGCCGCTCTCCAGGATCGTGGCATCGGGCGCGAGCATCTTCATCGCCGCTTCCGCGTCGCCACGACTGAGGGCCTCATGAAATTCCTCCACGGCCGCGGTGATGGTCTTGTCCTGCGAAGGCGACTCACTTTCCGCGGCGACTGCTGGTACGCCGGCGAGCGTAGCCATGGTGGTGAGCGGGATCAGACAGCGACCCGTCAGACAAGCGCCGCCGCCGCTTCCGTTCGTTAGCCAGGTGACTGTGCCGATCAGACCGAACGCCGCGCCGACGACGTAATTGTTAGGGCGTCTAGTCATGCGGTTGGCCCTGCCACTGTTCCGTTCGGGTTCTGGTACCAACCCGGATCGTCGTAGTTCGTGATGCCGTCGCGAATTTTAAGAATCGTGAACATTCCGCCCATCTCGATCGGTCCGAATTGTCCGTCTCCGGTCATCATCGGGAGAGTGTTCTTCGGACCGGGCATCATCTTCGACATCTCGGACATGCCGGCCATTCCGTTGTTTCCCATCGCCATGTAGCCGGGCACGAGTTTCCCGATCGTGCCAGAAACGCCCTTTTGATCGACGCCGATAACGTTCGGGACCTGATGGCCCATAGCATTCATCGCGTGGTGATTCTTGTGGCAATGGAACGCCCAATCGCCGGGGTTATCCGCGACAAACTCGACCGTCCGGGTGCTGCCGGGTGGAACGTTCACCGTCGTCTCCGGCCACCAGGCCGATTTTGGAATTGGACCGCCGTCGGTTCCTACCACCCACCAGCGATGCCCGTGAAAATGAATCGGATGACTGTCCATGCTCAGATTCGCGAAGCTGACGCGCACTCGATCGTTCAGCTTTGCTACCAACGGGTCCGTCCCCGGCCAGACTCGGCTGTTAAACGTGAAGAGGTTGAAATCCGTCATCACGTTCGGATTCGGCGTATAGCTGCCGGGCTCGATGAACCACTCCTGCAAAAAGATGAGGAAGTGCCGGTGCACCGGCTCGGGATATCCGTCTTTCGGATGAATGACGAAGAAGCCCTGCATCCCGAGCGCCATCTGAATCATCTCGTCGGAATGCGGATGATACATCTGCACGCCATGCTGCTTGAGCGTAAACTCGTAGACGTAGGTTTCGCCGGGCGGAATGTGCTTCTGCGTGACGCCGCCAACGCCATCCATTCCGTTCGGCAGAATGACCCCGTGCCAGTGCACCGTTGTCGGTTCCGGCAGTTTGTTCGTGACGAAAATTCGCACCCGATCGCCTTCGACTGCTTCAATCGTTGGCCCGGGCGTCTGGCCGTTGTAGCCCCAGCAGTTCACGATCATTCCCGGCGCGAACTCGCGCTTCACCGGTTCGGCGTTCAAACGGAATTCCTTCACGCCCCCATTCATTGTCCACGGAAGAGTTGAGCCGTTCGGCGTAACGACCAGGCCATAATTCACATTCGACCCAGCGGGCGCGGCAGTGGGTGATTGGTTCGCCACCACCTCCGCTCCGCGCGCAAGGCGGTTCACAAGGGCGGAGCCGCCGAGAATGGCAGCCGCGCCGGAGAAGAATTTTCGTCGAGAGAGCATAAAAGAGTTAGTGATGAGTTACGGTTTCTTTGAAGCTGTTGGTTTCGACGCGCGTTCTACTACTCGTTAGGCTACCGCCTACCGCTCGTTCTAAATCAGCCCGCGCAATCCAATAGTCGCGGAGCGCGTTGATATAGCTGCGCTCAGCGGCGAGTTCGTTTTGCTTCGCGAGCAGAAGGTCATAAGCGCCTTTCAGCATCGCGTTGTATTGCTGAAGGTTAAGCTCCAGGATTCGCGTGCGTTCAGGGATCAATTCATCGCGGTAATAGCGAGCCAGATCTTTCTTCGCTACGAGCCGATCGCGCGCTTCACGGACTTCGGCGCGAATATCGATTGCTTCCGCTTCGAGCCGGCGTTCGGCTTGGCGAAGCTGCGCTTGCAGTTTCGCGATGCGGCCCTGGCCTTGATTGAAGATCGGCAGCTCCAAACGCAAGGTCGGTCCGGTCACGCGCTGGCCGTCGGTGTCGCGTTCCGTATTCACGCCGAACTCGACCGCGCCTAGGTAACGATAAGTCTTCGTTAGGCCGAGGCTTTGCACGACCGCGGCCAGCTCTGCTTTCGCCGCGGCGAGATCGAGACGTTGTGCGATCGCGATCGATTCGAGGCGATCGATCGAGAAATTGCCCGGAATCGCTGGAAGCTCGTCGGCGATCTTCCATTGCGTCTCCGCTCCCCACACGCTCATGAACCGATTGAGCTTCTCGCGTTCCGTAACGATCTCCGCGCTGATCTCCGCCGCATCCGCTTTGGCTTGCGAATAGGTCGCCTGTTGGTTCGCGAGTTCGAGATCGTTGATCGTGCCGGCTTCGTGTTGTCGCTGGGCGAACTCAAGAGCGGCGGAGTTTGTTGCACCGAGCACGGTGATCCGCGACAGCAACTGCTGCTTCGCCTGCAAACTGTAGAACGCCGTCTTAACCTCGGAGGCGAGTTTCAGCACAGCGTCGCCGACCCGGAGCTGGGCGCGCGCAAGCTCGTTAGCCGCGACCCTTTTGCGCAACCGAATCAGGAACAGATCGAGAAAATCCTGCACGATCCCGTACTCCAGATTCGTTCCCGAAGGTGGACGATCAGGAAAGCGCGCACTGATGTCGAAACTCGGATTCTTTAGCAGTCCGGCGTCGATCAGGTCCGCGTTGGCTATCCCGATTTCCTCGAAGGTAGCCTGCAGCTCGCGGTTGTTGAGCAACGCAACCTGCACCGCGCGGTCCGCCGTCAGCGTGCCGCGCAAGAGAGCGTGAACCGTTCGCGAAATCTCTGCCTCAGCCGCCGCATCTTTTCGCCATTCCACGCGTTTGCCGATGCGCCTTTGCACCGTGGCTTGCAGGTCTTCAACCGATTGCCGACGCGCCGACCAGGCATTCGGAGCGAGCGCGAAAACTAACAGGAGAGACAAGCTCCTCATTTCGCGCCCTCCTTTTTCACCAACGTCATGCCGCACTTCGGGCATGGTCCCGGTTTATCCGCGTGGATTTCCGGATGCATGACGCACGTCCAGTACGCCTTTGCTTCCGGTGCGGATGGGGCTGGGCTGGGCGCTTTCGCGTCGCCCATTCCCTCCATGCCCTTCATCCCTTCCATGCCTTTCATGTTACTCATGTCATGCCGCGCGCCGGCGTCTGTCGGGTGATAATCCGGATCGGGGGCGGCCTTGTTCTCGAGCTGCGCTTTCGTTTTGCGCGTGAGCTCGTCAGCCGCGAGTCGTGGCGGTCGTGATCGCCGAGCTTCCGCAGCTTGCGGACTCGCCGGATGATCAGGAGCGAGCGGCGGCGGTTCGAAGTTCGTGGCGCACGCGCCGAGCATGAGCGCGCCGCAAAGGATCAAGATTCTACTCATCGTGGTGGTGCTCCTCTGGAGCTGGCGGTGGCGGCGCTTCGAAGCGAAATTCTTTGTGTCTGATGTGGCCGCCGGGGTAAGCGATCCATCCACCGATTCCGAGCGTGGCCGCACCGAGCAGCAACGTCGTGGCCGCGAGCGGGAAAGCTGAACGGGGCCACTTCATGGGGGCGACGACCGCGACCACGGCAAGTCCTGCAAGGATGTAAAAGGCGGGGATGAGCTTCTCGGCCCGAGCCATGTGTTCATCGAGCCACTGCCCTCCGGCGGTGTCGGCCATCGACTTCACACGATCATATCCGGCTTCGCCGTAATGATAGACGGGCCAGGCTGAGAGACCGCCTAGGAACACGAGAGAAAGCGCCGCGATCCGTGCACCGCGATTGCGAAAAATCAGCGCGCCGAGCAGCGCGATTACTCCCATCGACAAGCCGTAAACCGGGATCGGATTGAGGAGGACGTGCATGTACTCGGGCTGGCCGAGGTGCTCCCGCAGAATGGTGAAGTAGTTCATATGAGAACCGCTGGGCCGCGGACGCCGCTGGTATGCGCAGCGGCATCCGCGTCAGTGGAAATCACGCCATCTTTCGGCATTCTTCGGCGCAACGACGGCACGCTTCCGCGCACTTCTGGCAAATCTCCGCGCATAACGCGCAGAACTTCGCCGCCATCTCGTCGCCGCGCGCCATCAGCCGCGCGGCTAACGCGCAGACGTCCGCACAAGTGCGGTCGAGCGCGATGCAGCCCGCCATCATCTTCACGTTCTCTTCCTTCAAGCACTCGCTCGCGCAGTGCTCGCACGCGGTGACGCAGGCATTGCAAGCGTCGATACAACTTTGATATTTTTCGTGAGCCATAAGCGTTATTTCTGAACGACTGCGTTCTCGATCATGTTGACGCCGTCGCGTGAAACGACCTTGCCTTCGACCGTGATTTTCTTCGCCGCATACTGCGCGAGTTCGGCGTTGAGCGGCACATGCTCGCCAATGAGCAGATATGTTTTGCCGTCGTCGGCTTTCAAGCCCACGGGCAGACCGCTCGTAATGCATTTCTTCGCGCAATCGGCATGCTTCTCGCCGGTCGCGCCGTGATCGACGTAGCACGCCATATCAAGGACTTCGCCGGTGATCTTCTTGGTCTCGCCGCCGGCGAGTCCTTCTTTCTTCGCGTGGTCCTCGCCTTCATGAGCGAAGAGCGGTGCTGCCGCGAATACTGCAGAGGCCGCGAGGGCCAGGATGATGTTTGGTTTCTTCATTTTGTTTGTTCTTTCTGTTTGTTGAATCCCCACCCGCACATCAGGTGCGAACGGGAAATTGTTTGTTGGTTAGCCTTTGATTTCGCCGCAGGTGACCATGTCCTTTCCGCCGTACGGATTGCTGACTTGCTTCGAGGTCTGCACCCAATCCTTCTTCAGCATTGGGCAGTGCATCACGTAATAGCCGGGCTGCCCTGAGGCAGCTTTGATCGCCTCATCGCTTAGCTGCGCGAACCCGAGCCGCGCGGAATCCAGCGTCTCGCTTTTCGCGATTGCTGCACCCGGCTCTCCGAGTTCTGCCGACGCTTTTTTGGCGTCCGCAAGATTGTCGGCAGCTAATGCTGCGCGCACTTTTTCGTAGCTAGCGAGGAATGACTTGCTGTCGCCGGCGTGCAGCGCCCCGGCGATCGGGAATACGAGGCAGACGGCAACTAACGTCAGGATTTTAGTGAGTTTCATATGTGGTGTGTATTTCGTTTTGGTCGTTGGGCGGATGTTGCTGACGCGGGCCCCAACGAGCCCGCGAAAGAGGTGATTCCGGTTCGACGCGACGGCGCGTTAAGACGCCGACAAGCGGAACGGATTGATGCGTAAACGAGCGGCAGCGACCTGCGCCAGCAGGAAGCCGTTCGTTACGCTACGAAAGGAGGAGCGTGAGCAAGAATGCTCCGCTGCAAAACCAGCTCGGCAAAACTATTTTCGCCCGGCGGCCCGGTATCAACAAACGAGGGCGCGCGCGGCGGCCCGGTGTCGAGTTCGAGTGGCCGCAGATCTCGTCCCGAATTTTCCGGAGAGAGGAGCGACGTGACGAAATAGATTTGCAGCGCGAACTGATTCGCGTCGTAGCTGACAAGAGTCTTTCCCGCGTCGACCGACGCAGGCGGGAAGGATTTGCAGCACTCCATCTCGCCGCTTTTGCCACCCTTTTCCGGCGAGTTGTGGCCTGGACAACCGGCATGCGCCGGTGCTTTCGCGACCTGACTCGGAGCCGTGGCTCCGATCGCGCAGTGATTCGAAGCGGCGAGCCAAGCCGAAATCGCGAGAAGCGACACGGCAAAGCGAGCGACGGAACGAAAATTCACTGACGAGTTAGTCATACAGCAGCGGAAAGCGTTCAATTTTTTATCGACGGACGACACTGCATATACCCCGTATCGGTATCTGTCAAAGCGAACCGCCCCGGCCGGGGCCATTGCGTCGAGGCCAATTGGCCGGACGTTCGTTCAGACAATCCAGATGAGACTCTCGCAAACAGCTACGGTTGCTAATCCCTCGCGCACGGCGGATCTGAACGCCGCGCTCTGGCTGACGTACATCACACTTGGCTGGATGACGATCGAAGCGGTCGCTTCTCTTCTTCTCGGTTGGATGTCCAACAGCCTCTTGCTCGAGTCGTTCGGGATCGACAGCGTCGTGGAATTATTCAGCGCGAGCGTGCTGTTGTGGCGGCTGCAAGTCGAAGCCAGTGGTCGCGCATCCGCTGACCGGGTCGAAGCAGTAGAGCGTCGGGCCGCGCGTTGGGTGGGATACTCTCTCTACGCGCTCGTTCTTTACGTGCTTCTGAACTCTGCGTACGGCTTGTTTTTGGCCAAACGAATCACCGACACACACGAGAGTGCCTGGGGAATTATCATCGGCATAGTCGCCAAGGTCGGAATGCCGATCCTCGCCGGCTACAAACTCCGAGTCGCTGCGCGCTTGAACTCACGCGCGCTTCGGGCTGATGCGATGGAGGCAATCACCTGTGGTTATCTGTCGATTGTGCTCATGCTGGGACTTGGCGCCACTGCACTATTGGGTTGGTGGTGGCTCGATAGTGTCGCAGCGCTGGCATTGATCCCATTCCTCATCAAGGAAGCGCGCGGTGCGATCAATGGCGACGATTGTGACTGCTGTTGAGCCCGACCTCACAGCGACTCATCTACACTCGACTTTCAGGCGCTAGACCGCAGTCGTGATCTTCGGTTTCGAACTGAATCGTCGCGTGCTGGATTTCGAACTTGTCGTGCAATTCTTTGCAGCACTTCTCCAGTACGGACGAATCACAGCGATCGACATCGCGGACGAGATGCGCAGTGAGTGCCGTTTCGGTCGTGCTCATTGGCCAGATGTGGAGATCGTGCACGGCTGTGACGTGCGGAAGTCCGGCGAGGTATTCCTTTACCACCGCTAACTCGATGCCCTCAGGCACCGCTTGCAGCGCAAGGTTCACGGAATCGCGCAGCAGTCCCCACGTCCCCCAAATGATCACAGCTGAAATCGCGAGACTAACGACTGGATCAATCCAATGCAGACCCGTTGCCAGGATAAGGAAACCAGCAATGACGACACCCGCAGAAATTCCCGCGTCTGCCGCCATATGCATAAATGCTCCACGAATGTTGAGATCACCTTTGCGACCGGACATGAACATCAGCGCGGTCGCTGTGTTTATCGCAATGCCGACAGCCGAAACCCAAATCACGGTCCAGCCCGCGACTTCAGTCGGATTACCGAAACGGCGAATCGCTTCCCACGCGATCGCGCCCACGGAAACGAGCAGGAAAATCGCGTTGAAAAGCGCAGCGAGAATCGAGGAGCTCTGCATTCCATATGTATGCCGTTGGGTCGGGGCACGGCGCGCCAGGGCGCTCGCGCCCCACGCGAGCAGTAGCCCGAGCACGTCTCCCATGTTGTGTCCCGCGTCAGCTACCAGCGCGAGTGAGTGCGCATAAAGACCGAAAACAACTTCGACAATAACGAATCCAAAGTTGAGCGCTGTTCCGATGGCGAAAGCAGCGCCAAAATTCTTCGGCGCGTGAGTATGCCCGGACGCGCCATGGTCATGGCCGTGATGATCGTGAGCGGCGCTCTCGTCCTGTTTGTGTTCGTCACTCATGCAATGGTGCTGCGGTCGGAGCGGGCACGCCTCATTTTTCGAAAACGATGATCAAGAGGCCGAGGACACAGAGGAGTGCGCCCATGATGCCGCTCTCGTATTTTTCAAGGAGCTTGAGTTTGAGCTTCTCCATTCCGGCGAGCGTCAACCAAGTGAAAACGACCATTCCGCCCACGGTGGCGAATGAAAGAATCGCGGTAAGCAGGAAAAAGCCGCTCCAGCCGTAACGCACGCCCGACACGTAAACGGGGATGAACCCCTCACACGGCGAGAATGTCAGCAAGGCGAGGAGACTTGCGATCGCTCCCCAGTCGGACTTTCGCGGCGGCGGGACGGGCTCATCGCTTTCGTGCTCTTGATGATGTTCGCCCTCGTGATGCTCGTGTGCGACAGGAGCATTAGGCACCCCATGGCTGTGATGGTGAGCTGCGTCGCCATGATTGTGATCGTGCTTTGCGTGATCATGCGCGTGTCCCTCATGAGAGTGACCGCCGAAGACGTGCGAATGGCTGTGGCCTTTGCCGCGCAGTTGTTGGACGACGTAGTAAAGGCCGAAGAGAATCAGCGCGCCCCCCGCGATCCAAGGGAACCACTGCCCCAATTTCCCACTTATCGCGATGCCAAACCAGGCGACGAGAAAGCCGAGGATCGCGGTAAACAAGACGTGGCCAGTGCCAGCGAAGGCAGTTACCAGGAGCGTCTTGGCTCGGTTCCATTTCTGGACCCGCGCCGTTAGCACGAAGGGCAACCAGTGCGTCGGGATCGCGGCGTGCAGAAAAGCGACCGTGAAACCGGTGATCGCAATGGTGGTGAAGACAGCCTGGTTCATTCATCAGGACTATACCCCCATATCCCTTATTTGCGACTCGTTTCTTTACGCGCTGCGCATTCGCAGATAAGCTTTCGCTGTGAGCAAGAACTCGCACGTTCATCCGGCCGAAGAACGACGCGCATCGATCGTGCGCTCTCGCAAGATCGCCGGGCAGCTCGTTGCCATTGAACGGATGCTGGAGGAGGACCGGGATTGCAGCGAAATTCTGACGCAAATCGTCTCCGCACGGCGGGGACTGAAGTCGCTGGCCGAGAAGCTGATTCATTCACACGTCAATCACTGCATTGAGGACGCGCAGAACGCAGCCGACGGGAAACGAAAGCTCCGCGAGCTGCTAACCGTGCTGGAACGCTACGTGGAGTAGCCGCCCGGCAATCGAACGGCGCGGCGGCATTCGCTGAGTACACACCTCAGGCAGGCGACTCCGCTTGCCCTGGTCCAATCCGCCGAAGCAAAACCAGCGCGACGAAAGCGAACGTACCACAGGTTACAAAGCCGGTCCGAACACCGAAGAGCTGAGTGAGCAGCCCGATCAAGAGCGGGCCCACCATGTCGCCAAATTCCTTGAATGATTGTGCGGCCCCGATGCTTGCGCCGAGCTGACGTTTCGTGGCGAGGGAGCTGACGAGAGCGTCACTGTTCGTCCAGACAGTGCCAACTCCGATCCCTGCGACGACGACAATGCCCAACAACGGCACGCCAGAGAAAAATGTGATGGCGATAATGGCGAGCGCGGCGAGGAGCAGGCCTGCAAAGACCGTCGTTTGGATCGCGATTTTGTCGGCCAGGTAACCGGCGAGTGGTTGGACAAGCAGATAGCTGAACGAAGCGACGCTAACGACGGTGCCGGACGCGAGCGGCGTGTAGCTGATGCCGTGCAGGTAGACTGGCAGAAAGCCAAAAAGGATTCCCACCATGAACATGTTGATCACGATGATGCCGTAGATCGGAAGTAACCGCGAAGAATTGCCGCAGCGTCATTTCGTCTTCGTCGTCCTCTAACGAAGCTTTCTGCGTCGGAGGGAGCAGACCGCACAGGAGCAGCGCGACCGCTCCGACAACGGCAGAGACGACAAAGATCATCGCGAAGCCGTAACCGTGGACGATGAATCCGCCGAGGGCGGGGGCAATCACGTAGCCGGCGCCTTTGATTGCGTTGTAAATGCCGAACGCTTGGCCGCGACCGTCGGCGAAGTATTCGGCGACGAGAGAGATGGAGACGGTGGAGAGCGCCGCGGCTCCAAGCCCTTGCACAAAACGCACGAGCAAAAGGAGCTTGGGGCTAACGACGAGAAAGAGCAGCGACCCGAGGATGAAGATGACAAGCCCAGCGATCAGGGTCAGTTTCATCCCTCGTCGATCCGCGAGAAAGCCGGCCAGAGGTTTCGCAAACAGCTCCGCGAAATCATAGACGGCGATCAGCAATCCGATGACGAAAGCGCCTGCGCCAATCGCCTCCGCATACGGCGGCAGATTCGTCGCGACGATGTGCGCTCCGAATGAGGTGACGAACCCGCACATCGCAAGAATGAGCAGAATTCCGTATCGCATCGGCTGTTTCAAAGAGCGACAGTCTCCAAAGTTCCGACGGCCGACAGGGGCTTGGGAAAGCGCCCACGCTTGTCCTCTCGCTCAAAGACGCGATAAAGCGTCGGCAAGATAAAGAGCGTCAGAGCGGTCGAGCTGACCAGACCTCCGATAACAACTGCGGCAAGCGGCTTTTGAATCTCACTTCCGGGGCCGGTCGCGAACAGCATCGGGATCAAACCGAGCGCAGCGACGCTTGCGGTAATCAGCACCGGTCGCAGGCGGACGACGGCGCCTTTCACGACTGCGAGTTCCAGTTTAACTGCCGCTTTGCCAATGGCTACTTGTCGTGCTTGCTCCGGGTAAGCAGTCCAGCAAGCCTGTTGAGCTCGCTCGTGGGCAACTGGCAGACGAAGTTCTCGCAGACATAAGCAGTCGGTTTGTTGTAGATTTCGGTCACGCTCGGTCCCGTCGCGCGCGCCAGTAGTCACGCCGCCGGCTGTACCAATGCCATCGCAACAACAAACGTCAGCGCCGATACCGCGTGCTCGCACGTAACGGGAAAAACCGCTCCAGCAGAAACAGCAGCGCGAAGATGCTGCCGACCAGAATCGCTCCGAAAATGAACTTCATCGTTCGCGATGCCGCACCGCGGTGCCGCCGCTCGCATTCAAGCGGCCGAGCGCCCACAGCAGTGCGTATTGCGTTTTGTTGTAGTCGGTGACGATGTTGAGATACTCATTCCGAACGCGCGATAACTCTTGTTGGGTTAGAATTGTTTCAAGAACCACGCCGACGCCGAATTCTTTGCGCTCCTGTCCGAGCCGCAACGCTTCCCGTGCATCGGAAAGCGATTCTTTGGCCGTGGCGATCTGGTCGGCGAGTGATTGCACGCGTGTCTGGCTCGCGATGACTTCGTTCGCGATCTGATCGATCACCTTGTCGGCAGTGCGCGCGGCACCGCGCAGGCGCGCTTGCCGGGCGTGGATGTTTCCGAAATCAAAAAGGCCGCCTGGGCCGATGCGCCATGTCAGCGTCGCGACGTAGTCTTCGGATTCGCCGAAGTTTCCGGTCTCGCTGTCTTTTCCGCCGCCAAGTCCGCCGAAAAACGCCTGGCCGCCGACGCTCGGAATCAGCGGGCCGTAAAGCGCGCCGTTCTTTGCTTGTTGAGCGGCGCTGAGTAGCGCGGCGCTCTGTTGTGTTTCTGGACGCGCGGCCAGGGCTTGCGAGACAAGATCGCGGAGTGACTCCTTCGTGGAAACAAGCGAGAGCGGCACGACGCTCGCATCGCGCGGCATCAGCTCGACGGTGGGATCGAAATGCAAAATCTGAACGAGCTTCGCGGACGCGAGTCGTGCGTTTTCTTCCGCTCGCCGCAATGCGATCTCGTCTCCCTGTTGCTGCACTTTGACGCGCAGCGCATCACCTTTGAAAGCAATGCCCGCGCTCACGGCACGATCGATCTCCGCTGCGTAATCGGTCAAGGCCCGCAATGCTTCCCGCGCGACTCCCACCGCTTCGTGCGTCGCGGCAAGATCGAAATACCCGCGCGCCGCGGCGAGAATCGTAGCCTGTTCTTGCGCATCGACGCCGTGGCGAGCGGCTTTCATGAGCTGGTGCGCTTCGAGCGATTTGAAAATGGCGTCGCCGATGTCGGTTTGCGCGGCAACCGTTCCGCCGGGGGCGTAACTCTGTTTATGTACGTCCTCGATCACGCCCTCGGTGTTTTGAATCAAGTTGTCGTGCCGGCGATAGGTGACTCCCGGCGCGACCCATGGAAAAAAGCGCTCGATGGCGCTCTCCTCAGCCGCATACGCCTCGGCAAACTTTTCTCTGGCCAGTTGCACATCGAGATTCCGCGCGCCGGCCAGGCGCAGCGCCGAGGCAAGATCAATCGTTAGCAATTCCGAGGATCGATTTGATTCACCCGCAGCAGTGAAAGAAACAAGCACAGCAACGATCGCGAAAGCGAAACAAGCGCGCTTCATTTGCTTTCGATCGCTTGAACTGTTTGTCCGTTCGTTACGGATTGTTTGCCGGCGACGATGACGGCGTCGCTGGGTGCGCAGCCTTTGAGGATTTCCACGTTCACGCCGTCATCGAATCCGGTAGTGACGGAAACTTTTTGCGCTTTGTTGTCGCGCACGACGAAGACAGAGCTTTTGTTCTTTTCCGTGACGAGCGCTTCGGCGGGAACGAGCAGCGCATCTTCCTTTTTCTGGAGCGCGATCTCGACGTTTGCCCACATGCCGGGACGCAATGCGAGATCCGGATTCGGGATGTCAATTTCGGTGTTCATCGTTTTCGTCGATTCATCCAAGGCGTAAGCGAAGCGAGTGATCGTGCCGTCAAACGTGCGGCCCGGAAGCTCACTCACGGTCACTTTCACCGGCAGATCTTTTTTGATGAGCGGCGCGTCGGTGTCGGGAATCGCCACGTCGATGCGAACTTTGCTGAAATCCATCAGCGTCACGACGGCTGCGCCTTGCGCGGAACTGGCCGATGTCGCGGCGGGAATAAGCGCTCCGGGATCGACCCAGCGCTTCGTGATCACTCCGGAAAATGGAGCAGTAATCTTCGCGTAGCTGAGCAGCGTCTCGATCCGCTGCACTCCCGCGGCCGCCACCTCATATTTGGCGTTGGCCGCATCGGCGGTCTGCGGTGTCACCAGGTCGGCCGCCTTTTTTTGCGCCTCGCTCACGCGCTTGTTTTCAACGGCCGCTGCCGCTTCCTCGGCCCTGGCTTTGACCAGGTCGGCCAGCATTTCGGGCGCTTCGATTTCCGCAAGCAGGTCGCCTTCTTTAACCGTGTCGCCCTTGTCCACTTTGATCGTCTTCAAATAGCCGGCGACTTTCGCGTAGAGCATTGCCTGCTGCTCCGCCATCACGTTCCCAGGCAAGGTGACTCGCCGAACGATCTCGCCGCGTTTCGGATGCACGGTTTGCACCGGTGTAGGCCGACTTCCTGCGTTCTCTCCCGATCGTCCGCAGCCTATCGCGAGGAACAACAAAGCGGCAGTGACAATGGATGCGCGAAGGGAAATTCCGCTCCCCAGAAAGAAAAGTTTGTTCTTCATCATGCGAGCGCTCTCTCCCGTTTGAACAAGACAAACAGCACTGGCACGACGAAGAGCACGAGCAGCAGCGCCGCCAGGATTCCGCCGATGACCGCGCGCGCTAGCGGGATATTGGCGCCGCCGGAAATCGCCATCGGTGTGAGGCCGAGGACCGCCGCAATACCGGTCATCAAAATCGGGCGCAGGCGAATCGCGGCGGCTTCGAGCACGGCGTCGCGCGGACTCTTACGCTCATTTTTTTCCGCGGCCTCGGCGAGGATGCGGTTGGCAAAATCGACCATCAGCACGCTGAAACTCACGACGATGCCGACCATCATGATGATGCCCATTGCCGATTGGATGCTCAGATAGGTGTGTGTGAGAAAGAGCATCCACACGACGCCAATCAAGCCGAGCGGCACGGCGAACATGACGATGAACGGATCGAGGAACGAGCGGAACTGAACGATCATCACCAGATAGACGAGCACCACGGCGAGCACGAAGCCGAAGCCGAGCGACTTGAAAGATTCCTGCATCGACTTCACTTCGCCGCGCATCGCGATGTTGTAGCCCTCGGGCACTTGCGCGCGGTCGTTCTTGAGCTTGTCGATGAAACGCTCGATGTCGGCGGCGACCGAGCCAACGTCGCGCCCGCGCACGTTGACGAAAATGTCTGTCACGCGCGTGATGTTGAGATGGTTAATCTCCGAATACGCGGTGCCGCGGGAAAATTTCGCAACCGTGCGCAACGGGATCGCGACCGGCTGTTTTTTTCCGGTGATCGGAATGTCGAGCACGGTGTTGATCGACTGGATGTCCTGCTCGCGATACTGCGCGCCGATGAAATAGTGGTTGCCGTTTTTCTCATCGATCCAGAACGACGGCGCGAAGTTCGTCGAGCTGTTGAGCGCGGTGACGATGTTCTTCACCACTTCCTCCTGCGTCAGCCCGACCTGAGCGGCCTTCACGCGATCGACGTCGATGTTGATCTGCGGCGCATCGAGCCGCTGTTGAATGCGCACATCGACCGCGCCGGGCACCGTCTCAGCGAACCGTTTGATTTTTTCCGCGATGTCATGCGCGGCCTCCAGCTTGTTGCCTTCGACCTGGACGTTGATCGGCGAAGGCAGCCCGCCGTTGAGCGCTGCGCTGAGCATACCGCCGGTGTCGAAGCTGAATTCGATGCCGGCGAATTGCTGCGGCAGTTTCTTTCGCAGCTCATCGACGTAATCGAAAGTCGAGCGCGTGTGATGATCGGCGAGCTGCACCAGGATGAACGCATCCTGCGGGCCGGAGTTGGGC
>DAIRIE010000047.1:0-1082 GCA_036809705.1 Chthoniobacterales bacterium
ACCGCGCCGCGGATCCGAGTGGGAGAGGTGAGCCTGCTCGTGTGCATCGCGGGGGGATGGACCGCCAGCTTTCCCATCTCGCAGGCGCTTCATCAAATCGCCGGAAAGTTTGTCAACACCGGCCCGCAATTTCATTTCTGGCTTTCGCCGCTGCTCGCTCTCGTCTTTGTCGCTTACCTCCTGTATCTCGTTAGAAACAATCGCGGAGCGGTGGAGCGAAGCGCGCCGCTGCTTTCGAGGGGAGCGCGGTGAGGGAGGGATTCGAACCCTCGGTACCCTTTTGGGGTACGGCGCTTTAGCAAAGCGCTGCTTTCGACCACTCAGCCACCTCACCGAAGTTGGTCGCGGCGAGAATATGCCGCGGGCGCTCAGATTGCCAACCGTGAATGGTGATTGGTGAATCGCGATTGCTGATTGCTGATTGCTGATTGATCTCTTTCACATGATCGGCGAGGAACCGGCGCGCGCGCGAATTTTGCAACTGGTCTCGCCGCGTGGTTTCGAGAAGGCGCCTTTGGGAGATGCTCTCGATCGTTTTGCAGCTCGCGAATTGCTGGCCACGATTGCCGTGCCGCCTTTGGACAATTCCGCGATGGATGGTTACGCGGTGAGAGCTAACGACGCTCGGTCCGGCGCCAGGCTCAAGGTCATCGGCGAACAGCCGGCGGGAGCGGCGCGCGATCTACGGCTTGGCCCGGGTGAGGCTGTGCGGATTTTTACCGGCGCACCGGTTCCGGAAGGAGCTGACGCGGTGGTGATGCAGGAGGAGACGACTCGCGAGGGCGACGAAATTGTCATCAATGCGGAGACGACGGCGGCAGGAGATTTCGTTCGCAAGACCGGCGGCGACCTGATTATCGGGCAAACGATTCTGGAGCGGGGCGAGCGGCTTAGGCCGGCGACGCTCGGCTTGCTTGCCTCGCAGGGAATTGCCGAGGTTGAGGTTTTCAAACGCGCACGTGTTGCCGTTGTCACCACAGGTGATGAAGTCGTCGCCGCCGGGCGCAAACTGCGACGTGGGGAAATTTACGAATCGAACGCGGTGATGCTCTCGGCCCTCGCGCAGCGCACCGGCGCGAAGG
>DAIRIE010000047.1:1092-14402 GCA_036809705.1 Chthoniobacterales bacterium
ATTATTAGCGGCGGCGTTTCGGTGGGAGCAAGGGACTTCGTCCGAGCGGCTCTCGAGGCAGTCGGCGCGAAGATCGACCTGTGGCAGGTCAAGATCAAACCGGGCAAACCGTTCCTCTTCGGCACACACGAGGGCTGTGCGATCTTCGGTTTGCCGGGAAATCCGGTGTCATCGTTCGTGACGTTCATGGTTTTCGTGCGGCCGGCGTTGTTGCGGATGATGGGCGCGACGGAGCGGGAGCTGGAGTTGCCACGATCGCTCGCGCGGCTTGCGCAGGATGTGGCCGGAGATGAAAAGCGGCCGCATTATCTTCGTGGGAAATTGAAGGACGGGCGTTTCACCATTGCCGGCCGGCAGGAGTCGCATGCGCTCTTTGGTCTCGCCCAGGCGAACGCGTTGCTGCGCGTTTCAGCGGGAGAGAAGCTGGAGGAGGGGAGTGAAGTGACGGTATCGCTCATTTCATAGTGAAAGCGACGCCCAAGCTGTGTTCCTTGACAGAAACAGCTCACATTTCTAGTCTGTTATTAGTGAATGCGGAAACAGCGTCGGCCGAACCCACTACAGGGCAATTTCGGGCAGACGCGGAACGACTCACCCACATCATCATGGAAATGCAGCGCTGTTTTCTGCTGCATCTTTCTCAGGAGCTCGCGCCGGGTAACGTTTCCTTTCCGCAATATTTCCTCCTCGGCGCGCTGGATCAAAAGGAAGTGCTGACGATGTCGGCTATCGCGCAGAAAATGGGGCACACCACGGCAGCAGCGAGCGGATTGGTCGCGCGCCTGGAGAACCTCGGTTATGTGACGCGCTCGAGCGCGCGTGAAGACCGGCGCAAGGTGATGGTCTGTATCACCGCCAAAGGCTCGGCCCTGGTCCACCGCATACGCGAGGAGATGGTGGAGAATCTGATAAAGTTAATGGCTCACCTGACGCCATCGGAACAAAAAGCCTGGCTGCAAATCTACACGAAGATCTACAACGTCTGTCAAAAGAAGGAATCTTCGCGCAGCCAGTGCACTGTTAATTGGCATTAGCCTGCGGCTTAGCTAGAGTCCGCGGTTTCCTGCTCTCAACAAGATGCGAACGAAGTGTATTTATCGGGCAGCGCTTTTCCTCGCTGCCCTTGGTGTGATTAATCTCAATGCCGGCGGCGGTCCGGCCATCGGCAGTCGGGCCCCGCGCCGTTTCACTCTGGAAGAAGCAGTCCTGACCGCGCTCCAGCAGAATCCCGACATCCTGCGCGCGCGCCAGGAGATCGAGCGCACCAAAGGTCTTTATATCGAGATGCGCGCCGCCATCCTGCCGCAGGTGAACGCCACCGCGAACTTTACCGATATCGATCCTCATCTCCAAAACATCAGCGGTGGCACGGGCGTGAACAACTTCTCCAGTTCGTTCGGCAGCGAGCGCAGCTACACGCTTTCCATCGCCGCGACGCAGGTCGTGTTCGCCGGCGGGCGCATCATTTCACAAATCAATTCCGCCGATTTCCAGCGCGACAGTTCCTATTACGCCTTCCGCAACGCCATCGACCAGATCGTCGCCACCGTGCGCCAGCAGTTCTATCAGGTGCTGTTGAATCGCGCGCTTATCGGCGTGCAGGAAGAATCGGTGCAACTGCTCCAGAGTCAGTTGCAGGACCAGCAAAACCGATTCGAGGCCGGCACGGTGCCGCGCTTCAATGTGCTCCAGGCGCAAGTCGCGTTGTCGAACCAATACCCGCAGCTGATCAGCGCGCGCAACAATTACCGCATTTCGCAGCTGCAACTGGCGAAAACGCTTGGGCTCGATTTCGATCCCGCCCGCGGAGACAACGCGCCGCTGGAGGCGGTGGGCCAACTGAACTTTGTCCCGCGGCCGATGTCGATTACGCAAGCAATCGCCACGGCGAAAGAAAACCGCCCGTTTTTGAAACAGCAGAAGGCGCAGGTCCTGTCGAACCGCGCGCAGGTCAGCGTTGCGCGCTCTGGTTTTTTCCCGCAGATCAACGTCTCGGCCGGGCCGGAATTCCGCAGCTCGCCCTTGACGGACAACATTCGCGAAGCGCGCAGCGGCTATGTCCTCGGCGCGACCGGCAGCTGGGCGATCTGGGACTGGGGCGCGACCTATGGGCGATTGAAGCAGTCGCAGGCGATTCTGGATGAATCGAAGATCACGCTCGATGACGACACGCGCCAGGTGGAACTCGAAGTGCAGCAGGCTTATTCCAACATCATCCAGGGGCGCGAGCTGATTCAGAGCCAGGAGAAAAATGTGGAGCAGGCGGCGGAAGCATTGCGTCTCGCTCAAGCGCGACTCGATGCCGGCGCAGGCACGCAGCTCGAAGTACTCGATGCGCGAGTGCAGCTAACGACGGCGCGCTCGACCCAACTTCAGGCGCTCTTCACTTACAATGCGGCCGTGGCCGATTTCGATCGCGTCACCGCCAGCGAGGTGAAGTATTCCCTTTGCCTGGATGAGCCATCGACTCGACGAAAACTGCGCACCGATGCCAAACCGACTCCTGCGCCCAAGCCGTCGCCGTTGCCGCTGAATGGCGATTGCGCGGTCAAGACGACCGCGAAGCAGCGCACGCGCGTCCAATCGGTTGGAAAGTAGCAAGCTGCCCATCGATCGGTTCCGGCCGCTCCATGAGATGAAGTTGCCGCACGGTTTTGTGCGGCGTGTTCCCGGCGTCGAGTTGTCTAACGACAAAGCGATGGTGCTGGCGAATCTCGACCAAGTGCATCGTCGCGCGCGGGGCGAGCTCGGCCTCGAATGCCACGCCTTTGCTACCGCGCGGCAGGTTCACGGAAATCAAATCGCTGTCATCGAGGCGCCGCTGACGAGCGACCACTGCTTCGAGGATTGCGACGGCCTCATCACAAATCAGCCGGATGTCTGTCTCGGGATTTATGTCGCTGATTGCTGTGCCGTTTATCTCGCCGATCGACATCGCCGCGCCATTGGCCTTGTGCACTCCGGCAAGAAAGGAAGCGCGCTCGGCATCGCCACTAACGCCATCGAGCTGCTGCACGATCGCTTCGGTGTGAAAGCTGCCGACCTCGTCGTGCAACTCAGCCCATGCATTCGCCCGCCGCATTACGAAATCGATTTTGCGGCGCAGATCGTGGCGCAATGTCGCGCGGCTGGTGTCGGTGAAATTCACGACAGCGGCATCTGCACCGCGTGCGATCTCGAGCACTACTATTCGTATCGGGCCGAGAAAGGTCGCACGGGCCGCATGCTGGCGCTGCTCGCGCTTCCGGTCATCCCGAGCGAAGTCGAGCGATCCCGTGGAAGTAACCTTCAAGCTTCCGCGGCGGGATCCCTCGGCTCCGCTTCGCTGCGCTCGGGATGACTATTCGGTTGAGCGATGGTATGGACAGACCCCGCGCCCCTTCAGCGCCTCTTCCACAAACTCGAAAAACTCGCGCCCGAGTTCCGTCCACTTCAGCTCGCGCGATTTCTCCAGCGCCTGTTTGGTGTTGAGTCCGCTTAAGTAAAGCAACTTGAACGCGCGCTTGATTTCCTCGCGTTGCACTGCGGTAAATCCGCCGCGGCGCAACCCGACGACATTCAATCCGAAGATTGCGTTGCGCTCGGCCGCGAGCGTGAATGGAGGCAAATCTTTTCCGAAGCCGGAGCTGCCCTGCACCATGACGAGCCGGCCCACCCGCGTGAATTGGTGAAGAGTTGTTCCCCCGCCAATGAAAGCGTTGTTAGCTAACGAGACGTAGCCGGCAAGGAGGACATTGTTCGCGATAACGACGTTGTTGCCGACCGTGCAGTTATGACCGATATGCGCGCCCGTCATGAGAAAGTTCTCGTTGCCTATGGTGGTGGCGCTGCCGTCTTTCGTTCCGCGATGAATCGTGCAGTATTCGCGAATCAAATTTCGGTCGCCGATTTCCACCCGGCTCCTCGTCTCAGCCGAGAAACTCACATCCTGCGGCTCACCGCCGATGAGCACGCCGTGTCCGATGCGATTCCCGCGCCCGATTTGCACTTCCCCTTCGATGACAACGTTCGCCCCGATGATTGTGTCGTCACCGACTGTGACCTCATCGCCGAGGATCGTGTGCGGACCGATCTCCACATTGGCGCCGATCTGCGCGCCGGCTCCGACGATCGCGCTCGAATGAATCATCAAAGCACGCCCGCTTCCTTGAAGCTGTAATAGGCTTCGCGTCCTTCCGCGGGCGAGCCGATGATGACGTGATCGAGCAACTTGATTTGCATAAGCTCTGCTGCTTCCCCGAGGCGACGCGTAAGACTGTGATCCGCCGAGCTGGGTGAAGGATCGCCCGAAGGGTGATTGTGCACCACGATGACCGCGTAAGCCGAAGCAAGCAGCGCCGGACGAAAAACATCGCGCGGGTGCGCGATGCTTTCGTTCACACTGCCGCGTGAAATCTCTTCCGCGGCGATCAGGTGGTATCGTGTATCAAGCAGCAAAACGCGGAGCGATTCCTTTTGCAGGGCGCGCAATTCCGCGCCGAAGAACTCGTTAACCAATTGCGGCGAATCAATCTTCTGCGGCGAGATTTTCTCCTTCGCCATGCGATCGGCGAGTTTGAACGCAGCCGCTAACTGCACCGCTTTGGTGGGCCCCACGCCGTGGATTTTCGCCAACTCCTTCGCGCTCGCGCGGCAGAGCCCGTTCAAAGTCCGATAGCGCGCGAGGATTTCGCCGCCCACTTCCACCGCGTTCTTTCCCGGAACCCCGGTGCGCAGCAAGATCGCGATCAGCTCCCGGTCGGTTAGCGCATCCGCGCCGCGTTGCCAGAGCTTCTCACGCGGCCGGTCTTCCGCCGGCAGCTCGCGAATCTTGACCGAAGACATTTCGGAACGCGCGGTTACGCGTTCGTGCCGCGCAACGATTGCAGCATCCCGCCAATGGCGTCCGCGAGAGCGTGCAAAGGCGCGGCCGCGCGCGAGGAAGGGAGCTCGTCCAGATGTTGTCGCGCTTGGCGCAGGCGCTCCAATCCCGCAGTGAGCGAAGTGTCGAGTGCCCGGGCGCAGCTCGTTTGCAACAGCACATTGATCGACGCCGTGTCGCCTTCTAAAATAAGCTGGCAATAACGCTCCTTCTCCAGAGCGGAAGCATTGCGCAAAAGTTGCAACATCGGCAGCGTCATTTTGCCTTTGCGCAAGTCAGTCCCAAGCGTTTTCCCGCAATCGCTTTCGCGACCGGCGAGATCGATGCAGTCATCATAAATCTGGTAGGCGGCGCCGAGGTTTCGCCCAAACTGCGCCAGTGCCTCGACCTGCTCCGCCGGCGCATCGCTTAACTTCGCTCCCAACTCGGCCGCCACCGCGAAGAGCGTTGCCGTCTTTAGCTCAATGATGCGGAAATATTCCTCCACTGCCAGGTGCAGATCGAAGCGGCGCTGCGTCTGGATGATCTCGCCCGTGCAAACGTCGCGCGTCGCGCGTGAGATAGCACGGCTGATCTCCGCGTCGTCGAACCGCGTGGAAAGGTCGAGCGCATGCGCGAAGAGCGCGTCGCCAAGAAGAACGCTGAGCGCATTTCCCCAGCGCGCATTTATTGTCGGCTGGTTCCGGCGTCGCTCGGCTTCATCCATGATGTCGTCGTGCACGAGGGTGGCGAGGTGAATTAGCTCCACGATGACCGCGAGATCGATGTGCGCGTTGGTGATGGGGCCGCAGGCGCGCGCGGAGAGCAGCGCCAGCAATGGCCGCAAATGTTTCCCACCGCTTTGCAGCGCGTAATTGACGTAGCCTTCGATCGCCGGATCAAACGCCTCCGCCTGCCGCGCGATCCGTGCTGAAACTTCGTCGAGCTGCGGCTGCACCAGCGCCGTCACTCGCATTAATGGATTGACCCGCGGAGCGGTCGAGCGCAGGGACACTTCCACTGTTTCAGAATAGAAGGCCGGATTTCAATGTCAAAGCTACAGCGCTCAGCGGCGGCGGAGCCAGGTCTCGGTCGCGTATCGATCGGCCGCGAGCTTTTCGGCTGCTTCGAGGACGCCTGTGCTCATGTCTGCCGGTTCAACGTTGCTGCTCAGCGCTGAGGCAAGTTGTTCTCGAAAGCTCTCATCCAAATCGTTTCGCTGGATGCTTCCCTGATGCAGCAGACCGCCCCGCGTTTTCCGATGAGCCGCGCCGGCGATCTTCCGATTGTCTTCTACGAGGTCGGCCGCGACGGGATTGGCGAAACATGCCGCCGAAATACGCGGCGCGGCGGTCGCGACCACTTCAGTATTCACTCCAGATTTGCGCAGAACGGCGCCGATGGCTTCGTGAATCCGCCGGTAGATCTCCGGCGAAGAAAGATGGAAGGCAGACTCACCTGGCGAAATCATGACCGAATACGTGACATCCTCGCCGTGCGGCACAATGCCACCGCCAGTCCACCGCCGAACGAGCGCCCGCCCGCCCGCAAACTGATGCGCTTCTTCGAAGCGATCGAAATATCCAAACGAGACAGACTGTTCGCGCCAGCGATAAAAGCGGAGGAGCGGCTTGGGCGTTGTTCGCAGCAGCACTTCATCGATGGCCATGTTCAACGCAGCAAGGCGAGGCACAGGGTCGTCGATAACTGCCAGCTCCGACAACAGCGGGTTCAGCTTTCCATCTCCTGAAGGATTTGCTGCGCCGCTTGGGCGGGATTTTGCGCGCGCGTAATTGGCCGACCGATGACGAGGTAATCGGCGCCGGCCGCGATTGCGTCGCGCGGCGTCATCCTTCGCTTTTGATCATGCCCTTCGGACAAATGCGGGCGGATTCCAGGAATAACGAGCTTTGACTCGGCGCCGAGCGTTTGGCGATTCGCGGAGATCTCGTGAGCGCTGCTGACGAGACCGCCGATTCCATTCCCAACTCCCAGCTTCGCCAAGCGCGTCACCTGAGTGGAGACTTCCTCGTTGATTCCGATTGCGTGCAACATCGCGTCATCGGCGCTCGTCAGCACCGTCACACCAAGCAAAAGCAAAGACGCGGGCGCGGCGCTGACGGCCGCGCGAATCATTTCGCCGCCGCCAGCCAGATGGAGGGTGAGCATCTGCACATCCAGCCGCGCGGCTGATTCGACCGCGCGCGCGACCGTATTCGGAATGTCGTGCAGCTTGAGATCGAGAAACACTTTCGCGCCAGTTTCGCGGATGGCGTGGACGAGATCAGGACCTTCCGCGATGAAAAGCTGGAGCCCGATTTTCATCCAGCTCGCGAATGGCCCAAGCTCGAGCGCGAGCGAAATCGCTTCCGCGCGCGTGCCGACGTCCAGCGCAACGATGAGGCGATCTCTTGTCATGTCGACTGGAGTGGAGACATCTCTAATCATTGATAGATAGAGATTCCTCGGCTTCGCTCGGAATGACAAACGCATCGGTAAATAGAGATTCCTCGGCTTCGCTCGAATGACAAAACAAATGGAAGAACTGGCACACGCGAAAATCAATCTTTCGCTGCGCGTGCTCCGGCGGCGCGAAGACGGCTTTCATGAGATCAGAACGTTGATCGCTCCGATCACTTTGTGCGACTCACTCGAGATCAGGCGAGCTGACGCGTTCGAGTTTGGTTGCACCGATCCGACGCTGCCGGCCGATGAAGAGAATCTGGTCGTGCGAGCGGCGCGCCTGTTTTTCACGGAAACAGGCTGCGCGCCGAAAGTTCGGATTGTTTTGCAAAAACGGATTCCGCACGGCGCTGGTTTGGGCGGCGGGAGCAGTGACGCGGCGGCGACATTGCGCGGGCTCAACAAGTGTTTCGACGCGAAAATCGCGCATGAGCGCCTGCTCGAGATGGCGGCGAAACTCGGCTCCGACGTCCCGTTCTTCATTCAGGAAACGACCGCCATCTGCCGCGGGCGCGGAGAAATTGTAAGGCCGGTTGAGTTGAGCACGCGCTTTAATTTGCTGCTGCTCAAGCCGGAGTTTCCCGTTGCCACAGCGTGGGCCTACTCCCTCTCGGGCGGCGTGCGCTCGGTGGCTGATGTGCCATATCAGCGCGTCGGCAGGCGCGCTCTTGTTAATCACCTCGAGCGGCCGGTCTTTGGAAAATTTGTTTTTCTCGCCCGGCTCAAAATGTGGTTGCTCGCTCAACCTGAAGTTGCGGCCGCGCTTCTTTCCGGATCAGGCTCAACGGTCTTTGCCGTACTCCGCGATGCAGCCGTGGCCGACGGGCTAGCTGCCCGTGCGCGCGCAGAGCTCGATCCTAATCTTTGGGCGTGTGCTTGTGAAATGTTGCGCGTCTAAAATCCCCCATGACACAGATGAAACAGCGGCCCGCTGCAAGCATCATCTGTGTTCATCTGTGTTCATCTGTGGCTAAACTGAATCCTGTTAATCCTGTAAATCCTGTCTAGTTTCGCCGCTCATGAGCTTGCCCGTGCGCATCCTTACTGCCGTGCCCATTTGTGACGGACACGACAGCGCCATTAACACGATCAATCTCGAGTTCATCCGCCACGGCATCGAAGTCGTGTATCTCGGGTTCCATCGCTACGCCGGCGACATTGTGCGAGCGGCCGTTCAGGAAGACGTGGCGGCAATCGGCATCTCGAGTTACAACGGAGGCCATATCGATTTTTTCGCCGAAGTGGTTCGGCAATTAAAAAGGCGCGGCGCGGGCGATATCGCCGTCTTCGGCGGCGGCGGCGGCACAATTAGCCACGACGACGCGCGCGAAATGAAACGCAAAGGCGTGGACCAGATTTTCTTCGCCGGCACGCCGCTGACCGAAATGGTGGAGTACGTGAAGAAGCAATATGCGAGAAGAAGAAACGGTCGCGCGGGGGCTAACGCTGATCTTACGCTCGCGCGCAAGTTAACCCGAGTAGAGGACGCGGCAGCGCGCGGTAGGAAACGGCAAATATCAAAACGCAAACATCGAACATCGAAGGTCATTGGCTTCACCGGCCCGGGCGGCGCAGGCAAGACGACATTGATCGACGAGCTGGTTCTGCGTTTTCTCCAGCGGGATCACAAAACGCGCGTCGCCATTCTCTCACATGATCCGAGTGTCATCGGCGAAGGCGCTCTGCTCGGCGATCGCGCGACCATGATCAACTCGCAGGATGATCGCGTATTCATGCGCAGCATGGCGACGCGCGGCCAAACGGGCGGGCTTTCGCCGGCGACGGAGAGTTGTCTCGATTTGCTGGCGCATTCCGGTTTCGATTACGTGATTATCGAAACGGTCGGGACCGGGCAGGAAGCGATGCCGTTCCGAAACAAGCTCGTTGATCAGACGGTGCTGGTGATGAATCCGGACTACGGCGCGCGTTTGCAGTTGCAAAAGATCGTCATGCTCGATGTGGCGGACATCGTGGTTGTAAACAAGACCGATCTCGAGCGCGCGAAGGCGGCGTTATCTGAAATCGAGCATCGCCTGACGCAGAACAAACGCGAGCAGCGGCTGGTGGCGACGGTGGCGAAGCGGCATCGCGACGCGGGAGTGGATGAGCTTTACGATTTGATTACAAAAAGAAACGCATGAGCTATTTTTGTCATTTCGAGCGCAGCAGAAGCATCTCTGATATTTCGGAGAATGGTTAGAGATTCCTCGACTGCGTTTCACTTCGCTCGGAATGACAAAGAAGGAGAATCGGCATGAGTAAACTCGGAGCAGTCATTGAAGCGGTGGAGAAGCACGGTGAGTTCGTGCTCGAGCAAGTAAAGCGCGCGCGGAGCGACTCGAAATTTGCGCGCGAACTGACGGAGCGCTGGAAGAAGATCAAAAGCGAGACGCCGATCACGCGCGCGCCAACCGGTTTGCCGCTGCCGCGACTGGCGCTGCCGGAAATTGATGAGGCGGGTGAGATCGCGCGCTATTTGTTCGGCGACGGATTGCCGGGTGAATTTCCGTTTTTGAATGGCGCCTATCGCGAGATGTATCTCGACCCGTTGCAGAATATCGAGCAGGGGAGTTACGGAGTCCGAGCCGGACTGGCAGAAAAATCTGAATCGCCCAAAGGCGCCAAAGCGCAAAAGAAGAATGGGGCGCGGCCGCCGGAAGAACCGACCCGGTTGTTCTCGGGCTTGATGCTGGCGGAGGACACGAACAAGCGCTTTCATTTCCTGAGCGCGCATCAGCGTTCGAAACGGCTCAGCACTGCCTTCGATGGGCCCACACTTTATGGGATCGATTCCGACGCTGATGGCGTGTTTGGGAAAATCGGGGAGGGCGGCGTGGCAGTCGACACCGTCGAAGATATGGTGCGGCTCTACGATGGGTTCGAGCTGGGCTCGCCGGATTTCTCCGCCTCGATGACCATCAGCGGACCGGCGCCGATCATCATGGCGATGTACATCGCCGCGGCGAAACGGCGTTTCGGCGACGACGTCGTGCCGAAACTGCGCGGCACGATTCAGGCCGATATTTTCAAGGAAGTGCAGGCGCAGAATGAAACCATTTTCCCGATCGAAGCGTCGCTCCGTTTTCTTTGCGACATGATCGAGTGGACGGCGGCGAACATGCCGCGTTGGTATCCTGTTTCGATCAGCGGCTATCACATTGGCGAGGCTGGCTCGACGCCGGTGCAGCAGGCCGCTTACACGCTCTCGAATGGATTTGCTTATGCGGAAATGCTCGCCGCGCGCGGTGCCGATGTAAACGTATTCGGCCCACGGCTCTCGTTCTTTCTCGATTGCGGGCTCGACGTGGAATACATCGCTCTGGCGCGAGTCTCGCGAAAAATCTGGGCCATCGGCATGCGCGATGTTTTCGGCGCCGGATCGCGCGCACAGATGTTCAAGCTGCACACCCAGACGAGCGGGCGCTCGCTTATCGCGGCGGAGTTCAAAAACAATCTCACGCGCACCGCGGCCGAACTGATGCTCGCCTACATGAACGGCACGAACTCGTGTCACTCGAACAGCGCGGACGAGCCGTTCACCACGCCCAGCGAAGAATGGATTCGGCTCGCGGCTCATGGCCAGGCCATCCTGTTGGAGGAGTCGGGCATTTTCAAACACACCATGAACATGCTCAGTGGCTCGCCCGGAATGAAAGCGGTCGAGCGCGCGGTGGAGAGAGCGATTCTCGATGAATTCCGCGAGATCGAGTCTTTGGGCGGCGTCATGGGCGCGGTGGAGAATCGCTACCAGCGTTCACAAATCCAGAACGCGGCTCACCGTTACGAAGAACAGATTTACGAAGGGACCCGGCCGATTGTCGGATTAAACCGTTACCGCAATGGCTCTGATGAAATGCCGGAGGTCGAGCTCGCGCGCACCCCGCGCGCGAAGCAGCAATTGCAGGTGGCTCGGCTGACGAAGTTCAAGGCGAAGAATGCGCGCACGGCTGAGAACGCGCTCGCTGAACTGACGACGGTGGTTCAGACTAACGAGAACTGTTTTCCCGCGCTCCTCGAAGCCGTGGAAGTCTGCTCGCTCGGACAGATCACCGCGCGTTTGCAGGAAATCGTCGGGCGTTTTCGGCCAATGGTTTAACAGACCGGGTTCACGGGATCACAGAAAGCCAATCCTGTTCATCCTGTAAATCCTGTCTAGTTCTGTCCTATGATGCCGGCCGAAGCAGGCAGTAGCGCGCGCAGTCGCATCGCACGGCGGCTCCTCCCGTTTCTCTTCCTGCTCTACGTCACGAACTATCTCGATCGGACCAATATCGCTTACGCGACACTGGGGATGAAAGGCGATCTCGGCCTGAGCGATTCGATTTTCGGCACGGCCAGCGGCATTTTCTTCATCGGATATTTCGCGCTGCAAATCCCCGGCGCGCTCCTGGTGGAACGCTGGAGCGCGCGGCGGCTGCTGGGATTAACACTCATCACGTGGGGCGCGCTGACCACGCTTACCGCCCTCGTGCGCAGTCCGCTGCAACTTTACGGCGCGCGCTTTTTGCTCGGTGCAGCGGAGGCAGGATTTTTCCCGGGCGTCATCGTTTATCTATCGCACTGGTTCATAGCCGAAGATCGGGCCAAGGCGGGCGCGCGATTCATGGCGGCCATTCCCATTGGGTTCATGATCGGCGGTCCGATCGCCGTCAGTATTCTTCGGGTGAATTGGCTCGGCATTTCGGGATGGCGCTGGCTTTTCCTGATGGAAGGCGCCCCTGCTGTCGTGCTCGGAATCGCTTCATTTTTTTGTCTTCCCGACCAACCCGAGGCAGCGCCATGGCTGCCAAATGAGGAACGCGATTGGCTCCGCTCCCGTCTCGACCAGGAGCGACAAGCGAAATCGCCTGGCGAACAAATCACGATCTGGCACGCCCTGCGACATCCCGCCGTGCTCGTGCTCACCGCGGGTTTGTTTTTCACTTACACCGGGGGCTACGCGTTCTGGTTTTTTTTCCCCACGATGTTGCAGCGCCTGACCGGTTGGAACTTGGGTGCCATCGGCTGGATCGGCGCCATTCCGTTCGCCATTGCGCTCATCGGCATGCTGGTGGTGGGCTGGAATTCCGATCGCACTCGCGAACGCCGCTGGCATTTTGCCATCCCGCAATTGATCGCAGCGCTCTCGCTCGCCGCCTGGTTTTTTCTTCCGCACTCGAACGCGCTGCTGGTCGCCGTGTGCACGCTCGTCGTGTCCGGCACCATCGCATATCTGCCGGCTTTTTGGGCGCTGCCCTCGGCGTTTTTGACGAGCTCGGCCGCGGCCGCCGCAGTCGGGTTTATCAATTGCATGGCGAGTCTGGGCGGCTTCGCCGGACCTAAAGTCGTCGGCTATCTCAGCCAGCGCACGGGCTCGTTCAACGCCGGATTCCTCTTTATGATCGCGTGCTGGACGCTGGCGTCGCTCCTCGTGCTGCTCTGTCCGCAGGCGCTGCCTCAGCCGGCCGCGAGATAGACCTCACGCGCGCGGGTGCGCTGCGGCGTAGGCTTTCTTCAAACGCTCCACCGTCACGTGGGTGTAGATTTGCGTGGTCGACAAACTGGCGTGCCCGAGGAGCGCCTGCACACTGCGCAGGTCGGCGCCGCGATCGAGCAGATGGGTGGCGAAACTGTGCCGCAATTTATGCGGCGAGATGTTGATGGGAATGGTGGTGTGGCGCAGATAGCGGCGCACGATCAGCCAGATCGATCGCGCGGAGATGCGGCGGCGCGATTTGTTGATGAACAACGGGCCGCTGTGCACGTTCGCGGCGGTGCGATAACGCTGCACCGCTTCGAGCGCGGGCAAGCCGACCGGGCAAACGCGCTCTTTTCGTCCCTTGCCAAACACGCGCACAGATTCGGTATACAGATCGGCATCGCTCACATCGAGCGCAGCTAGTTCAGCGAGGCGGAGGCCGCTGCTGTAGAAAAGCTCGAGTACCGCCGCATCGCGCAGCGGCATCCACTCCGGCGCGGCACGCGATTTTTTCACGCGCAGCGGCGCGGCCAGCAAATCATCCGTCTG
>DAIRIE010000048.1:0-278 GCA_036809705.1 Chthoniobacterales bacterium
TTGATGAGCTTGGCTCATTTCAGGGTTTGAACTTCGAGCCCGAGCGCTACCTGAGCGCGCTGCTTTCCCGCGGCAGTAACTTCTTCATCTCCCGGAGCGCTGCTGAACATGATCCCAGCTACAAGCAGCTTATTCCGTATGTGATTATCACTCACGCCGACCGTGTTCTTTACTATGTCCGCGGCAGAAAAGCGGGCGAACAACGGCTGGTGGCGAAGGGATCGATAGGCGTCGGCGGTCACATGAATGATACCGATGAATCGCTCTTTGCCTGGGAC
>DAIRIE010000048.1:288-14361 GCA_036809705.1 Chthoniobacterales bacterium
AGGAAGCTTACCGGGCTGGAGTGGAACGTGAGGTGAGGGAAGAGATTCGAATCGAAACAACTTACGATGATCGCATCGTCGCGCTGCTAAACGATGACAGCACCGAAGTAGGTCGAGTGCATCTGGGAGTCGTTCATATCATGGCGCTCGATGAACCAAAAGTGGAAAAGCGCGAAGCCATGATCACCAATCTCGAATTCCTGAGTCGCGACGAGCTTCTCGCGCGACGGGAGACCCTGGAAACGTGGTCGCAATTCTGCGTCGACTCCCTTGAGCGTCTTCTGTATAAAGCCGGCAATACGCTCTCATGACTGAAAAGCTGTTCCGGGATTTCATGATGTTCTGGACGACCGTCAATCCACCGGGGACGCTCGCTCTTTCGCCGGTCTAACGGCGGCACTCTCCGCCACAGAGCGGCGGCGCGTCGCCCTGCGCGCCTCGATCTATGCCGCAATCATCCTCGTGGTCGCTGTCGTCATCGGACAAATCGTGCTCGATGCCATGGGCATCCGAGTTTTGTCTCTCAAAGTCGCCGGCGGGATCATTCTCTTCCTTTTCTCGTTGCAAATGCTCTTCGGATCGAGCGAAGCTGCCAGCACTCCGGGCGAGAAGAATCGCGACCTCGCGGTCTTTCCGCTCGCAGTCCCTTCCATCGCCGGGCCGGGCGCGATCCTGGCGGTGATCCTGCGCACAGATAACGATGTTTATACCGTGCCGCAGCAAGTAGAAAGCGCAGTGGTGTTGCTCGTCGTCCTACTTTTGAACTACTTTATCTTATGTCTTTCCGACGTGGTGTTGCGCGTCATTGGCCAATCCGGAGCATCCATCCTTGTCCGCGTTATGGGAATGATCCTGGCCGCACTCTCTGTGGAGATTGTCATGAACGCGCTCGGCATCGGCAGCTGGGCCGTGCCGTTGCATTAACCTGCAAAGAAACCGCGGGTACGGCTGCGCCGTCAGCAGACGCAACTACTCTGGCGGGCGTTCCCACGTAATTCCATAGTCGGTGACAGACCAGGTTCCACTTGGCCGCGCGACATTGACATAGAATGTGCCGTGACGGTCCGGAAAGGTGAGTATACTCTTGAATGTTCCGTGCGGCGTTACGAAGTAGTTATCGAACTCCAGTTCGCCGGTCACGTCATAGTTGCGGGCCGGAGCGCCTAGTTTGGCTAGTGTATCGATAAACTGTTCATCCATTCCGGGCGGGATTGTCAGGCGGCGATCGGGCGACACCATAGTGTGCAGGAAGTTAACGTCGTGCCGAAAGACGCAACGCTCGATCACTTCGCGCGCGAACTGCCGCCCTTCTTTCTCACCGCTTTGCCGCATGCTGTAGAGGAAGTAGAAGATCCCTGCGACGACCAGGAGCACGATGATCGCGAAGGTAATTGAACCGCCCTGGGCGCGTTTCGATTTAGTCTGGAGCCGAGTCATTAATAGGCGAAACCTACGCCTTTAACTACCTGGTTATCCCGTATAAGCGCGCCATGCGATTGCTTACCGGTGTAGCTGCCAAAACGGTTACGGGAGTTGACCTGGAACTCGACTAGCCAGCCATAAAGATGGTCGCCGTTCTTGCCCAGGTCTGCCGGTTTCGGCTCGCCCTGCCATTCGATCTTCGCACTATCTGCATCGAGCAACACACCTTGCAGCCAGTTCCACACGACTTCCTTGTAATTCTTTGGGAAGGGACCGCAGAGCGAGGCTTCCACCGGGGAGGGAGTCTGCGCCGCGGCCAGACTAATCAGCCCAAACGCCACCAGAGCGTAGATCGATTTCACAATCGGGAGCAAACCAAAATCCGGTGGAACGGTCGATGAAATTAATCCCGTTTCACAAAAGACTTTGGCGCGACAAAGCTCTTCGATTAGTGGTTGAAGATGACGCGCTATCTCATCTTTGCCCTGGCCGTGATCTTTTCGCCAGTTCTGGCCCATGGCGAGCAAAGTTCTCACTTGCCTGCGCCAGTGGCGACACCTGCCGGTATCCAGGACGCCGAAACAGCGACGCGCGCATGGCTCGCCACCATCTCGCCGGAGGAGAAGGGTAAGTCCAACGCTTACTTCGAAGGCGGCTACTGGCTCATCCTTTGGAATTACCTATTCAATGCCGCAATCGCGATCCTGCTACTGTCGACCCGACTCTCAGCTCGCCTGCGCGATCTCGCCGCGAAGCTGACAAATCGCGCGGGCTGGCAGGCCGCTCTTTATGCGCTGCCATTTGCGCTGATTACCTGGACACTGAGCCTGCCACTCAATTGGTATCAGAACTTTTTCCGCGAGCACCAGTACGGAATGTCCAACCAAACTTTTGCGTCCTGGTTCGGAGATGAGCTCAAAGGGCTCATCATCGCGCTCATCTTTCTCCCCATTGCCTTCGCAGTTCTCTACACAGTCTTCACGGGCACGCGACGCACCTGGTGGATATGGGGCGCGATTGCCAGCATTCTGCTCTTCGCCGTAGTGGACCTCGTCGCTCCAGTATTCATCGAGCCGCTTTTCAACAAATACACGCCGCTAAGTGATCCCGCGATTCGCGATCCTATTCTCACGCTCGCTCTAGCTAACGAGATTCCGGTGAAGCAGGTCTTCGTTGTGGATCAATCGCGACAGACAAAACGGGTGAGCGCGAATGTCTCCGGCCTCGCCGGCACGACTCGCATCGCCCTGAATGACAATCTGCTCAACCAATGCACCCTGCCAGAAATTCGTGAGGTAATGGCGCATGAAATGGGGCATTACGTCCTCAACCACGGCGGCAAGATCATCCTCGGTCTGGCTATTCTCAGCCTGGTCGGCTTCGGTATAGCCGGAGTTGCTTTCGACGCGCTCCTGAGGAGGTACGGCACTAAGTGGCGGGTCAATGGCATTGCTGATCCTGCCGGCGTCCCTTTGCTCCTGCTTATCTTTGGGAGTTACGCCTTCTTGATTACGCCGATCTCCAATACATTGAGTCGCACGATCGAGCGAGAAGCCGATGCTTTTGGCATTAATGCCTCACGCGAGCCCGATGGCACGGCTCAGGTCGCGCTTAAGCTTGGCAAGTACCGCAAGATGGAGCCAACTCCGCTGGAGGAATTCCTGTTCTTCGATCATCCCAGCGGCCGCGCACGTATTCGCATGGCGATGGATTGGAAATACGCCATGCTGAACGCAGCGAATGGTCATCCGTGACTCGGCGCCTATGGCCGCTCCTCGATCGGGACGACTTTTTTGCCGACAGGTTCGCCGACATATTCGCTGAGCGGGCGGTAAAGCCGATTGTCTTCAAGCTGTTCCAGCACGTGGGCGCACCAGCCGGAGCAACGCGCGATGGCGAACACCGGCGTGAACAGATCAGTGGGAATGCCTAACGAGTAATAAACTGTGGCAGAGTAGAAATCGACATTCGCGTTTAACTTCTTCTTCTCTTTCATCAACTCCGCGATCCGTTCGCTCATGCGAATCCATTTCGGATCGCCCAGCTTCTCACTCAGCTTGACCGCCATGGCGCGCAGGTGCGGCGCGCGCGGATCAAGAGTCTTGTAAACGCGATGACCAATGCCCATGATCTTCTTCTTCTCCGCGAGTTGCTTCTCGATATAAGCATCGACGTTCTTCTCATCGCCGATCTCCTGGAGCATGTGGATCACGCCTTCATTCGCCCCGCCGTGGAGTGGACCTTTCAAGGTTCCGATCGCCGAAGTAATCGCAGAGTATATATCCGACAAGGTGGAGATAGTCACTCGAGCGCTGAACGTGGAAGCATTCATGCCGTGGTCGGCATGCAGAACGAAGGCGACGTCGAGAGTATCGGCGGCTTCCTGGGACGGAGCTTCGCCGCACATGAGGTAAAGGAAGTGCGCGGCTTCGGCAAGGTCAGTGCGAACCGGCGGCAATGACTTACCACAACGCGCGCGATGGTAATAGGCAGCGATAACTCCAATCTTCGCCGTGATGCTGCGCGCACGGCTCTTGTTGATTTCAGGAGTCGCCTCTTTGTTAATCTCGAGATCAAAAAGTCCCAGCATGGAAACGGCGGTCCGAATCACGTCCATCGGGTTCGCATCTTTCGGCGCGGCCTTGATGAAATCGATTACCCCATCGGGCAGCTCGCGCTGGCTGCGCAATTGGTGCGCGCATTTCTCCAGCTCGGTCCGGTTGGGCAACTTGTTATTCCAGAGTAGATAAACTACTTCCTCGTAAGTAACTTTGCCCGCCAGCTCATTGATGTCGTAGCCGCAGTAGATTAGCTGGCCTTTGTCGCCGATCACATCGCTCAGCCGCGTCGTGTTGGCGACGATTCCTTCCAGTCCTCGTGATATCATTTCTTTAATTGGCCGGCTTGTAGTTCCAGTTCCTGCGACACGTTACCCGGCGCAGTCATTCGCGCAATGAGCGTGTCCGCCATCGCCGCGGGCGTTTCTGCTACGGCGATCCCCGCTGCTGCCAATGCTTCGATCTTCCCGGCCGCGGTGCCTTTGCCTCCCGAGACAATCGCCCCGGCGTGCCCCATCCGCCGTCCTGGCGGGGCCGTCGCGCCGGCAATGAAAGCCGCCACCGGCTTTTGGCAGTTAGCCTGTATCCAGGCCGCCGCTTCTTCTTCCGCCGAGCCGCCGATTTCGCCGATCAGAATCATCGCCTCCGTTCCTGGATCGTCATTAAATAGCTTCACGGCGTCGAGGTGCGACATGCCGTTGATGGGATCGCCACCGATTCCGATGCAGGTCGACTGACCGTAGCCGCGGCTCGTTAGCTGCCAGACAGCTTCGTAAGTCAAGGTGCCAGAGCGCGAGATCACTCCCACGTTTCCCGGTTTGTGAATGTAACCGGGCATAATCCCGATCTTAGCCGCGCCGGGTGTGATAATACCTGGACAGTTCGGCCCGATCAATCGGCCTGGCTTACCGCGCATTTGCGCTTTCACCCGCATCATATCCATCACTGGGATACCTTCCGTGATACAAACAACGAGCTCCACCCCAGCGTCGATAGTTTCGAGAATGGAGTCAGCTGCGGCGGGGGCTGGGACAAAAATCATGGAGACATTGCAGCCGGTTTCAGCGCGAGCTTCCGCGACCGTGTCGAAGACTGGAACGGTGTCGTCGAACTTTTGTCCACCTTTACCCGGAGTAACTCCGGCCACGACGTTGGTGCCGTATTCCATGCATTGCCGCGCGTGAAAACCACCGGCGCTTCCGGTAATTCCCTGCACGCACAGCCGCGTGTTCTTATCGACCAGCACAGACATTAGTCAGGCAGCCTTACGCTTGTGAATGACCAGCTTGTTTCCATCCGGATCGCGGAACTGCGCCATCCAGCAGACCGGCGTCTCTATTTTCGCCATATCAAAAGTCACGCCGCGTTCGGTGAGTGTCGCGATGCTCTTATCGATGTCATCTACTTCGAACGCGACTGTAGTTCCTTGGTGCGAAGGCTGCCACGCGGGATGGCAGCCAACTCCGATGGTGGTGGGGCCAATCTCATACTCGACCCAGGCCCCTTCCATAGCCGTCATTGCCGGTTTCAGTTCCAGCGTTTCCTGATAAAACTTCCGCGCCCGTTCTGCATCGGAGACAGCGATAGCGACAAATGCGACTTCTTTAATCATAATGCTTTTCGTTTGTGAATGATGATTTTGTTTCCATCTGGATCCTGGACCACTCCCATGTGACACACTGATGTTTCCATCGGTTCAGCGGAAAACGAATTACTGCCACCTTTAGTTTTCGGATCGCCGCGTCAAAATCCTCGACCTCGATGGCGACGCTGGTCCCCTGATCCGAGGGCTTCCATTGCTCACCGACGCTGGCGAGGGCAAGAGTGCTCGCACCTAGGCCATACTCGACCCAGGCGCCATCCATAAACTCGCCTGACACTTCAAGGTCAAGCACCCCTTCATAAAAGGCGCGAGCGCGCTTCATGTCGGTAACGGGAATGCCAGTAAACGCGATCTCTATTGCTCTCATAAGGGCTGGTTCGCGGCTCGCGCCGCGTTCACCGCCTTTTCCGCCGCATCACCCAGATTATCGGCGGTAATAACAGCCAAACCGCTTTCTTTTAAGAGCTCCTTGCCTTTTTCGACATTTGTCCCTTCCAGTCGAACCACCAATGCCACACTTAGTTTCACTGCCTTCGCGGCGTTGATGATGCCCTGGGCAATGACATCGCATTTAGCTATGCCGCCGAAGATATTGACAAGGATCGCCTGCACATTCCTGTCGCTTACCAGGATCTTGAATGCCTCGGTCACTTGTTCTTCCGTCGCGCTTCCTCCCACGTCGAGGAAGTTGGCCGGGCTACCCCCGTAAAACTTGATGATATCCATGGTCGCCATGGCGAGGCCGGCGCCGTTGACAAGGCAGGCGATGTTCCCATCCAGGCCAATGTAGTTAAGGCCATACTTGGAAGCTTCTACTTCGCGCGGATCTTCTTCGGCTGTATCTCGCATGGCTGCGACTTCGGGATGACGATAGAGCGCGTTATCGTCGAAGTTAAATTTGGCATCAAGCGCGAGTAGTTCGCCCTCCTTCGTTACCACCAGTGGATTGATCTCGACCATCGAGCAATCCAGCCCGATGAAAGTTCGATATAGCCCGTCAAACAACTTACCAGCCGCTTTTAGCTGCGAAGAGTCGAGCCCGAGCTGCCCGGCGAGTTTCCGCGATTGGAACGGCTGCAAACCAGCCAGTGGATCGATCGATTCCCGCACGATCTTCTCCGGCGTCTTGGCCGCGACTGCTTCGATTTCCACTCCACCTTGCGTGCTAGCCACAATCAGCGGGGCAGCCGTGGCGCGGTCGAGCAGAATGGCAAAGTAAATTTCGCGCGCGATCCGTGCCGACTCAGCCACGAACACTTTGTTGACGATACGTCCAGCCGGTCCGGTCTGGTGCGTGACGAGCGTCTGACCAAGCATTTTGCCGGCGATTTCGCGCACTTCATCCGGCGTTTTGGCAAGGTGCACGCCGCCTTTAAATCCATTAGCGAAAGTTCCCTTGCCACGTCCTCCGGCATGAATCTGCGCCTTCACCACCATCTCCGCGGGCGCCATTTCGCAGGCGATCTGCTCCGCGCCGTCCGCCGTGGATGCAACCCGGCCGCGTGTGGTGGCCACGCCGAAGCGTTCGAGCAATTCCCTGGCCTGATATTCGTGAATGTTCATCGCGACGAGGCGAGCGCGAGTTACTAAGCCGCACGAAGTCGCGAGGCAATCGTTTTTCTTTTGAACATCGTCGCGCACTTGCAAACAAACGGTGCGCCGGAATGATGGCTCGCCATGCCGGAGCAATTTGACGAATTGGAGCACCTCATGACGGCAGCGGTTGCTGCGGGGCAGTTGCGCCCGGATGCCGCAGCGAACATCTCCCGTCTTCTCTCAGGTGATTCGCAGAAGCTGTATGTGGAAGTCATCGATGAGCTTGGCCGCGCTGGAGAATGGCCGGAGCTCAATGACCGATTCTATAAGACGTTAGCTTTTGGCACTGGTGGCCTGCGTGGTCGCACCATCGGCAAGATCGTAACCGCAGCCGAGCAGGGAACGCCGACTGAGCTGGGGCGCCCGCAGTATCCCTGCGTGGGAACAAACGCGATGAACTACTTCAACATCGCGCGGGCGACGCAGGGACTTGTTAGCTACGTCACAAAGTGGCGTGACAAGGAACACATCCGAGGACGGCCCAGGATTGTTATCGCACATGATACGCGATACTTTTCCAAGGAGTTTGCCGAACTGGCGGCGAGAGTTGCGGCTGAGCATGGCTGCGATGCGATGGTATTCTCCGGGCCGCGCTCGACTCCGGAACTATCGTTCGCCGTTCGTTACCTGAAGGCAGATGCTGGCGTGGTCATCACCGCCAGTCATAATCCACCGCATGATAACGGTTACAAAGTTTACTTCAACGATGGGGCGCAAGTAGTCGAGCCGCGCGCCAGCGGCATCATCGCGGAAGTTGATGCGGTGAGTAGCGATGGTCACCCCAGTGATGGGCCGGCAGGCCAGATCAGCATCGCCAGTGAGGAAGTCGATCAGGCGTATATGGATCGGCTCGAGACATTGGTGCTCGATCCGGAGTTACTCAAGCGGGCTGGGGGACTGAAGATTGTCTATACCCCAATCCACGGAACCGGCGGCGTTATTATTAAGCCGATGCTAACGAGGCTCGGCTTCAACTATTCTGTCGTTGCGGAGCAAGACAAGTTCGATGGGAGGTTCCCGTCGGTAAAGTCGCCCAACCCGGAGAACGCCGAAGCGCTGAAGCTCGGGATAGAACAGGCTCAACGCGAGAAGGCAGACGTGGTCATTGCGACTGATCCAGATTGCGATCGCATGGGCGTGGCGGTGCGCACCCGCTCCGGCCAGATGAAGTTACTGATCGGGAACCAGATCGGTTCGCTCATGGCGTGGTACCGAGTACGCACGTTGTTTGCACAAGGTATTCTGAACCGGGATAACGCGTCGCGCGGGGTGATCATCAAGACATTCGTCACAACGGACCTGCAGAAAGCTATCGCGGAAAAGTTTGGCTTACGGTGCGTGGAGACGCTGACCGGATTTAAATACATTGGGGCAAAGCTCGGCAAGTATGAAGAGGCGCTCGGGTTGCCGGACTATCGGGACTCATCCGAGATGGAGACCCGCAAGCTGCGCCTGGAGAAGTCGAGCTACTACGTTTTCGGCGGAGAAGAAAGCTACGGTTACAGCGGGGCAGATTTTGTGCGAGACAAGGATGGGAACGGCGCGACCATCATGTTCTGCGAAGTGGCTGCTTTCGCCAAAGTCAACGGGCAAACGCTGGATGAGCTACTCGATTCCATCTACCGTGACCTCGGCTATTTCGAGGAAAAGAATGGCTCGCTTGCCTTTGAAGGCGCGTATGGCGCGGAGAAGATTCAGCGGCTTCTTGCCTCGTACGACCAGGAGCCGCCGCGTGAAATGCTGGATACTCCTGTCGCGAGCATCCGGAATTTCGCCCGCGAAACAATCCATGACGTGGAAGGCGACGCGATCCCGAAGGAGAAGATGCTGATCTTCGAGCTACAGGACAGGACGCGCATCGCGGTGCGCGGTTCTGGAACGGAGCCCAAGATCAAATACTACCTGTTTGCGCAAAGGCGACCCGGGGCAGGGGAATTGTCGCCGGAGGAACTGGCGGTGGCGAAAAGGGAGGTGGGTCAGAGGCTCGCAGCGCTTTGGGATTGGCTGCAAGCCGATGCTCATGCGCGGCTCGCGAGATAGCCACTCGACAGCGCGGGTTTCGCAGCAAAGATTCGGCCATGGCACGCGAGCTCAATCTGGACGGCGGCGAGATCACTTTGCTCAAAGCTCTGGGCCTGACTGGCGCGCCCATGGCCGGCAAGTTCCTTCTCGAGCGCACGCATGAGATGGAGAGCGGTGAGCTCATCGATACGCTCGGAGGATTGATCGCAATGGGCTATGTCCTTTCGAGCAAGGTCAACGTGCGCACGATTGCCGACCTCGAGCACGCCTTCTTTCGCGTCAATCCATCTTACGCGCACGATTTGCGCGATAGCATTCATCCGTCGCGCAGTCGCGAGGCGCCGCAACGCCGCCGGCGCCGCAGCTAAGTGAAGGAGTGGGCGCTGCGGCTTTGGCCGTGGCTGGCGGCAATCAGCAGCGGCGTGCTCGCGGCGGTGGCCGTGCCGCCGGTGGATCAAGGCTGGCTCATCTGGATCGCACTGGTGCCGCTGATCCTGGCGGTGCTTTGTTCGGGCGAAACATCACAGCGACGTGGGTGGCGTGATCTCGCGCTGGGATACGTGAGCGGGCTGACGTTTTTTTGGTGTTGCTTCTTTTGGCTGACGACGGTGACGTCGCCGGGATGGTTCGCGCTGGCATTCTACATGGGACTCTACTTCGCGGTGTGGGCGTGGTTTTGCGGACTAATGCGGCCGCGGCATGACCGCATTGCAGTTGTCGATAACTGGAGCGCCATGCTCGCGCGGGCAAAATCTGAACGGCCGCCGAGTGCATCGCCGTGGGTGAGCTCGGCGCACAACCTGTTTTTCGCCTTCAGTCTCGCCGTTGCATGGGTGCCGCTGGAGTGGACGCGCGGCTGGTTGATATCCGGCTTCGGATGGAACGGACTCGGCGTGGCGATGCATGCCACCTGGCCGATGATTCAGCTGGCGGAATGGACTGGCGTGACCGGCATTAGCTTCGTGGTCGCGTTCTGCAATGCAATCTTCGCCGCGACAGCATTGCGCCTCTGGCGGGAAACGCATGGGCGCTTCGTGCGGCCACACTTCGATCTGACGCTCACGCTTGTTGGCGTCGTCGCGATTTTCGCACTTGGGCTCCGGGCGGTGCAGTCACGCCCTCAAACTCGGCCGCTGCGAGTGGCGCTGGTGCAGTCAGATGTTCCGCGCGAGCACAAGTTTGATCTCCGTTATAAACAAAACATTTTCGATAAGTTCGAGACTCTAAGCAAAATAGCACTTAGCTCGCTTGCTAATGTTCAACTGCTCATCTGGCCGGAGAGCGCTTTGCCGGCACCGGTGCTAGAGGATCGGGAATCGTTCGAATACGTGACGCACATTGCCGACTCGGGGCACGTGGACCTTCTCCTCGGCGCGATCGATGAGGAACCGCGGCGTGTTTACAATGCCGCGCTGCTTATCCGCCGCGGCAGTGACCCTCAGATTTATCGCAAAGTGCACCTCGTCCCATTCGGCGAATACATTCCCTTCCGCCATTCGTTTCCGCTTTTCGCCAGGATCGCCGGCGACCAGGTGCCGGAGGATTTCGACGCAGGTGACGAGTTTACGGTCTTCGAGCTGTCCGGTGATCGCGGTCGAGTGGCACCCTTGATATGTTTCGAGGACACGATCGGTGATCTGACGCGGCAGTTCGTGCTGCGAGGCGCCGATCTGCTGGTGACGGTGACGAACGACGGCTGGTTCCTCCGTTCAGCGGGTTCGCGACAGCATTTGGCGAACGCCGTTTTTCGCTGTGTGGAGACGCGGCGTCCGATGGTGCGAGCGGCGAATACGGGCGTGACTTGTTTCGTGAACGATCTTGGCCGCGTGACCCAAATCTTGCGCGATGATCGCGGCAGCACATTCCAGGAAGGCACACTGGCCGGCGAGGTGAATCTCCCGGCCGAGCCGCGACTCACATTTTATGTCCGGCACGGTGAGCTTTTCGCCGAAGTCTGCGCCGGAATCGCGGGTCTGATTCTTCTGGTGAAAGTCGTCTCGCGCATGGCCTGGAAGCACGCGCGCTGAGGACGCAAACGTCGCCGCGATTGAATCACGGAATCGACGCTATGGCGCAGGCGTGGGCGCACCGAAACGGTGCCAGGTGTCCTGCACGCCCTGTTCAAACGAGGGCGAAATTTCTTCCCAGCCGGTGACAAGTTGCGGCCCCGTGCTGCCATCAGCTTTTCGCGCGCGCACTGGAACACGCATTCTCGCCAGCCGCCATGCGCGACCGCTTTCGCGATCAAACTTCAGCAGCGTCTTCCCATCTTCGTCGTCGAAATCGATGGTCTGAAAGCGCGGCCCGGTGCTCGTGGCGGTGCGGCTCGACGCGATCCAGACACAAACGATGGCGGTGATGCACAAGGCCAACGTGACGACGACCGGTTGCAGATTGCGAATGATGTAACGCCAACCGGAGTCACTCGCCCCGCCCGGTGCGGAAGGCGACAACATGGTGGTGTGGGCCATCGGCACGGTTAACGGCATTTGTCCCGACGTCGTCGCCGCTACTTCTCCCAACTCCGCCATCGCGCGCGATTTGCGCACCCGCTTCCGCGGCCCATCCGTCAAAGACATCGTCGTCGCCATGGCGCGGTTGTAACGCTGCGGCGCTCGGGAAGGCAAGAACGTTGTGGCGAAACGGTGATGTCAGGAGATGCCGGCGTCGTCGTTGCGCGGGGGTCACGTCGCAGAAGCTCGATTCGACAGGCTCAAAGCAGCTCTTCCACGATGGAATCTGCCACCAACTTTCCTGCGCGGCTCAGAGTTACGCGATCGCCGTTTTGTCGAAGCAAACCGCTCGCGAGTAAATCCTCCACTTGCTGCGTCGCGACGAGTTCGGCGGGAATTCCTTCACCGGTGCGCAAGCCAAGCGCGATTCGCTCAGTGCGTTTCATCGGGTCCGTTAACGTCTCCGTCCCGGTGATCGGCGATTGACCAGCAGACAGGCGGCGCGCGTACTCGTGATGATCGGCGACGTTTTGCCAACGACGGAAACCGCGGGTGGAGAATGCACTCGGACCGAGACCGACGTAATCCGCACCGCGCCAACAGGCTTGATTATGGAGCGAGCGAAAACCAGGGCGGGCGAAATTTGAGATTTCGTAGTGCTCGTAACCAGCGTCAGCGAGCATGCTCAACGCGATCTCGTAAAAGTCTCCTTCATTCTCGTCATCGCCGCTCGTGAAGCGCGCGAGAAACTCAGTGTCTTCTTCGTAGGTGAGGCAATAAGTGGAAACGTGTTCAGGTTGCAGCGCGATGGTTTTCTCCAGTGAAGCGCGCCATTGCGTTTCCGTTTGCCCGGGCAACGCGAACATCAGATCGATAGAGATGTTGTTGAATCCCGCGGCGCGAAAGATGTGGAATGAATGCTCGGCCTGGATGGCATCATGCTCGCGTCCAAGCAGGCGCAGCAACTCGTCCTCCCAGCTTTGCACGCCGAGGCTGATGCGGGTTATTCCGCCGCTCCGCAATGCCGCCGCTTTCTTGTCGGAGACGCTTCCGGGATTCGCCTCGATGGTCCATTCGCGCAGCGCAGTGACATCAAAGAGACCCGGGAATATGCGAAGGAGCTCTTCGAGTTGTGGTGTGGAAAGCGCGGTCGGAGTTCCGCCGCCGAAGAAGATCGTCTTCAGCGCGAAGGGAAGATCTCCGCTCACGCGCGCAGCTTCGAGCGCGAGTGCGCGGCAAAATTCCCTGCCGTCCTCGCTCGTTCCGCGCGTCTTGTAGAAAGCGCAGTACGGGCAAATCCGTGCGCAAAAGGGGAAATGAACGTAAAGATGACGCACGGCGTCTGAGTTCCTCGGCGCGTCGCTCGTCATGACTTCGAATGTTCCTCTCGTTTTCCTCTTACTGAGTGTGGCCGCGACCCATTTCGCGGCCGCGCAAACGCCGGCGCCACAGCCCACGCCATCCATCGTTTACCTCGTGCACAACGCCGGCGCGATCAAGCGTTACAAAACTGATCCGGCTCTCGTGCGCGCGATGGTGAATCGGCTGGTCACCGCCGCGACCAATCAGCGCGATGTCGCCAGCGCGTGGAATTCGCTCATCGGCCCGAAAGATAAAATCGGGATCAAGATTTCCGCCGTGGGCGGGGAGATATTCACCACGCATCGCGATGTGGTGGAGGCGATCGTAGAAGGCCTGGTCGCGGCTGGCCATGTGCGCGACCAGATCATCGTGTGGGATCGCAGTCTCGGTGGCGCGACCGAGGCGGGCTATCGCGCGGAAGGTTACCGCCTCGTCAGCATTTCGCCGCAGAACGGGTATGATCCCAAAACGACCATTACTTCATCGCTCGCGGGCAAGCTCATATGGGGCGACCTCGATTATCTCCCACGGACAAGCGCATTGCTTCCCGACACGGAGAACACCAGCACGGTGAGTCATGTCGCGCGCATTCTGCGCGAGGTGACGAAGGTGATCAATGTGCCGGTGATGAGCGACAGCGAGACGAACGGAATCGCCGGTTGCATTTACAATATGACGGTGCCGAACATCGATAACTGGCGGCGCTTCACGCAAGCACCCGACTACATCTGCGATCTCTACACCGATCCGCACGCCGGCCCGAAAGTCGTCCGGGCCCAGGCCCGGAAACGATCCGGCCGGACGGACGGCGATGCCCTGATCGCGGAGCGCGGCGACGACCCCCGGCCCGTTCGGCACCTCGAGCCTCGCGGAGATTTACAACGATCCGGTCATCGGCAAAAAGGTCGTGCTCAATGTCGTTGATGGCCTCATCGCGGAATACGCCGGCGGCCCCGCGGCGCGGCCGAATTATCAAATCGACCACGCCACCCTTTATGCCAGCCGCGACCCCGTCGCGCTCGACTCCGTAATGCTGCGCAAAATCTCGGAGTGGCGT
>DAIRIE010000049.1:0-2721 GCA_036809705.1 Chthoniobacterales bacterium
GAGTATCACCGTGATCTTCTACGACTAGGATTTGCAGTGTCATCGCTACAGGGTTCTACGCGAGCAACTCGCGTGCTGACTTCAATTACAAAATCGAAAGGCAGTGCTCTGGCGGTTGCTCATGAGCACGGGAATTTCTGGTGATTACTGTTTGCTCAACCGAAAGAAGAGCCAAATGCCGAGTGTGATGAAAAGCGCGTTGGGTAACCAGACGAGGTATTCCGGATGCACCTTCGGATTGTTACGCAGGGTGTCGGCGATGATGACGAAGAGGAAGTAGGAGATCGCAATGCAGAGGCTGAGGAGAAAGCCGACCGTGGTTTCGCGCCGATGCGCGGTGACACCGAGCGGCACGCCGACGAGAGCGAAAGCGATGCAGGAAAAAGGAAAAGAGAAGCGCTTGTTTAATTCGGTGCGGCTGGCGCTGCGCTCGCGTTTGTCGCCGCGCTTGAGCTGGTCAACCAATTGCGCGATGGACAAGGCGGAACGGCTCGGCCGTTTTTTCTCTTTCTCATAAAGCTCGTCCAGGCTGATGGGCAGGGTGCCTTCGGCCATGTTAATGCCGTCGCGCATCTTGTGCAGGTCGAGGGGATCTTTCTCGTCGCGCTGCTGATAACGCGCCTCGTAGAGATGCATCAGGATTTGTTTGTTTGGCAGATCCGCTTCGAGCATGCCGGTGCGGGCGAAGGTCACCCGGATGGGCAGCGATTTATTGTCGAGTTCGAAGACGGTGATGTTCTCCAGCTTGTTGCCTTCCTTTTTGCCCACGTAAATTTTGCGGCCGGGAAATTCATCGATCACCTGATCGCTCCCGAAGAGCGCCATGGGGTTGCGTGTGGCGAGATCGAAGAGGCTGGAGCGCATTTTCTCCTGCGCGGCGGGCGCGACCTGGACGTTGAGCCAGAGACAAATGGCGGTGCAGGCGAGGGCGATGAAGGCAAGTGCGACGCAGACGCGCGGCACACTCACACCATTGGCGCGGAGCGCGACGAGCTCGTTGTCGGCCGAGAGGCGGCCAAAGACAAGGAGAATGGCGGTGAGTAATCCCCAGGGGATGGTGAAAATGAGCGAGAAGGGGAGCACGTAAGCGATGAAGGCAATGAGATATTCCACCGGCACATCGTGGTTAACGAGGAGTGGCAGGAGCTTGCGAAAGATGTTGCCGATGACGAGAACGAGCGAGAGCACGAAAATGGCGAAGAGCAGATTAACGATCAGCTCTCGACTGACGAATCGATCGACCAGTTTCACGGGTGGGAATGGTTAACGCGCTTTTACGGAAGCTACAAATGGCGGGGCGTGGGACGACACGGCGGTCCCCTCCAAGGTTGCGGTTGTAGCTGCGGCCAGAGCCGCGGCTTAGAAAGAGCGCGAGATGCCGAGCAAACCGCCGAGAGGGTTGATGCCGACGTTGCGAGTTTGCGTGCCGGCGTTGGAGATCTGTTCGAAGAACAACTCCGTGTCGAGAGACCAGCCGCGGCAGATCAGAAATCGCGTGCCAACGCCCGCACGCAGGCCGGCTTCGAAAGTTCCCCCGATGTCTTCCTGCATTTTGTCCTTGGAAAATTCGGAGATAATGCCGCGGCCCCGCCTTGCAAGTACGGACGAAGCGAACCGAAGGTTGAACGAAATTATACCGGAGCAGCGCGCCAGCGGTGCCATACTTGTTGCCCGGCCCTTCGAAAACTTCGCCGCCGCCGACTTCGGCTTCGCACGAGCAGGTGGTATCGGCAATCCGCCTTGGAGCATGCGCTCCACCACCGGTTCTCAGCCGGTGTCGTTTGGCAGAACGCCAAAGTTTGGGACTGGACGGCGCCCGTCCCTCCAGGTTTTTCGCTCCCATAACCGCGGCGCGTTTTGCATCATCTCGAACTCGATTACCTTCTGCGCGGTGAAGGAGTATGACGTTGCCATTATCGGAGGCGGTCCAGCAGGCAGCACCGCCGCGATTCTTTTGGCCAAAGGGGGTCGTCGCGTGATTGTTCTCGAGCGCGACAGGTTCCCGCGCTTTCACATCGGCGAATCGCTCCTGCCTTTCAGTATGCCCACCTTCGACCGGCTCGGAGTTCACGAAAAACTGCGCGCCAGTTTCGTGGAAAAATTTGGCGGGGAGATCGCCGAGGCTGGCGGAGAAAAGGCGACGAAGTTCTATTTCAAAGATGGCTTCGGCGCGCGCACAGACCGCTCCTACCAGGTGACGCGCGCGGAGTTCGACAAGATGCTGCTCGATCACGCGCGGGAGAATGGCGCGGAAGTGCGGGAAGAGACTTCGGTCGATGAGATCAACTTCGGCGCGGATGGCTGTTCTTTACGAGTGTCGGGGAATGAGGGCGAGCTGCGCGCCAGCTACGTCATCGACGCCAGCGGGCGTAATTCAGTCATCGGGACGAAGTTCAAGCTCAAGAAGAACTACGAACACTTGAAGAAGCTTTCGCTCTTCGCGCACTTCGAAGGCGTCGCGCGCGAGCCTGGCATCGACGGCACCCTCACGCGCATGGTGCGCACGCTCGGCAGCTGGTTTTGGATGATTCCGCTCAAGGATGATCGTACCAGCATCGGCGTCGTCCTCGACAGCGCGGAGTTCAGGAAAGCGAAACTCTCGCCGGAAGAATTTTTCGAGCGCGCTCTGGCCGAGCAGCCGCTGGTGCGCGACCGCATCGGTGCCGGGCGGCGTGTTTCGGAAGTCTATTCCGCGGCTGATTATTCTTATCGCAATGAAAA
>DAIRIE010000049.1:2731-13984 GCA_036809705.1 Chthoniobacterales bacterium
CGATGCCGCCGGATTCATCGACCCGATATTCAGCAGCGGCGTTTTCCTGGCGGTATTTTCCGGCGAAAAAGCGGCCGATGCGCTGCTCGACGTGCTGGAGCAACCTCGACGGCGGCGGCGCGTCTTCACGCGTTACGAGCGGCTGGTTAACCGCGCCATGGACGTCTATCTGCGGTTCGTCGATTCGTGGTATTCGGGCAAGGAATTCATCGAGGTATTTTTAACTGAGACCGATTTTCTGCGCATTCCGCCGGCCGTAAACGCGGTGCTCGGCGGCAACATCGGCAACCGCTTTGCCATTCGCTGGCGAATGGAACTTTTCTATCTCATCGTGCGCCTGCAAAAACGCTGGACGCTTTGCCCGCGGCTTTCCCTTACACCCGAAACATCGTCGTCCCGAGCGGAGCCGAGGGATCCCGTGGAAGTTACTGGTATGGCTTCGCGGCGGGATTCTCCGCTTCGCTACGCTCAGAATGACCGTGTTTAAGATGACGAAATCGGCCGTCGCACTTCTGGCATTTCTGCTGGCGGGCTGCGCCATCCATCAATTCGCGCAGCCGAGCCGGGAATGGACCACGCGCAATGGCCAGCTTTTGTACCACGGGAAAAAGCGGGTCATCATCGGAGAAGTGCTGGTGCGTTTTTCTAATCACGGCGATTTCGAGCTGACCTTCACCAAAGGCCCGGGTGTGAGCATGCTCACCATGCACACAGATCCGCAGTTCGCGCGGGTGCAGGGACTGCTCGTCGGCCTGCCCTGGTCCGGGCCCATCGCGCAGCCGCCGGCGCGGGCGCGCGGGTGGCTCGCCTTACGCGAAGAAATTTTGCGCAATCCGCGGGGGCAGACATTTCGCGCAAGGGCAGGGGACGAAAGTTTCATCGTGCGGTTCTAGTTCGCCGCACCATTGCCCATGCGTTTCAGCGATACCGTTGCCCATCTCATCACTCAGCGCCGCGCGCTCATGTGGACAGCGGTCGCGCTCATCGCTGCCACCTGCATCGCCATTCTCGTCACTCGCCTGCGCCTCGACACCGAGGTGCTGAACCTTCTCCCGCGCGGTTTTTCCTCCGTCGAAGGTCTCAAAACCTACAACACCGATTTTGCGCAAACGCGCGAGCTCACCTTTGCGCTCCTCTGCCAGCCCGATGACGCCGACCGGCTGGAAGAATTCGCGCCCAAATTCGCGGCGAAACTTCGCGCCCAACCCTGGTGCGTGCGCGTCCTCGCCGGCTCGCCCATGGAAACGCCTGACGGCATTCACGATCTCCAGCGCATCGCTCTTCCGCTTTTGCTTAATCTCGACCCGCCAGATTTCGACCGCGCGATTTCCATTCTCCAGCCGCAGCGCATTCAGGAACGGCTTGCGCAATTACGCCGCGAAATCGAAGGCGGTTCGCCCAAACCGGAGATGGAATTGACGCTCGATCCGCTCGGTCTCATCGCGCCCTCGCTCAAACCCTTCGCCGGCAGCGCCGCCATGGAATCGGATCAGCCGTTCACTTCACCCGACGGCACGATGCGCATCTTTCCAGTGGTGACCAACCAGGCGAGCATCAGCGCGTTCGATTGCCAGAAATTGATGAAGCAAGTGAATGCGTTCCGCGCCAGCGCCACTGAAGGTTGGGATGGTGGCAAGCTCGAGGTGCTTATCACTGGCCGCTCCGCTTATGTGGCTGAGGTTTCGCTCAGCATGCGGCATGACATTGTCGCGACCGTGGTTAGCTCGCTCGCGCTCGTGGGCGCCGTTTTCTTCATCGGTTTCCGTCGCTGGCTGCCGCTGTTGGGAATGGGCGTGGCGCTCGGCCTTTGCTGCCTTGTCGGGCTCGCCGCCGGCCTCCTCATTTTCCACCGGCTTAACATGGTGACGGTGGGATTCTGCGCCATCCTCGTCGGCCTCGGCGTCGACTTTGCCATTCTTATATATGGGCGCTATCAACAGGCGCGCAGCGAAGGCGCGGAGCATGGCCCGGCCATCGCTGACGCTGTTCATAATCTCGGCCGCGCGGTCTTCTTCGGCGCCCTCACGACTGCGGTCGGTTTCCTTGCGCTCGTCCTGAGTAACTCAGCCGGCTTCATTCAACTCGGCGTGCTCATTGCCATCGGCATCTCCGCCGCGGCCTTGTTCATGACGACAATCTTCTTCCTCTTCGTCCCGGCGCGGAACCGCGAGCTGCGGCGCGATTGGATTCTGCGCGCAGTGCGAAATTATGTTCAGCGCATGCTGCGCCGGCCGCGTTCGATCCTCGCCTGGAGCGCGCCCATTCTCCTCGCGTTACTCGTCGTCGCCATTTTGCCGCAGGTCCCGCTCACCTTCGATTCCAGCGCTCGCTCCATGGAACCGAAACACAGCCGCGCCGGCACCGCCTTGAGCTTGATCATGGAAAAAATGCCGGTGCGCTGGGAGCCGGTGCTAGGCATTGTGCGCGGAGCTAACGAGCAACAGCTGCACGATTACTGGCAGGCGCTTTCGCAACATTGGGAGCAGCTACAGCGCGATGATCAGATCAAGAGCTTCTCCACTCCCAGTGCGTTGGCGCTTTCGCCACGCGACATGCAACGCAATCGTGAGCAACTGGCGCAGGTCGATTTCGGCGCCTCGCGCGCCGCGCTCCAAAGTGCGCTCACTGAAAATCATTTCAGCACCGCGGCATTCGCCTCCGCCTTTCAGTTTCTCGATCAGCTTCAGGCGGCCACCGCGCCGAACTTCACCATTCCGCCGTGGCGAACACAACTACCGCCGCAATCGGCCTGGTGGTTTCTCATCGACCGCTACTTCGGCCACGACCCGCTACTGACCACCGGCTTCGTCACCACCAACGCGCCCGTCACCACGCAACAGCAGAAGAATCAGCTCGCACGAGATGTCCCAGTCGCCGGTGTTCCCATTACCCTTTCCGGCTGGAGCTATACGCTGACCGATCTCGTCCCCTGGTCTCACCGGCAGCTTCTCCTCATCAGCGCGCTCATGGCGATATTCGATGCGTCATTACTCGCCATCTTGTATCGAGATGCCCGGCTCTGGGTCGTGCAGGTTCTCACGCTCGCCCTCGCCATCGCGGCCATGATCGCTTCCATGAAACTGGCGCAGCTTCCGCTCAATCTTCTCAACGTCCTCGCCTTCCGTCTCGTTCTCGCCATCGGCGTGGACTACGGCATTTACGTGCTCCTGGTGTGGCAGCGCAGCAACGATGTCACGCGCGATCTCGCCGGTGTCATCAAACCGGTCGCGCTCGCCGGCCTCACCGCGATTGCCGGCTTCGGCTCGTTAGGTTGGGCCCACAATCCCACTCTCAGCGGCCTCGGCCTCGCCTGCGCCATTGGTTTGTTTTGGAGCTTGGCCGCGACCATCTTCTTCACTTTACCCGCGGCCGTGACCGTGAAACCGAAGTTGCCACAGGAATCGTCGAGCCAATCACGTTTACAACACCAGCATGCGCACTAACAACAACGTCCGTGATACTGAGCAAAGTGAAGCGGATGCTCCAGTCCGGCTCGGACAGAAGGATCCTGTTGAAGTTATCTTAAATGTTTCGCCTCGCGATCCTTCGACTCCCCTCGGAATGATAGCGAAGACTTCGCGTTTCTTTTTTCTTTCTCTGCTCTTCTTCTGTGCCGCCGGGGCGCATGCCCAGACAATGTCGCCCGCCGACATCAAGAGCTTACTCGCGCGCGTACGCGAACACCGCGTTGCTGCGCCGAACCTACAGGCCGACTTCGAAGAGCAGCGCAGGATTCATCTACTCGATGAGCCCATCGCCAGCAGCGGCAAAATATTCTTCCAAGCGCCGAATCACTTCCGTCTCGAGCGCCGCGGCAACTCACCGAGCATCACCGTCAGCGACGGTCAGGTGCTCTGGATCTATTACCCGAAATTCAAATCAGCCGAACGTTATGCTCTGGGCAGACGCTCGCCGCTTGACGCCGCCATCACCACCATTACCACCGCGCTTAACCTTCAGGACGTCGAGAACATGTTTCACATCATGGGCAACAAGACCGAAGCCGGCTACGATCTGGAGCTAACGCCGCGCAACCCATCCATGAAGCGCATCTTCCAGAAGCTCGAACTGCGCCTCAACAACGACCTCTTTGCCGAGCGCACCGAAATGATTCAGCCCAACGGCGACCGGATCATCACCGCTTACACCAATCCCGCGCACGCCCTACTCCCCGCCAGCACCTTCGAGTTCACCCCGCCTTCCGGCACCGACATCAGCACGCCGCTGGGGAAGTAATCACCCAGACCTGTCATTCCGACCGGCCCGAAGCATCCTTCGTCATTCCGACCGCGTAGCGAACCCACCCTTTGTCATTCCGAGCGTAGCGAAGCGGAGTCGAGGAATCTCTAGCTGAAACAGAAGAATCACAGATGCCCCGCTGCGCCACGGCGGTGCTGATGGCGCGCAGTTTCGAACCTTCTTGGGAAACTTGTAAAAGTGCAGAGCTGAGCCAAGTCAGCGACCTAGTGGAACGGCGGATCGAGATACATTAAATTAACGACTCATCCGCAATGTGCTCCCGCAGCACCTGCAAAATTGTCCCGGTTATAGCGTTGGTTCATCGTTTCAAGCCCCGACGAGTACGCTCTTGAGGATCGCGCCAAGAGGATCTGCCACTTGTAAGGCTCCTTCGGTTAACTCCAAACTGGACGGACAGATACAAAACAAATTCGACCCTTACTTAAGCGTGACTTCGCGCATAGTCTTGTCGCCGAGAATCTCCCGGATTTCCAGACGCTTCACAGCAAGTTGTCGCTGCGTGTCTTGGGAGCCGACTAGTTTATTATTAATCGGATCGAGCTTATCGCGAAGTCCGTCGAGCGCGGCCATGTTCTTAACCTCTACCATGAGCAGGATGTCGTAATCCTGCGCAGTGGACGCATCTCCGATGAGGATTTTGTAATCCATGATGACACCTTGGCGCTTTGCTTCGTCATTGGTGCTTTTGTAGATTTTCGCCAGCGCTTTGAGGTAATCGTCGCTCATACCGGCCTTCGTTCGGACCATTGTTAGCTGCCAAACCGGTCCCTCGACGTAAGGTGCATCGCTTCCCGTTGATGACGTACTCGTCGCCGTCGCGGAGGTAGTTGTCTGCGCCGGGCAGAGCGCGGCAAGGCCGATCGTGCTGGCGGCGATAAGACCAATACTTAATCTTTGATTCATTTTCATTTCTACGTGCTTTCTATCTTTAGTTGTTGAACTTACGAAATCCCAGAGTGGCGGTTTGCATGCCGAAGACAAGCTTTAATCGTGGACGCGACCGTTCCGGTTACGGTCGGAGTATGAACCGCGCCACGTCATCCGAACAACGGCTGGGGAGCAGACGAAGGAGACGGCGCCTGCACTTGCTTCTATAAGGCAGAACGCCGTCGATTAACAAGGCAAGACGGATATTCGGAAACCGTTAGGACAAAGTTAACTCCCAAGGTAGTCTCGGGCTCCCCATTCCGGGGCTCACAAATGCCCGACGTTCCTGAACTGAAATCACCTTACCGTCGGGTCGTGGCCGCGCTGGCCGAGAGTGAGGAGCGCTACCGCACGCTCGTCGAAGGCGTCCGCCAGTACGCGATCTTCATGCTCGATCCGGACGGGAGAATCATGACTTGGAATCGGGGGATCCACGAGCTGCTCGGCTACGATAGGGACGAAGTTGTCGGCGAGTCTGGGGAGATGGTGTTTAACGCGGGTGACCGCGCGGCTGGACTTTTCAAGAAGGAGCTGGCGAAGGCAAAGCGCTATGGCGAAAGCATGATCGAACACTCCAACCGGTGCAAAGACGGGCGGGAGATCCGGGTGCACGATACCGCAACTTCGCTCCTTAACAGCGAGGGGCGCCTCATTGGTTTCGCCAAAGTCGCCCGCCGCGTCGACGGCGCGAAGGATGCGGCGGCGGATACCGCGGCGCTCGAGCTGGCGAAAGCGCTGGCGCGGGTTCAGGTGGAGGTGGAGCACCGCCGCCGCTTGGAAACGCAGCTGCTCACGGCCGTCGAGGAAGAGCGCGAACGCCTCGGGCGCGACCTGCACGACGACCTTTCGCAGCGCCTGGCCGGCATCGCCATGATGATGGACAGTATCGGTAAGCAGCTGCCGCGCGGAGCGGACGAAACGAAACTCCGCGACATCGCCCGCTTGTTAAACGACGCGGTCGCCGTAGCTCGCAATCTCTCTCGCGGCTTGCACCCGGTTACTTTAACAACCCACGGGTTGCCCGCGGCCCTTGCCGAACTGGCCGAGCGCGTCCCGACAGAGGTCGAGTTCAAGTTACCGCAGTCGGCGAGGCTGGACATCGATCGTTCAGTCGCATTGCACGTTTACAGGATCGCCGAGGAGGCGGTCGGCAACGCTATTCGACATTCCGAATCCCAGAAAATCCGCATCGAGCTGCGAACAAAGCCGGCGCGAACGATCTCTCTTTCCATCAGCGATGACGGCAAAGGTTTCGAGGCGCGCACCGCGTCTGCCGGAATGGGATTTCAGAATATGCGGTATCGCGCCGCGGCGGTTGGAGGTGCCCTTGAGATCACCAGCACCGCGGGTAGCGGAACTTCCGTTACATGCTCTTTTCCCTTAACCGCGCGTCTTGGTGCGGAGCGGGCCGCCCCTTCGGGGAGAAAAGCGAGCAACCGAAAACGAGAAAAGCCTGCGACCAGGTCTCAGGGCAAACCAAGATAACAACGAAGATTAGCGCTCTCTCAGCGTTTAGAGTAGACTTGGTAAAGGCTCTGGCTGCCTGTTCGGCCTCGGCGCTCCGGTTCGGGAAGATCTCAGTTCGCAGGCGCTACTCTTCGCCCGCTTCGAGAATGCGACCACCGCAGTGGCGACACTCCCAGTCACGGCTCCTGAAGTATGCGCGAGAATTTGTGATTTCTTCCCCGCAGTTCTGGCACGTCACCGTTATACTTTGCTCGTTTTCAGGCGTGGGACGCGGGTTTCCATCGTCAGCGTCAGCCATAAGGAAATCGTTTGCTCACGGCGCGTCGCACCAGTAGGTCGCGCGTAATCATGTAGTCCGAGCGGGTCGGGCTAAGTAGTAGCACATTCGAAATATCGGCGAAGCTGGAACTGGTATTCACGTCAATTTCATATCCCGGCACCTGCGGGTTCGCTGTGCCCGTCCAGTCGAAGAAGAACGGCAGCTGGACGCTAGCTCCGGCGGCCGGTGCGACCTGCGAGACCGCGGGGGGAACAGGCGCGCTGTCGGTGATGTGGACCGTCAATGTCGCAGAAGGAAGGCTGCGCACACCGTCAGCCGAGATCGCTCGCACTCGGTAATAAGCAGTCAGCGCATTGCCAAAGAGGCCTCCGGATAATGTCCCAAAGTTCAGCGGTGAATGGGTCAGGTTTAACGGGTAGGAAAAGCTCGGCTCGTCATCCGCTTCGAGAACGTAGTAATGAGCGCCTGGGACGGCGGACGATTGAATCTTGAAACTCTCGACCAAGTGGAACTGTGAATTGTTAGCTGGCGTAGTAAACGAAGGCGTTGCGGGCGCCGGTCCCAGGCCAGGGACGGTAAACGTCCGCACGGCAGACCAGGCGCTGTCCACCGATCCAGTCGCGCCGCCGGTAAGCTGGGTAGCTTTGACTCGCCAAAAGTAGGTGCCGTTAGGAAGGCCACTGACCTTATCCTCGGTGCGCGTCGGAATGGATGCGTCGGATTCCATGTTGGTGAAGCCGGACGCGATGATGTTGGTAAAGGCCGAGGTTGTCCCTGTCTGCCAGGTGTAGCTGCCGATCGGCCCGCCGGCAGCGGAAACAGCGTTCCAATCCAGCGTGATTGGTTGCACGAGCGAAGCGTTGCTGGCCGGGGCGACCAGTGCCGGCGACGGCGGCGTGCTTGGCCGGGGCGTAGGTGTGGGAGTGGTTGTCTTCGCCTTTGCCGCGCAGGCGAGGCTGAGGACGAGGAGGAGGGATGCCGCAAAACCCGACGATGCCTTTCTGTTCATGCCGCAGTGCTACGTGAACGCGGCCGGTTTGCCTATTCCGCAACAGTAACACGGTTCTTAGCTTCGAATCTGCGCCCCAGAAAGCCGCTGCCGTTTTCGCTAAGCGATTGTTTTTAGTTAACGGCATCGATTGGGTCTTCGATCCGGACAATTCTTCAAAGAAAACCGTCGATGGCGTCGAGAACTCAGCCGTTGAGATAAAATAGCCCTGCCTGTAGCTGCACCTCGCTCACGAACTCGAGACTCCCTCGAACTCGCCGCGCTCGCGATTTTTGCGGCAGCGGTTCCATGGAAAACATTCGCCGTTCATCGCGATATAAATGCCTGATAGCAGGACCTGCACGAATGAGAGAGCGCTGCCGAGATTGAAGAGACCGTCAGAGCTGCCGAAGGCGTAAGGAATCATCGCGCCGGTGAGCACGATCGTTTTGTCGTGAATGCCGGCGGCGAGCGCCGCAGCGGTATCGGTCATGGTATCGGTGCCGTGAGTGATGACGATGCGCTCCTCCGGCGCCTGCCGGCAGTTTTCCACGATGAGCGCGCGGTCGCTGTCCGTCATCTCCAGGCTGTCGATCATCATAACGCTGCAAATTTTTACCTCCACGCGGCAACGGCCGAGCCGCAGCATTTCCGGCAAATGGGTCTTTTTGAAATAAAGGTGGCCGGTATGCTCGTTGTATTCTTTGTCGAAAGTGCCGCCGGTAACAAGGATGCGAATCATAAATTGAGAAGCTTAAAGTGAGCTAACGACGCCGGCGTAGTTAACGAGTCGCAGCATAATTGCCGGAATCGAACACCGGCTCGAGGTGCGGCGAGTGGATGAGCTGCCTGGGTGAATACCACAGAACACGATCGCCATTGTCATTGTCGTCCGGTGGATAATGGACAGCCTTGTAAATAGCCAGCCAGGCGAGCTTCGAGCAGTAGAAGCAGCGATCATCCTTGAGATCGAAATTCCAGAAATTGTAAGGCCGCCCAAGATAGCTGAGCGCCACCTGCGCGATGGCTGAACGTTTCTCTGGCGACCTTTCTTGCAATCGTCGCACCCAGAACTGGTCGTGCCTGTGCTGGGCGAGCCATCGCGCGTAGCTGATTTTGCGAACGGCGTGTCCCTGGTCGGCCACTGCTTCGACAACGAAGGGAGATCCGCCTTCGACGAGAATGATACCGACATGACCCACGTAGACAAAACTCCCTCGCGGCGACGGTTGACCTGAAGGAATAGGTGCGAAGTAGAGCTGGGCGAAACGCGCGTAGTTCATCGTTTGTAGAAGACGAACGCGCTCCTGCTCAATCCTCGTTAGCCGCCTTTTTGTTGTTAGCTCAGCAAGGTATTGCGCTTTCTCCTGTTCCCATTCGGCCGCTTCATTCCCGGTGGCCTGGCCGAGTTGCGAGCGATACGGAATGAATGCACCGGGTGGTCTCGGCCAGATCAAGTCACCCGATTCAAGGAGGACGACTGACGGAGTCGGATAGTCGGTCTTGGTAGTGGCGCAGCCGCTAAACCCAAGCAGCGCCGGCAGCGCGATCAAAGCGAGGAACACTCCGCCGCCCAGTTGCTCGGTCACAAGTTGGAGCCTGAATCGTTTTTCCGGAGTTGCAATTCCATAAACCGGGCGATGCGTCGCGATCTGGCTATGGTGAGGGATGAATCTTCCTTCTGTCAGGGAACAACGGCGATTGCATTCGCCGGGTCCGGCGCCGCAGGCACTTGCCTGGCATGGTGGAAACGTGTGGCTCGGCTCCCGGGATCTGCGCCAGGTTTACCAGCTTGAGCCGCAAAGCTGGAATGTCCTTCAGCAAATCGACGCGCCGGGAATTCCCTGGGCGGCAGTTTCCACAGGTGGCACACTTCAATTGACTATTGGTGAGGGAGCTAACGACGATCGCTACGTTTATCGCTACTCTGGAGACGGGACGTTTCAGAAGCTATTCGCCTGTCCTGAATTCACCGGCTCCTATCTCAGCTATGATGGCTCGAATCTTTATCTCAGCCAATGGTATAAACAGCGGATTCTGAAACTCGATCAGAGCGGCGACATTATTGCGGTAATCGATGTGGGCGCGGAAATTAGTGGCCACACGTTTACTGAAGGAGCGATCTATGTGCTGCGCGGGACCGAAGAGAATGGCGAGAGTTGGACGATCGCGCGGCTCGATCCGCGTGAAGAAAGGCCATGCGTGACCGATCTCGCGACCGTGCCTTTCGCCTGTCGCTCACTCGCTTTTGACGGCACGAATTTCTGGAGTAATCATCGCGCGGCCGGAGAGGTCGTCGCGTTCTCACTTCCATGAAACACCTGATCATCATCTCGTTAGTGACCGCTTTCGAGGGAGCGCTTGCCGTCACTCCCTCACCGTCGCCCGGCCCGGCAAAACGTCTACTCAAAGCGGAAGACTTCGCCGGCATACGCGATGTCGATGAGCCGAATATTTCACCTGACGGGAAGTCCATCGTTTACGTGGTGAAGGCGGCCGACATGGAGAAAGACAAGCTCGCGGGTAATCTATGGCTCGTTAGATGGGACGGAACGGAAAATCGCGCGCTCACCTTCGGCCTGGAAAAACAAAGTCATCCGCGCTGGCTCGCCTCCACCGAGAAGCCCGACATGCGCAGGCAGCTCACCGACGCCAAGAAGAGTGACCGCCATCCGCGCTGGAGTCCCGATGGCAAATGGGTGGCCTTTCTTTCCGGGCGGGAAGATGAAAATGAGGTCGATCAGCTGTGGATTCTACCAAGCGATGGCGGCGAAGCGCAGAAGTTCACCGATGCCAAAGGCGGCGTGGACGACTTCGCCTGGGCGCCAGACTCAACGCGAATCGCGCTGGTGGTAAAGGATCCTGATCCGCGTGAGCCGGAGAAGAAAGAGAAGGAAAAGAAGACGGTCGCGCCGCTGGTGATTGATCGTTTCCAATTCAAACAAGACATCGAGGGTTACCTCACTGATCGCTACTCGCACCTGCAACTACTCGAGCTAACGACTCGCAAGATTGAGTCGCTGACTTCCGGAAAGCACGATGATCTACTTCCGGCCTGGTCGCCTGACGGGAACCAGATCGCTTTTGTGAGCAAGCGCGGCGATGATCCGGACCGAAGTGAGAACTGGGATGTTTACCTGATTGAGGCGCGAGGGGGAGCAAAGGAAAGTCAGCTAACGACGTCTCCGGAAGCTGATCCGCTTCCGGATTGGGCGAGCGCCCCGGCCTGGAGTCCTGACGGGAAATCGATCGCTTACATTCACGGCGGCGATCCGAAGAAGATCGAGTACGCCGTGCACACGCTCGCGACTATTCCCGCGGGCGGCGGTGC
>DAIRIE010000050.1:0-13100 GCA_036809705.1 Chthoniobacterales bacterium
GCGCTTAGCAGATCGTGCCGGCCATAGAGAATGCCCAGGTGCGGACCGTAAAACTTGTAAGCGGAGCAGGCGAGGAAATCGCAATTCCATTCCCGCACATCGATCAACTGATGAGCAGCGTAATGCACGGCGTCGACAAAGATGTTCGCGCCGAAAGAGTGCGCCATCTCACCGGCGCGTTTCACGTCGTTGATCGTGCCGAGCGCGTTCGAGGCCGCGCCGATCGCCACCAGCTTGGTGCGTCGATTTACTTGGCGAGAAAGATCGTCCCAATCCAGTTCGCCCGTCTCGGGAATCATCTTCGCCATCCGGACGGTCACGCCGCGTTCTTTCTCCAACGCGCGCCACGGCGCGATATTGGCATGATGATCCAGCTCAGTGACTACGATTTCATCCCCGCGTTTGTAATCGCGGCCCAGGGAGCGCGCGAGGTGAAACGTCAGCGTCGTCATGTTTGCGCCGAAAACGATCTCGGCCGGGTCGACATTGAGGAATTCAGCCAGCGCGTTTCGAGCAGAGTCAATGATCGCGTCCGTCTCCTCGCTCGTGGGATAGGCCCAGTGCGTGTTGGCGTTGTGGTGGTAGAGGTAATCACTCATGGCGTCGACCACTGCGCGGGGCACTTGAGTACCGCCAGGTCCATCGAAATAAGCGACCGGGCAAGCGTTGTGACGACGGTTTAGCGCAGGAAAGCATCGCCGTATCTCTTCGGTCGGTGTAACGCCTGGCGCTGAATCGCGCTGTTTCTGAAGAGCGAGTGACATGTAACAAATCTCGAAGAAAGCAGGAACGCAGGAATTAACTACCGTGGAATCCATCATCTCGAAAAGGGGAAACAAACCAAATTCCTGCTTTCCTGGGTTCCTGAGACATTCTCCCGTGTGTAAGCTCACACGCAAATGAAGCCCTCGACTAGCCCGCCGAGATCCGCGACGAGTGCGTTCCTGCGAGCTGAATATCCGCTCTTCATCGGCTTGGCCAGCGCCGCATTCTTTTTCTGGCTGGGAAGTGGAGCGTTGGACAACATCACGAATCCATTCGTGCTCACGGGAGTGTTTGCCTGGTTGCTTATCGTTGTGCTGTGGTCGGCTATCTCAGTCGTGCGTCACGCCGATTGCCTCGCACTCAAGACAGGTGAGCCCTACGGCACACTTATCCTCACTCTTTCCGCGATCACTATTGAAGTCATCATGATCTCCGCCGCGGTTTTACATGGGGCGAATAACCCTACCCTCGCCCGCGATATGATGTTTGGCGTGGTCATGATCGCGCTCAATGGATTGATTGGCTTATCGCTGCTCCTTGGCGGACTTCGCCACCGCGAGCAACACTACAATCTTCAGGGAACCAGCGCTTATCTGAATACGATCATGGCGCTGGCCGTGCTCGGGCTGGTGTTGCCGAACTACACCACTTCGTTCTCAGGTCCGCGCTTCTCTACGGTGCAGGAAACATTTCTCGTCATCACTTGTCTCACTCTTTACGCCGTCTTTCTTACGACGCAGACACGGCGGCACCGCGCCTATTTCCTCGAGGCTGGATGCGTGCCGGCAAGCGCAGATGACTCTCACGACGTCCAGGTGCGTTCAATCGGCTTTCATACCGTCATGCTGTTCCTTTACCTCATCGCGGTCATCATTCTGGCGGAAAAGTTCGCCATTCCTTTAGACAATTGCATCGAGCGATTCGGGATGCCGCAGGCACTTGGCGGCGCCATCGTCGCCGCTTTGGTCCTGGCGCCGGAAGCACTTACTGGGGTCAAGGCAGCGATGAGGAATCAACTACAACGTTCCGTCAACGTCCTGCACGGATCAGTTCTGGCGACTATTGGATTAACTATTCCGGCCGTACTCATCATCGGCATGACGACGAAGCGCCCGGTCACGCTTGGGATTGAAGGCGGTAATCTTCCCCTGCTCTTACTTACCCTCGCCGTGAGCATAGTTACCTTCGGCAGCGGTAGAACAAGCGTCTTACAGGGTTGCATCCATCTCCTACTTTTCGGTGTATTCCTTCTCCTCATCTTTTGTCCGTGAGAATGAGAACGCCACAGAACGTCTCTCTGAGCTAATCCGAAACCATTATTCTTATTCATGAACATCGAAACACTTCATATCGGAATGAAAGTGCACCACCCGCAATACGGTGTCGGCGTTGTGCGCTCGCTCACGGAACAGACCGCCGAGATCTCTTTTGAGGACGCGCCGCGAACAATCGCCCCAGCCTCCAGCGATCTCTCACCGGCGGAGGCGACTACCACCGTGCGAGAGCTGGAGATGCCGCTGGCAACTTTAATCCGCGATACCGCACAAGCCATGGTTGAAGCGCTCGGGCTCGAACAGAAGGATGCAATCGTAGAAGGTTTGGCCGCTCGATGGCAGCGCGGAACGCTGCTCCTGCGATCGGCCGATAGTTCGCTTCAGCCGAAAGAAGTGCCGCTCGAGACATTCTTCCACAAAATCGTCATGATCCGGAACAATCTGCGAGTGCTCGAGCAGAAGGTGAACGCGAGCGACAAACTGAGCGATGCCGACAAGTTCGACCTGCAACAGTATATCACCCGCTGTTACGGTTCGCTCACCACCTTCAACATCCTCTTCAAGAACAAGGACGATCAGTTCCGCACGGGCGCTTGAGAATGCTTATCTATTCGGCGCGCAGAGCTTTTGGAATTCCGCCCGATCACGAAGTGAATCCCACACGGGATCAATCCGGAGCTCACCCGGGTCAGCAATGACGGAACTCTCAGCAGCATCGTGATCTCTCGCACCGCAGCGTCCTTATCGCTACATTGCGCATAGAGCCGCGCCAGGTCGACCTGAGGCTGCATCGCGTCAATCGGATTCTTCGCCATCTGCGTTTCGATAAGCCGCTTTAGTAACGAGTAAGCCTTTTCCTTTTCCCCCAAGGCGGCAAGCGCTGTCGAAAGCCCTTGGACTAGGGGGCCGTCCTCGGTGTTGGAAGAATAAAGTGGCTCGAGCTCCGCGCGCAGATCCTGCCATAGCTTGTGCGCGGCGGGATCGCCTGCCCAATCGGATAGCTGAGCAATACGGGCTCGAATTTGAGCTTCATAATTGGGCGGCGCACCCGGGATTTTCTCGCTGATGTGCACCTTGAACTTGGCAATGGCGTCTCCGAATTTCCGCTCGAACACGAGCTGTTCGGCCTGCTTGTAGAGCAGGTAGGTGTATGTCTCCGGATGCAGCGGGGTGAGCAGTGCGCGGGCAGCCGGCAGATCACCCATTTGATGCAGAACCTCTGCTTTGGTGGCGAGCATTTGCACGTCGGCAGGTGTGATTTCGAGAATCTTGTTAACAACGGCGAGCGCTACGGGTAGCTGATGCATCAGTTGCAAGGTATCTTCCTGATCGCCCAAGAGCGCGGTATCGCGTGGGTTCAGCTGCACTGCGCGCGTGAAGTATTCCAGGCTGCGATCCCACTGCAGCTTGCGCCGGTAGCACAAGGCGAGTGCACGCAGCACCTGGCTGTTGTTAGGCGAAAGCTGGCCGGCTTTCTCGAAGCCCGGATGGCGGCATCGTAGTTGAGGTCGCAGTAGTAATCGACAAACCCATGTGCGAGTACGGTCTCGGCAGCGTTTGGCTGAAGGGTGCGTGCGCGGTCCGCTGCCTGCCTGGCAGCGTCGCGATAACGAGCGAAGTCTTCGCCGGCTTTGGAGTAGAACGCGTACGCGCTCGACCACGCCAGCCGTGCCCATGCCATGGCGAAATCGGGTCCAATCGCACCGCTTCCTCGTACGCTTTGATCCGAACTCCGAACGAGCGAGCCACACCATTAATCCTGTCGCGGCAAGCATCGCTGAGGCGATCCAAATAAAGGTCGCTAGCTCGCCGCGGTGCGCGCTTCTGCCTCAGCTTTTGCGGAGGAGCAGAGTTACCAGCGTCATCTGTATAAAGATTGAAGATGTGGACGCGAGCCGCATGCTTGACCTCGCAGTCGCCCAGATCATGCAAATAAGGTCGCCACCTCGCGAAGTGCTCCAGGTCGTCGGCAACGCGTTTTGAAATCAGGATATGACCGGCGTCACCGCAGTCCATGACACGCTGGGCGATGTTGATGCCAGCGCCAGCTACGTTCGCTCTGCGCTCGGCATCGACAACGCCGCTGACCGGGCCGCTGTGCACCCCCATTCGAAGAGGCAAAGTCGGAATGTGCTTTAAGGCGCGGCTAATCTCCAGGGCACATTCGGCCGGCGCTTCCGGGCTGTCATAAAAAACCAACGCCATTCCGTCCCCGGTCGGCAGCTTTACCAGACGTCCGGTCTGGTCCGTCTGCCGCACCGTCTCATTAAGAAGCTCGAGCAGGTTCCTTTGCTCGTCGATAAGCAGCTTCGAGTAGCCGACGATGTCGAGGAAGAGAACATGCGCGATCTTTAGTTCCACGGCCTTTTCCATCTCCATCGGGTTTACCAGTTGCGCTTCTTCGGAGTTCTGCAAATGGGCTGCATGTGCCGATTGGCCAGTGCGAGTGCGCCGTCAAAATGTACCTCGGCCGTCGTCAAACGGGTTCCTGCGTCTTTTCTGCGCTTCTGTGCAGAATGTTTGCCGCTTACCCCGCAGTGCCGACGATCACGATGACCGCGACAAGCGCGCAGGCGATACCCGCGTTTTGCACAACGCTGAGACGCTCACCCAGAACGAAGCGGGCGAGAATGACCGTGCTCGCTGGATAAAGCGAAACGAGCGTGACGACGATGCTCAACGGGCCCACGCGCGCGGCGATCATCATTAGAACATTGCCGAGCATATCGAGCGCGCCACCGGCTGCTGCCGTGACGCTGGCAGGTCGCCGCATTCGTAGCGTCTTTCCGGTAACGAGCGCCACCATCGCAAACAACGTCACCGATATAAGCCGCGCCACCACGAGCGGCCACATGCCGGAAGCGCGCGTTGTTCGCGCGAGCGAGAGGAAGAAAACACCGACGACAACACCAGCGAGCAGCGCGAGCAACACGCCCGGAGATACCCGGCCGGTCCCGACTTGGCTTCCGTTATTCCCGGAGGCGCTTGATTGCTGGCTCACCATCACGATTGCGACAAGTGCGAGGACAATTCCGCCTGCCGTCACGACGCTGACTCGCTCGCCCATGGCAAAGCCGAATAACACGGGGATGATTGCGGAAACTACCGCCGTGATTGGCGCGACAACCGCCATCGTTCCGATAGCGAGCGCGCGATAGAGCATCGCGACACCCACACCGCCGGAAACTCCAGCGCACGCGCCCCACCACCAATCCTGCCGCGAAACCACAGCAGTGGGCAAAAACGGCAGCGCGCCCAGCAAAAGCACGAGTCCGACGAATTGTGAGCTAACGACGGTCGCGATCGTGTTCGCCCGACGCGCGGTTAGACCGCCAAAAAAATCCGCAGCGCCGTAAAAGATCGCGGCGCTGAGCGCGAGAAGCATGTTCGTGTCCGCCGAAATGCTACGCGTTGTCCGTCGCCGCCAGGGCGGAAACCCAGCAGCCGTTTAGGATTACGACTCCCTCTCCTTCGGCGCGAGACCGTTGCCCCGAAGCCAGGTGCGCACCGCGTCATTAAACTCGCGCGGCTTTTCCATCGTGATTAAATGGGAGACGTTCCCCCACATTTGATAATCCAGCTTCGGCACGAGACCGCGCACGAACTGTTCGTACTCCGCCGTCCACCCCGGCTGCTTGGCCATGATCATCAACACCGGCACATCAATTGTGTCCGGTTTCCACAACTCAGGATCGAGCGTGCTTTCCAGCTCACTTACTGCGACGTGTTGCGGCGTGCGTAAGATCGTCGTCTTGATCTGCTCGCGCAGCGTCTGGTCTTTGATCGACCCGGTCAGTCCCTCGACGAACTTACCCGTCATCTCTGGATAATCCGGCCCATGGAATGGCTCGAGAAACTTTTTGATGGTGGCGGCATCAGCCAGCGGTCGTAACGCGCCATCGACGATCACCAATCCGCGCACCTTCGTCGGAAACTCGCGATAGAACTGCCGAATCACCGGTGTGCCATTGGTGTGGCCGATAAGGACGGCCGCGTTCACCTTGGCATCACCCAACACCGCACCGATCGCGCGCGCGTAAAGATGCAGGTGTAAGGCAACTCCGGTTTGTCGCTCTGTCCGTGGCCAGGAAGATCAATGGTAATGCAGCGCATCTCACGTCCGAGCTCCGGCGCCTGCGCCTTCCAGACCGTCTCATCGCACGCCCAGCCATGAACGAACACGAGCGTAGGGTCCGTATTCCCGTAGACGGTGTAATGAACTTTCGAGCCTTCAGATTCGGCGAAGTGTGATTGCTCGTTCATCGCTTCGCTATGCGCGATGAGAGCAGGTGCCAATGTCATGAGCAGGAGAAAAGTCGAACGACTCATTGCTCGTGACCTTATACACCCATTGCCGCGATGACAATCCGGCAGCGAACTTTGCGCCCGGTGTGACGCGACGAGCGCCATCATCAACATCTTTTCGGTACGCGTTCTCTCCTGCGACTCTCATCAACCGCTGAGTTTCCGGTTCGACAAAAAGCGTTGCATTGTCCCTGACATCGACGTGCTTTTTGCACACAACACAACGTTGGTCGCGTCGATTGGTTCAGGCGCATGACGAGGATATTATTAAATGCAAAACACCAAAGCCTACTCTGCTGACTGTGCGACATCACCCTTGGCCCACACCACGATCCCGCGACGCGATCCAACCGACCACGACGTTCAGATCGAGATTCTCTTCTGCGGCATTTGTCATTCCGACCTGCATTCAGTCCGCAATGAATGGAGCGAGTTCATGCCGACGGTTTATCCGATTGTGCCAGGTCATGAGATCATCGGGCGCGTGACGAAGGTCGGCTCGGCTGTGAGTAAGTATAAGCCCGGCGATCTTGCCGCAGTCGGTTGCCTGGTGGACTCGGATCGCACCTGCCCGAATTGCCAGGCTGGCTACGAAAACTTCTGCCCAAACCTGACACTCACCTTCAACTCGCCGGACAAACATAAGACAGCGCCTGTCACTTACGGCGGATATTCCGACAATATCGTCGTGGACGAGCGCTTCGTCTTACGTCTTCCTGCGAACCTTGATCTCGCAGGCGCGGCGCCGCTCCTTTGTGCGGGAATCACCACTTACTCGCCGCTTCGGCATTGGGGTGTGGCCAGGGGGAAGAAGGTCGGCGTCGTCGGTCTCGGCGGACTCGGGCATATGGGAGTGAAGTTCGCCCACGCCTTCGGAGCTCACGTCGTCGTCTTCACCACCTCGCCGAACAAGAAGGAGGACGCGCTTCGCCTCGGTGCAAATGAGGTTGTGGTCTCCCGCAACTCCGATGAAATGGAGAAACATACCGGCAGCTTCGACTTCATCCTCGATTGCGTCTCCGCCGATCACGACATCGGGACTTACATCAATCTGCTTGGCCGCGACGGCAATCTTACTCTCGTCGGCGCGCCCTCCGAACCATTAAGGGTCGCCGCCTTCAGTCTTATTATGGGCCGCCGCAGTCTTTCTGGCTCAATGATCGGCGGAATTCCCGAAACTCAGGAAATGCTCGATTTTTGCGGCGAACACAACATCACCGCCGACGTCGAAGCGATCCCGATCCAGAAAGTCAACGAAGCGTACGAGCGATTGCTCAAGTCGGATGTGAAGTATCGCTTCGCCATCGATATGGCTTCGCTCAAATCCGAGTAGCCATAGCTGGAGTAATTGAGGAGTCGTTAGGCGGATGGTACAAGAAAACCAGAATATGTCTTACCTACGCCTTGTCCTTGTGTTCTCCCTTTTTCTGATTAGCTCTACTTAAAAGAAAACGCCTTCTATGGAAATGAAACGAATTGGCTCCCAACCCTCCGCTAAAGGGCCGGCTGAATGGTTTACCGGCGTAGTTCGCATCGACCCGCTATTTGAAGCGCCAGCCCCGGCACGCGTTCGTGGCGCGAGCGTGACCTTCGAACCGGGCGCTCGCACCGCGTGGCACACTCATCCGCTGGGACAGACGCTGATCGTCACCGCCGGTTGCGGCCGGGCGCAGCGGGAAGGCGGTGCGGTTGAGGAGATCCGACCCGGTGACGTGGTTCGGTTTTCTCCTAACGAGAAACATTGGCATGGCGCCGCGCCAACCACAGCCATGACGCACATCGCCATTCACGAAGCGCTAGATGGCAGGACTGTGGACTGGATGGAAGAAGTCACCGGCGAACAATACAACGGCGATCGTTGAACCTAATGCGCGAAGAGAGGATCTTGGCCGCGACTTAGCTGATTCGTTCTTGAACAAAGATCTTGAATCAGCTTCTGCCTGCCCTTAAGTCTTTGCCCCAGCAGCTATTTCTACTTCTGATTCTTAATTCCGACTTCTTACTTACCTTGTGAGCATCATCGGAACAGTCGACAGTCTTTGGCGTTACCCGGTGAAGAGTATGCGGGGCGAAGAGCTGGACAAAATGTTCGCTGGTTACGCCGGCATTTACGGTGATCGCCTTTTTGCCTTCGAGAGTTCGGCCAGTCCCAGAGGCTTCCCCTTTCTTACCGGCCGCGAGCAACGGCAAATGATTCGATACCGGCCGCGCTTCCGTCATCCGAATAAAGCGGCGCAGCCGATCAATGTGGGCGAAGCCGAGAAACTTTCGCCTAACATCAATCCAATCTCGGCCAGCGCCGCCGATCTGATGATCGATGTTGAAACGCCAGACGGGAAAGTGTTTGCCATCGATGAGCCTGCGTTGATGGACCACCTCCGCGGCGGCATAGATCACAATCACAAGCTGAAGTTACTTCGTTCAGATAAGGCCATCACCGATTGTCGCCCGTTGTCGGTCTTCGCGGTGCAATCAGCCACCAAGCTTGGCGAAGAAACAGGTGTTAGCATCGATAAGCGCCGCTTCCGCGCAAACATCTACGTGGATCTGCTATCGTCAGAAGGGTTCGCCGAAGATATGTTCGTCGGTAAATCTCTGCGCATCGGAACGAAAGTCGTCATTGCGGTTCTCCAGCGCGATACGCGCTGCATGATGATCACGCTCGATCCCGACACTGCCGAGAGGGAACCAGCGATCTTGAGAGTCGTCGCCCAGGCGCACGGAGGCATGGCGGGCGTTTATGGCGCCGTGCTCGTGGAAGGTATACTCCGCAAAGGCGATGCGGTCGAGTTACTCGACTAGCCCTGCATCTTCGACGAACCGGCTTCTTTGAATTGCGCCCTTATCTTGAAGATGGCCTTAGCTAATTTTGTGCGGTCGGTGATTCGAGTCCAGCTCAGGATATTCCACACCCGCGATCTCCACCCGTTGATCTTGTACGAGAGTGATGCGGTCGCCGACATCGGCCGCGAGCAACTTCTTCCCGATTGGAGAAATCCAACTCACTGCATCGGGATAAAACGCGATCTCATCTACGCCGACGATGCGGTATCTCTGCACCGCGCCCGTGCTATCACGCACCGTAACCTTTGCTCCGAAGGCGATGCTCTGCCGATCCGCAGGAATATCGACGATGGTGACAGAAGCGAGCAGCTCCTCCATTTGGGCGATCTGCGCTGCATTCGTTGCCGCGTCGCTACCCAACTCCTTGATCTCGTCGCGCAACCGTTGCGCGCCCTCTGCCGTCATATAGTTAATTGCGCCCGGCGGCAGGCCTGAGGCAGCGCGAGGGCGACGCGACCGCTCCGGGGGATCAATATCTTCTTTGACGAAGGCCCTGCTCATCGCGCTGTTTGCTTTAGCTGGATTTCTCCGGCAGCCGAATCGACCGGCCAGTTTATCCAGACCATTCAAATCCTGCGCGAATCGTAAGCCCAATGCAACAGCGCCTGCCGTTGACGCCGTCGACAGTCCAGATCGCGCGCCGCGCTGTGCTTCTTCAGTTGTGCGACGTGGCGTCGCACCGCGCGCCATCTCGCGATCTGCCTCAAATCGTCCGCGCAACGCCGGCCCGAGTAATAGCGGCAATACCATTGAAACCAGCCGCGCGGATCTTCATGATAGATCCATCCCTTGCGTTGCCATTCTGGAAGTGGCTGCGATGCATGTACACCGAAGTAATTCAGACAGGCGCGGCTACCACCAGGCGATAGCTTCGCACGATTAAACCAGCTAGCGGGGAACTCATTGGCGCAATCGGTCATGTATTTGCCGCCAAACACCCCCAGCTCGAGCATCTGCCTGGGAGTTAGCTCCGGTTTGAATGCCGCGCGGAAGCTACGCCCCATCGGCTTCGTCCGATAGTAAACATATCCATTCTGGATTCTGTCGTTTACTTCGACGCGGAGCGGTTTCACTGGATCAGAGTACGTGTTCGCCGGAAATCAAACTATCTATTTCTCAAAGGATGTCCGCGCGTCGGATAGACCAGACTGTAGTCATGTGTGTTCAGGAATGTCAGCGTTCCTTTGGCGCAATCCTGGCCCAAGCTAACTCCATGAACCGGCGTAGTTGCGGCATACGCGCCTTACTTAGTCGCACCTGCGTGCTACCTCGGCGGCCCCACCCGCCTGCGACCGGTTCGAATACGTCAGGATGCCGTCCGATCGCCTCCTGCTGCGCATCGGGCGTCAGCATCAACACGCCGAAGTTCTCGTTCGGATATTCGAGCGTAGCAAAGATCTTACCGCGCACTCGGAAATCGGGATGTCCGACATGCGCCGACTCGATTGCGCCAGGAAAACTGAGCGCAAGCTGGCGGAACTCGTTCGCAGTCACTACAAGATGAGTTCACCAACTCGCCGGTAACCGCAATCCGTGATTCACTTCCACTCCGCTCGGACCACATTCTTGCAGCACGTTGTTCTTCAATTGTCCAGAGTTCGACCAAAGCCGCTCGCCACTCGCCACCCGTCACTCGTCACTCATGTCCCCAACGCTCCTGGCCAGAGCGCTTAAGGTCTTTCCGCGCCTATCATCCGTTTTGCTCGTTTGGAAAACGATTGACGAAAACCATCTCCGTCTGTCATTATGGAATTTATAGTTCCCGCCCAAATCCCCTCATGAAAACACTCGCCTTACTCGCCGTCCTCGCTGCCGCAATCTACTATCACCATGGCCCCGACAACGCCGGCTCGACTGTCGCAGCTGGGAGTCCCGAGCACCACCGCAAGCTCACGAGCCAAATCGTCGCCGCGCCTGCACCTTCCTACGGCGACCGGTGGAAAACCGGCCCGAATGCTTCCACCAATTTCAAGAGCGGTCCCGACGCGCAGGTCCACTGGGAACCTTTCCTGCCGAACGAACAAGCTAATTGGAACCAGACTCCAGGTTACACGATCGTATCCAGCTCCAGATTTCGGATACGCTGAGTAGCGTGTCACCGTTCGCCGGCACCGTCACGCGTGGCAGCGCAAACGGTTCGGCCACAGTTAGTGCGGATAAGACAGGGAATATTCTAGCAGGTGCTGGTCGCCGCCGCCATCCGGTTCGTTTCCAGCTTGCTTGAGCCACACGCGGAGGACGCCAAAGCTTCGCGCGCGCGGTAGAAGTATTATCGTTTCGAAAATTCCTCCGTCACCTGCGCGACCACAATCCCAAACTTCCGGATAGTAGAATGGTTAACCATTGTCGTCCCATCCGGCTGTAAATACATCCACTGGCTGAACCGCACATTCTCCAGCGGGTTACCAGGGGAAAGCGCAACGGTAAATTCCCAATGGAACACATTGCCGTAGGCTTCGCCTCGCACCGGTCCAAGAATGTCGTTCGCCGTCGCTTCATAGCGATGCGCGTCGAGCTGCCTAATCTGCCACGAGCGATGCTGCGGCTTACTTCCGCTGACGGAAATATCCTGCTCGATCTTCAGCGTCTCCCCTTCTCGCCGGCCGCTCGTCTCAGTCTGCACGATGCGCATCGGCGTTCCACCGCGGGTTTCTATTACGCCGGACGAACTGGTGTGCCCGGCGAAAAACTCCATCGGTCGAAAGGCCGGTCGGCAAAATGCGAAGTCCGTGACTCTCATCGATGCGCAGGAGTTTAGGAAACCAAAAGCGGCCAGGAAAAGAAAGCGGCTTAGAAGGGACATGGTGCGGGTCAACATACAAAGGTAGTATAGCCGTCGTTCATCGTTGCCCGAGAGCATAGTAGTCGGTGCGGTCGATATTTTCACGACCAATCACTCCAGACGATGGCAACGCGGCGATTATGCCGAAGAAGGACGGGCACTCCTCGCGCTGTCCTATGCATCTCTTCTTGAAGACGCCGGAGAACAAGGTATTTGTCTAGCATAGTTTATCGAGCAAATGACGTCGCCGCGACTCATATCGGCAATTTGGCGGCGTTAACGCGCAGGCAGCCCATCCTGTTGCTCACGTCACGCGCGGGGTAGAGTCGGCGAGTGACCAACGCGCAGGAAGACGAGCGGTTTTATCGCGACACCGAGGCAATCGCGTTTCCGAAGCTCGATGATCATCAGCTTTCGCTTCTCGAACCGCTGGGGCAGCATCGCGTCTTGAAGCGCGGCGATGTCGTTTTCAAAGCAGGCCAGCGCGATCTCGGGCTAACGATTATCATTCGCGGCGAGCTATCGGTGTTCGAGCAACGTGACGGCACCGAACAACTTCTCGCTGCCGGACGCGAGCGCGATTTCCTCGGTGACGTGGCGATGCTGCAAGGGACTTCCGCTCTCGCCACCGCGCGCGTCACATCCGATGACGCGGAAATACTCCAGGTTCCTGCGGCTGAACTCCGCCGCGCTCTGGCAGAGATTCCCAGTGTCAGCACGACAATTGTGAACGCGCTGATTATGCGGCGTCGGCGCTTGCGTCGCGATCGTGAATTTGCGGGGCTGCGCGTGCTTGCTGCGGCGGACGAGCGCGAAGGTCACCTGATCGACGATTTTCTCGACAAGAACCACATCCCGCATCGCGTCGTTGAGTTCGAGAGCGAACAAGGCCAGGAGCTCGCGACGCGCTTTCGTCTAACGATGCGTGAGCTGCCCACGCTCATCACGCCGGGCGGAACACCGCTGCGCCGGCCGTCATTGCGAGAAGTTGCGCAAGTCGCCGGGCTCTTGCGTCCACTCGCGTGAAGATCAAACCGAAATTCTGTCTGACTTGACAATCGTGGGCGCCGGACCGGCTGGACTCGCGGCAGCGGTTTACGCCGGCTCCGAAGGTTTGAACACGGTGGTGC
>DAIRIE010000050.1:13110-13687 GCA_036809705.1 Chthoniobacterales bacterium
AAGCCATGCGTGTCCGCGACTTCCAGCATGCGCCGGTGGACAAGCGGGATCCTCCTCGCTCATCGAAAATTTCTTTGGATTTCCGACCGGAATCAGCGGCGGAGATTTGACCTGGCTGGCCCAACTCCACGCCTATCGTTTTGGTGCAAAGTTCTCCACGCCCGCGGAAGCGCTCACCCTCCACTACAATGCGGGTGAGGAATATCGCGCCTGCATCGAGATCGAAGGTTCTCCTGCAATTCTGCGCGCGAAAACTGTTCTGATCGCGTCCGGCGCCAACTATCGGCGGCTTGAAGCGGAGAACCGCGAGCGCTTCGAAGGCCTCGGCGTTTACTACGCTGCCACCGCACTCGAAGGTCAGATTTGTCGCGACGAAACCGTCATCGTGGTAGGGAGCGGGAACTCCGCTGGTCAGGCCGCGATGTTTCTGTCCGACGGCGCGAAGAAGGTGCTGCTCGTTATCCGCAGCGACAATCTCACCCGGCACATGTCGGATTACCTATCGCGCCGCGTCGAAGTGCAGAAGAACATCGAGATTCTTACCTGCACGGAGATTCGGCGCATATTCGGCGGACAA
>DAIRIE010000050.1:13729-13965 GCA_036809705.1 Chthoniobacterales bacterium
GAGCGACACCGTGCACCGGATGGTTGCCGGCTGAAATCGAGCGCGATGAAAAAGGATTCATCAAGACCGGCGTAGCAGTGGCTGAGGCAGCGGCGTGGCGGACGAACAAGGAGCGACCTGGTGTGCTGGAAACGAGTCTGCCGGGGATCTTTGCCGCCGGCGATGTTCGTGCCGGCTCCGTTAAACGCTGCGCCGCCGCCGTCGGCGAAGGCGGAATGGCGGTCGCTGGAGTTCAG
>DAIRIE010000051.1:0-6869 GCA_036809705.1 Chthoniobacterales bacterium
GCAATGTCTTCGGCGATTTCGCCACGATTGCTTTTCAGGTGCACCGCGTAAACCAGCAGCAGCTGGCGCGGCGCGATCTCGTAAGCGGCGAAAGCGAAGCCGCGCGGCGGTGTGAGCGGGCCGGCCGGTTTCCACATTTCCATCCACGCGCTCATGGGCGTGAAACGGCTGGCGATCGCCACCTGTTGTCCCACGTTTTGTCCTTCGCGCGCGGGGAAGTTCGAGATGACATCGATCTTTAATCCGGGCAGCGGCGCGATGGCGAGTGTGGCTTTGGCAAAATCGCGCACCTCTTCCATGCCCATGATGTCGGCATTGATGAGGCGCATATCGCGCTGCACTGAGTTAACTTGTTTGTCTTCGTCTCTCGACGAAGCGTTCGGGCGTCGGCCGGGAAACCACTGGATATTCCAGAAGGCGACGCGCACGCGAGACTCCGTGTTTCGCGGCGCGGTCGTGGTTTGCGCGGGCAAATGCGTGACCGCCATGAGCGCGAGGAGCCATTTCCATTTGTGCATCGGTAAAGAATACCGCAGGCGAGGGCGCGCCGGCACGCCGATTTATCGCGCTCTGGCACGTGGACTGCGGCGTTAGAGGCCGGGCATGGAATCGTTCAATTCGCGGGTCGAGCGCTCGCTGGTCAAAATCTTTCTCATTCTGTTTGGCGCCATCGTGCTGTTGGCCGCGAGCGGTTATGGTGGCATGCGAATCTTTCATGCGTGGCAGGAGCGACGATTGCTGGCGGAAGCGAACGCGCTGCTGCATGAAGGTCAGTTCAAAAGCGCCAGCGCTGATGCGCAACGCGTTCTCGGGATTAACGATCGCAGCGCTGGGGCAAATCGCGTGCTGGCGGAAATGGGTGAACGCAACGGCCTGCACGCTGCGCTCGATCTGCGCAAGCGCGTGGCGGAGTTGAGCGGAAACGATCCCGCCGATCTACTTGCCTGGGCACGTGGTGCGATTCGCTTCGGCGATGCGGCGGAGGCGACAAAGGCGCTCGATCTCATGCCACAAGCAAAGCGTGAGACCGGGGAGTATCACGCGCTGCAGGCCAACCTCGCTCTGCTGCGCCACGATGCCGCTGGTGCGGAGAAAGAATTGTCGCGCGCGACGGAGCTGGAGCCGGCCAATACCGCCTATCGCCTTATGCTGGGAACGCTGCATCTCAGCGCGAACGATCCCGCCGCACATGAACGCGGCGCACATGAGCTGGAGCAGTTACAAAGCGAGCACGCGGTGCAGCGCGAAGTCACGCAACGGCTGGCGCAGGATGCATTGCGTCGCGGCGAGAAGGAACAAGCCGTCAGATATGCAAAGCAACTGAATGGATTCGCACCACAGGATTTCAGCGCGCGACTGCTGTTGCTTTCGGCGCTGAAGCTCGCGCATGACGCCGCAGCAGAGCAGTTGCTCCCGCAATTGCAAAATGAAGCGGGCGATGACGCCGAGAAAATCGGCGCGCTGCTCGGCTGGATGAACGCGCAGAAAATGTCGCGGCAAGCGCTGGCCTGGATCGAGATACTGCGCCCGGAATTGCTCAGGCAAAAAACGCTGGCGCTCATGATCGCCGACGCCTATCTCGCCGCGTCCGATTGGGATGGGTTGCAGAAGTTTCTGCGCAAAAGTGCATGGGGGCCGATGGAATATCTGCGTTCGGCGCTGCTGGCGCGGGCCTTGCGCGAGCTCGGCAGGACGGAGGAGTCGGCGCAGCAATGGCGCGAGGCGATGACCAAAGTGGACGAGCGTTCCGAGGGAATTTTTCTGCTTGCGGACATGGCGCAGCGGTGGGGCTGGGAACGCGAAGCGCTCGATCTCCTCTGGCTCGCCGCCAAGGACCCGCAGAAGGCCGATCGCACCCTCGGCGCACTCTACAATGTTTACGCCGCCAAAGGCGACACGGCCGAGCTTTATCGCGTGCTGCTCGGCCTGGAGGAATTGCGACCTAACGACCCCGCGGTCCTCAACAACATCGCGCAGCTCTCACTCCTGCTGAAGTTGAATACCGACCGCGGACATCAGCTCGCGCGCCAGGTGCATGAAGAGCATCCGGCGAATGCCGATTATACTTCCACCTACGCGTTCTCGCTTTATCTGCGCGGCGAAAATAAGAAGGCGGTGCAGGCGTTCGCCGGTGTCCCGGAGGCGGAGCTGCATCGTCCGTCGATCGCCGCCTATTATGGCATCGTGCTGGCGGCCGCGGGCGAGCAGGCGCGCGCGCGTGAATTCCTCGAGCTCGGCGCAAATGCGAATTTGTTGCCCGAAGAACGCGCTCTGCTGGAGAAAGCGCGGCTCACCATCGCGCAACGATAATTTGCTTTTCGGCCACGCGCGTTTACAGGTATCGACTCGATTCTTTTACAGAGACAACCCGCTCCGCGCGCTCTTTTGCGCCTCTGTGAGACCATGAAGCCTGGCAAACTCACACACACCATCGCCGTCGTGATTTCATTCGTCACGTCGCTCTTCACCCATGCCGCTCCCGCTGAGGTGGCGACGGCGAAAGTGAAGCTGAGTAAAAAATCAGACCGGCTTCAGGAGAAATCATTTTTCGCGCTCAATAACGTCACCGCATTTTTGTTGCCGGTGAAGAAGGATTCGCCGAAGCGCGCGGAACGTTATTCGTGGAAAACGCAGATCGTCACCACCGTGTTCTGGATTGGCGAAGAACCAACGTCGCGGAATCCAGTGCCGAATCGCTCAAGCTCGTGGGACAAGAATTGGTCGCAGAGTTACGGCGGCTTCGATAATCCCGATCGCGCGCGGCGTGCCGGCTACATTCCCGCCTCATTCACGCCGAAGCAGAATCCATTTTATTGCGCGCTGCCCTACAATGACAAAGCCTCCACCGGCCATCGGCCTGAAGCGCCGCAGGTGGTGCCATGGTTTAAGGAAGCATATCAAGGTCCCGGCGTGAGCACATGCAAGGGACGCTGGGTCGCCATTCGCAAAGGCGATCGTGTAGCCTATGCGCAATGGGAAGACGCGGGACCATTCCGCACCGATCATTGGCAATATGTCTTCGGCAACGAACGGCCGAAGCCGAATCTGAATAAGGGCGCCGGCCTCGATATTTCACCGGCGGTGCGCGATTTCCTCGGGCTGAGCGATACCGACGTGACCGATTGGCATTTCGTCGATTTTGAAGAAGTGCCGCACGGCCCGTGGGCGCAATATGGCGACAACAACACCTTCGTCATGAATGCACGACAGAAGCAATCGCTGCGCGTGCAGGAGCGGATTAACGTTTCACATTGAATAGACCTTTCGCGCCTGTAGCCGTCGCCCTGTGGGCGATGTGAGAAAACGTGTTGCTACACGCTGCCGCCGGTACGTATCGCGCGGCAGCTTCGCACAGCGAAGCGGCTACACGATAGCCAAGCTGGCGCTCGTACTAACCCTCGTTAGCTGCGAAGTCTTCGCCGGGGAAGTCCACCCGCTCCGCATCGGTCGCGATGCCCACGGCGACTGGAGCACTGACGCGCCAGGTGTGCGGCGAAAAATCACTCCGGCCGATCTTCCCCCGCCCAATGCCCGCGAGTCCACCGAGAATGGCCCGCGCGTAATCAAGCGTCCGCCTGGCGCCGAATTGCGGGGGCCGCAAGGATTCAAGGTCGAACAGGTCGTCAGCGGCTTGCGCGATCCACGCTTCCTCCTCACCGCGCCAAACGGCGACGTTTTCATCACCGAGAGTCGCGTCGATCAAATCAAGGTCATGCATGCTGATGGCCGCATCGAGCGTTTCGCTGACTCAGGTTTGAATCGGCCATTCGGTCTCGCGTTCTATCCACCGGGAAATGATCCGCAGTTTCTCTACGTCGCGAACACGAACGGCATCATCCGATTTCCTTATCGCAATGGTGATGCGCACGCTCGCGCGCCGGCTGAAAAACTCGGCGCGGAGCTTTCCGGCGGCGGACTTCTGCGCGGCGGCGGGCATTGGACGCGCGACATTGTTTTCTCGCGCGAGGGAAAAAAGATGTATGTCTCCATCGGTTCACGGTCGAACAACTCCGACGACGCTTCCGAAGCAGACCGCGCCCGCATCTTCGAGTTCTATCCCGATGGCAGCGGGCGAAAAGTTTTCGCGTGGGGCATTCGCAACGCGGTCGGCATCGCATTTCGTCCCGGAACTAACGAGCTATGGATGAGCACGAATGAGCGCGACGAACTCGGTGAGAATCTCGTTCCCGATTACATCAGTCACGTTGAGCCTGGTGGGTTTTACGGCTGGCCCTGGTTTTATCTGGGCGCCAATCCCGATCCGCGCCACCGGGGGAAACACCCGGAGCTGGCGAGCAATGTCATCGTGCCGGATGTACTCCTGCAATCGCACTCCGCTCCGCTGAACTTGTGCTTCTACACCGGCGAACAATTCCCGGTGGAATATCGCGGTGATATCTTCGTCGCCCTGCACGGCTCCTGGAATCGGCAGCATCGCACCGGCTATAAGATCGTGCGCGTGCCATTCGATGGCTCGAGCGGCAAAGCGCGTGGCGAGTACGAAGACTTCGTCACCGGCTTCGTCGCGCCGAACGGCGACGTGTGGGGACGTCCGGTCGGCATCTGCGTCGCCAAAGATGGCAGCCTTCTCTTCAGCGAAGATGGCAACGATACCATCTGGCGGGTGAGCTACGCCGGCCGCTGAAACGCCTTGCCGCTGTCGCCCCTCCTCGGCGGCAGATCGATTTCAGGGCGACCGTTGAGGTGAGGGGATCGGCGTCGCTGACGGTGAAAGAGCGCGCTGCTCCCAGACCTCGTTAGCTCGCGAGAAGACGAAGAACAGCGCCATTAGTCCGCCCATGATGACGAGCGAGAGAAAGCTGAATGCAAGCATTCGCACGTTGCGTTGCTTTTCACGGGCGCGCTCCCATTGCTGCCGTTTCGCCTCGAGCTCCTGCTCGATGCTGCGCATGAGCGCATCGTCAGTTTCGCGCTTGTCCTCCTCCGGCACGCCGCAAGAATAGCGCGCCTCGTTTTTCCCTCAATGCAATCCAATCGCCGCGCCATGCTCGCTCACGTGCTGCCGATGGGCTGCTTCATCGCGTTGCTTGCGGCCGGACAATGGCTGCCGGACCTCGGCCAATCATTCCTCCTGCAGCACGCGGAGTTCTGGATCTATCCGCTGCAAACGATCGCCTGTGGCGCGCTGCTGTTTTACTTTCGGCGCTCTTATGAGCTAACGAGTCCCAGGTTTGTCGCAGTGGCGCTTCTTGTCGGCGCCATCGTCTTTTTCATCTGGGTTGCGCCGCAGCAATTCCTGGGTTTTACCCCGCGCACGATCGGGTTTGATCCGACTCTCCTGCGCGACTCTCACCTCTATTCAGTCACGGTGCTGCTGCGATTCATTCGCCTCGTCGTCATCGTTCCTTTCGTCGAGGAAATTTTCTGGCGCGCGTTCCTGCTGCGTTTCCTCATCGACGAAAATTTCGAGCGCGTTCCGTTCGGCACGTTCAGCTGGACTTCATTTGCCATCGTGACGCTTGCCTTCGCTTTCAGTCACACGCGCGCTGATTGGCCGGCTGCACTTCTCACCGGCGGCATTTACAACGTCGTCGCCTACCGGACGCGCAGGCTCACTTCCTGCATCATCGCGCACGCCACGACCAATTGCCTCCTCGGGCTTTGGATCATGCAGACGCGACAATGGGGTTTTTGGTGAGGCCACCATGGCACTTCACGTGCTCCTTACCGGTAACGATGCAGGCCACGTTTTTCCAAAAAGTGATCCTTTGCGCGTTGGCTGGTTTCGCCGCCGCCTGTCTCATCCAGTGGGGGAAAGTCTTCGTCGAAGGCGCCGATAAAGCGCTCAACGGCGGCTACGAGCACCGCACTTCCGATCCCGGAAAATAGCGAAAATCTTTGCTCGCGCGCACGCGGCGCATACTCTGAGTCGCCGCGATGAAAGTCGGTTTCGCACAAATCAACGCCACCGTCGGTGATCTGCGCGGTAACTTCGAGAAGATCGTCCGCGCCTACGAGCAGCTCGAGCGCGACGGCGCCGAGATCGTGCTCACGCCGGAGCTGGCGATTCCCGGTTACCCGCCGCAGGACCTCGTCTTCAAATCGCGCTTCGTTCCCGATAATGTCAAGGTGCTCGACGAACTCCAGGCGCGTCTCGGCCGCGCCGCGTTGCTCGTTGGCTTTGTCGATCCGAATACCGGACCGGGCAAACCGTTTCACAACGCCGCCGCTCTTCTCCAACCCGGCCGGCCGATGCAGAAAGCGCACAAATCGCTCCTGCCCACCTACGATGTGTTTGATGAAGACCGTTACTTCCAACCGGCGGCGAACATCGCGCCGCTCGATTTCCGCGGTCGCAAAATCGGCGTCACCGTTTGCGAAGACATCTGGACGGAACGTTATCTCCCGCGGCAGCTCTACGATGTCGATCCGGTGCGCGCGCTCGTCGCGCAGGGGGCGGAGATTATTCTCAACGTCAGCGCTTCACCATTTAGCGTGCGCAAACCGGAGATTCGGCGTGAGATGATCTGCGGTCTGGCCGGCGAACACGGCCGCGCGATTTTTTACTGCAACGCCATCGGCGGGAACGACGAGCTGGTCTTCGACGGACATTCGCTCGCGGTGAATGCACGCGGCGAATTGCTTTCCCAGCTGGCGTCATTTGCTGAGACGGTCGAGCTCGTCGATACCGAAGCCGCGCCGTGTCAGAAGATTTCCAACGTCGATGTCGTCGATGAGCTTTACGCCGCGCTGCGACTCGGCCTGCGCGATTACCTGGCCAAGTGCGGATTCAAAAGCGCGGTGCTCGGATTGAGTGGCGGCATCGATTCTGCCGTTGTCGCCGCCATTGCCGCGGATGCACTCGGGCGCGAGAACGTCAGCGGCGTTTCCATGCCGAGCCAGTTTTC
>DAIRIE010000051.1:6879-13959 GCA_036809705.1 Chthoniobacterales bacterium
GTCGATGCGCTCGCGCTGGCGCAGAAGCTCGGGATCGAGTGTCTCGAAATTCCCATCGCGGAAGCCTTCGCGACGTTCAAGGCGCAATTCAAAGAAGTCTTCGCCGGCCGGACTGAAGACACCGCGGAAGAGAACATGCAGGCGCGACTTCGCGGCATGACGCTCATGGCGCTCTCCAACAAGTTCGGTCACATCGTTCTTTCCACTGGTAACAAAAGCGAGCTGGCGGTTGGTTATTGCACGATTTACGGCGACATGGCCGGCGGTCTCGCCGTCATCAGTGACGTGCCCAAGACCATGGTTTACGAGCTGGCGCGTTTCATCAATCGTGAATGCGAGATCATTCCGCACTCTACCATCGACAAACCGCCGAGCGCGGAGTTGCGCCCGAACCAGAAAGACCAGGACACGCTCCCGCCTTACGATGTGCTCGACTCCATCCTGCGCCTTTACGTCGAAGAGAATCTCAGCGTGCCGGACATCATCAACGCCGGCTTCGACGAAAAGACCGTTCGCTGGATTCAGCGCCGGGTCGATTTGAATGAATACAAACGCGCGCAGGCCGCGCCGGGATTGAAAGTGACGAGCCGCGCCTTCGGAGTTGGCCGTCGCATGCCGATCGCGCAGCGGTATGTCGGTTAGAAGCCCCCGCGTGGCGTGAAGCTGGTCTGGCAGCTCAGAGCGCGCGCGGACGCGACTACTTCTTTTCTTCCGCTTTGGCGGGCATCGTCGTTGCCTGCCAATTGACCACCTGCCATTTGCCGTTGCGTTTCAGAAACGTGCCGGAGTTGAGATAGTTCGCCACTTCTGTCTTATCGCCCTTCGTTGTGGTGCCAACGAGCCGGAACGCGACGATCGCCGCGTCACCGTATTGCTGAATGCGAATCTCCTCGGCCGTGTAGGTGGTCGTGCCTTCGTCAGCCTTAGGCGGGCCTTCCGCGCGCACTTCGCGCAGAATGTCCGCTTTGCCGAGCCGCCGACCCACTGAGCCGGTGTAAATCAGATCATCGGCCCAGAAGCGCTCGTGCGCAGAGAGATCGTTGCGCGAGGCGCCGGCGAGAAACTCTTTCAGAAGCCTTGCCAATTCGTTCGCATCCGGAGCCGGCGGCGCAGGTGGCAAGGTCCCCGGGCTCAACGCTGTTGCGACAAGGCTTGGAGCGGGCGCTGGTGAATCCTGGGCGACCACTCCAAGAGGAAGAAGAGCCACGACGAAGAGATAGCGTGCGGTAGTCATCGGCAGCTTCCTGGCCCTTTGTGCTCTGTCACGCAAACGAGCGATTCTTCGCCTCTCTGCCAATAAAGAACCGAAACGCCGAATGACACCACGAGCACTTACATATGGTGCGGCATCTTTTTAGCGTTTTCGGGATTTACCACGTCTGTATCTTGGGCCGGCGGGGTGAGGTCGGTCCCCTTAATGTGATGGGCTGGCGTCGTATCAAGGAACTTCGGCGGATTTTTCTTTCGCACCTCGGTCGCTGCTTCAAACCCCGAGGCTAGCTTGATCAACGTTGGTTCACTAAAAGCGGTGCCGAAGAAGCTGATTCCGAGCGGAGTACCGAACACCATACCCGCTGGCACTTGGATAATAGGATAGCCTGCGGTAGCGGCGAGATTTGATGTCCCAAAGATGAAGCGATCGCCGTAAATTAAGTCGGTTGTCCACGCCGGGTTGTCAGTCGCAGAGACGACAGCATCGAGATTAAATTTCCTAAGGGCGGCATCGATCCCTTCAACGCCGGCATGATGATCCCTCTGTAGCGCCTGGTTGTACGTCAACCCGCCGAACAGCGGCTGTGGCGTGTCCGGGCCCTGCTCGAGCGCGGCGCAGAACACGAAGATATCCTGATTAAAAAATGGCATCTCGATAGCGGCATGAGCCCGATTGAACTCGATCGCGGTGTGAAGTGTGCCACCAGCCACCGGCACGCCCACCCGCGTTTGGAAATAGGCCCTGACGTCCTGGCGGAACTCGTAGCAGAGAACGAGGAATTCGGCGTTAAACGGCATGGGAAAGGTGAAACCTTGCGCGTCGAGATCGATCACGGTCGCTCCTGCGTCCCTCAGAGATTTTACCGCTTGCTCGAATTCGTCCAGCACCGGCTGTGGTGTGGATACGTTGGTAAAACCGGTCAATCCTACGCGCGTTAGGCCCAGGCGGGTGCCCTTGAGCCCATTCGGGTCCAGGAAGCGAGTATAGTCCGTGGGAATATTCGTCGGCCGCTGCTTTCCTGTCCCCTGCCAGCCCAGCGGTACACCGCCAGTGGCCGGATCACGTCCATCGAACGTGCGGCTTTGGATAATCCCGAGAGTCGCAGCGGCATCGGCCACGGTGCGCGCGTGCGGGCCGACGGTGTCTTGCGTGTGGGAAATGGGGACAACGCCAGCCCGGCTGACCAGACCTACCGTAGGCTTGAGCGCGACCACCCCATTAGCGTTGCCTGGACAGACGATGCTCCCGTCGGTTTCACTGCCCAGCGAGACAGTGGCGAAATTGGCTGAAGCTGCCGCGCCCGAGCCGGCGCTCGAGCCGCAAGGATTCCGATCAAGCGCGTAAGGATTATTCGTCTGCCCGCCTCGTCCGGACCAGCCGCTGGTTGCTTCGAACGAACGGAAGTTGGCCCACTCCGAGAGATTCGTTTTTCCGAGAATGACGGCGCCGCCCGCGCGCAAATTCGCCGCCACGGTGGAATCGCGCAACGCCGGTCTGCCCACCAGGGCAAACGATCCCGCGCTGGTTTGCATCTTGTCGCCCGTGTCGATGTTGTCTTTAATCAAAACGGGAATGCCGTGCAGCGGTCCGAGGACAGTGCCTTGCCTGCGCAATCTGTCGGCGCGCTCCGCCAGCTCGAGCGCATCGGGGTTTAATTCCATGATGGAGTTCACCCCGTTGTCAGTGCCGCTCTGGTCGAGAGCGACGATGCGCGCGATGTAATATTTGGTCAGCTCGACCGATGTGAGTTTGCCCGAAGCCATTGCCGCCTGGAGCTGGGCGACGGTCGCTTCGTTGTATTTCGTCGGAACATCAGGTGCGGTTTGCGCCTGAATGTTGAGGCTGAACGCCGCGATGCTGAGAGAAAGAATAATTGTTTTCATAAGCTGGTGTGTCTCGCCGCCCAGAGAGTACCTCAGACTGCCCGGTCGAAAGCAAGACCAAAGCAGTGCTGAAAAGTAACGAATTCATCTCCGGTGTAGTGCCTGGCGTGCTGGAACGCTTCGCTCCAGCGCTGAAAACTGCACCGTGCTGGAATCGAACCAGCAACCCGCTGATTAAGAGTCAGCTGCTCTGCCAATTGAGCTAACGGTGCTTTTTACCCGGGAAACCGCCGCCTCAACAGCGGTTTTTCGATCATCATTGTATACGCCAATTGTAGACCGCACGCCAGATTTCGCATGCAAGCGGGCGAACCAGCTTTGCTGCAACGGTGGATGTTATGTCCGGAGGTTTGACGATGCGCTGTCGCGGTCGCGGCGTTTCCCGTAGAAGATAGCTATTCCGCCCGCAGCGCTTCGATGGGATTTACTAGCGTCGCGCGTCGTGCAGGGAAAAGGCAGGCGATGAGGGCGACGAATGCGAGTAGCAGCGCGGTGGAGGCGAGAAGTATTGGGTTACTTGGCGAAACTTGATAGAGCTGCGCGCTGAGCAGGCGTCCAAGGGCCAGGGCAGAGCCCAGCCCGATGCCGAGTCCAATGAAGACCGGAACCATACCTTGCCGCACAATCATGCTCAGCACATCGACCGTTTGCGCCCCAAGCGCCATTCGCACGCCGATCTCTCCGGTGCGTTGCGCGACGGTATAGGCCACTGCGCCGTAGATGCCGATAATGGCGAGGAGCAACGCGACCGCGGCGAAGACGCCGAGCAGAGTAGTAGTGAGTCGTTGCTGACCGAGGGAATCGGAAAAGACCTTGTCCATGGTGGCCGGCTGAATAAGCGGAAGCTCGGGATCGAGCTTATTCAACGCGCCGCGCACGGTGCGCGCAACCGCATCCGGGCGGAGCACACTGCGAATGACTACGTTCACGAAAGGGAAAATGCGCTGTTGTATCGGGCGATAGAACTCAACGTCATCAGCCTGGTCGAGCTTGCGAAAGCGAATGTCGCCAACCACGCCGACAATCTGAGTTAGCAGTCCCGTGCCATTGTCGGTGCCGAAGAACATTTGGTGGCCGATGGGATCTTCGCCGGGGAATAGCTTCTTTGCCGCGGACTGGCTGATGAGAACGACGGGCGGGCCGTCGAGGTTATCGCGGTCGTCGAACCCGCGGCCGGCGATAAGTGGAATGCCGAATAGCTTCAGGAACGACGGCGAGATACTATGGTTCAGTCCGAGTGGCCGCTGATTAAGTGGAATGATGTTGCGATCGGCGCGAGTGTAAGGCGTGCTGGAAAAACCGCCGCCGAGCGGCACGGCATCAGTTAAGGCAGCGGCTTCGAGGCCAGGCTGGGTTTGAAGTTCATTCTGCAAGCTCCGCGCGAAGCGCGCATAGGAAGGTCTATCCGGATAACTGCTCGGCGGCAGACCGATGCCACAGGCCCAAATGTGATCGACGCGAAAACCCGCGTTCTCTTTTGCCAGACGCATAAAGCTGGCAATCAACAACGAGGCGCCCGCGAGGAGCACGACGGACAGGCAGACCTGCGAGGCGACCAACGCGCGGCGGAAACGCTGCTGAGCCACGCTGCCGGCAGTCCCACGCCCGCCTTCCTTGAGTCCTTCCACCAGATCGGACTTGGAGCTTTGCAGCGCGGGATTAAGCGCCCATCGCCACTCCGGTAAGCAGCGATAGAATGAAGGTGAATGCGAGGACTGGGTAATTAAGCGCGCTGGTGCTGCCGATGGGCACATTCTGGCCGGCTAATTTCGGCACGAGAGGCACGACCCATAAAGCGAGACAAACCCCGATGACTCCCGCGATGACGCTCAGCAGCGTGCTCTCAACCACAAACAATCGCACGATGCCGCTGCGTGATGCGCCAAGCGCCACACGCAGCGCGATCTCGCGTTTGCGGCCCGTGAACCTAACGAGCAACAGATTGGCGACATTGCTGCACGCGATGAGGAGCACGACTGCGACTGCCGCGACCAGAGTGAGGAATGCCGGACGCAACTGGCCAAAGGCATCCTGCGGCAATGGGACGGGATCGGGTTGCCACGAAGCATCCGCCTTTTCGCCGTTTGCGGCCTGGTAACCATGTGCTACCGCGGCAAGGTTCGCCTTCGCCTGCTCGAGGGTTACTCCGGGTTTAAGTCGTCCGATCGCTCTTAGGAAACTAACTCCGCGCATGATCAATTCTTTCGACGTGCCGGGAAGTTCGAAAGGCTTCGTCGTCCAGACTTCCAGAGCGGGGCCAAACCACGAGATGGGCATGGTGGGGATGACGCCGATGATGGTATTCGGCACTCCATTCAAAGTGATGCTGCGTCCCAGCACATTGGCGTCACCAGCGAGTTTACTTTTCCAGAAATGCTCGCTGATCACGGCGACATCGGCCTTCATCTCCTCCTCGGGACGAAACAGCCGGCCCATGATCGCTTTCACTCCGAGCAATGGCAGATAGTTAGCGGTCACGTTATCCCCGTTGATCTGCATCGGTTCAGCCAGACCGGTGACGATAAACCCGGTTCCGGCATCGGCAGCGAACTCAGTGAAGACATTTTGCGCGTCGCGGTAATGCCAAAACTTCGGGACCGACATCGGTCCCTGCTCGATGTTGCGCGACTTATCCTCCTGATAAACGTGGACGACGCGTTCCGGATCCTGGAACGGAAGGCCGCGCAAGAACAGATCGTTGATCAGGGTAAAGATCGCGGTGTTCATGCCGATGCCGATCGCGAGGGTGACGATGGCGAGGGCGGAAAAGGCGGGCGTTTTGAGGAGCTGGCGAATGGAAAAGCGCAGATCATTCATAAGGCGGGTCGGAGTTATTACCGCGCCTTTGCACGCTTCGTGCCAGAACCGTAGAACAAGAAGTTAACGCCGCGGTATCAACGGCTTGCATTTGACCAGCATTAATCTCGCGCAGCGAAGGATTCCATCATTGGGACGAAGGCGTCCCGAATACGCAACCCCGGTGTTCGCCGGCGTCCGAACTGTCAGTCGACCTTGAGCCGGCGCTAGAGCGACTTCAAATACTCCACCAGCGCCGTCTTGTCCGCTTCGGTCAACCTGAGATGGAGCGGTTTTTCGTAGGGATTCACCACGTCGCGCAAGGTGGCGAAACGGCCATCGTGATAATACCCGCCCTTTTCGCGCACGAACAAACCGGCCAACGGCGTCGTGCGGTAACGATGATCGGGTGAGCGGTCGGCCTGCCAATTGTCCATTCCAATTTCGGCGCCGCTGTGCATGGCCCATCCCGGTTCGCTGAAAAGCGGAGGCGCATGGCAGGTCGCGCACTTGGCCGGCCCTTCGAAAATGGCTTTGCCTCGTCGAGCGAGCGCGTGGTCATAGGAGTTCGCCGGCGGCTTGGGTGCTGGCAATGATAATTGATAAAAATGGAGTGCCGATAGCTTCGAGGTCACGAGATCGGGCGTATGGCGCACGTCGTAGAGGCGTTCGCTCACAGCCAGAGGAAATTGCGACCGTTTGAGACGCGGATCGTAGAACGTTCCTTCACCATGCATCTCGTGATTGGCCACGTAAGCGTTCCAGTAGAGAACGCCGCCCCACCCTTCGTAAGTGTGAAGGTTCTGGCCTGAAAGTCCATAGGCTGCTGGGATAACCGTCGCGCCCGAGCGTCCATTGGGCTGGAATGCTTTTCCGTCGAGGTTCAATTCCGCATCGTATTTTCCTGGTCCCCAGCTTCCGCACCGTCGGAACGTCCTTGTGTAAAGCTTTCGCCATCGGCTCGAGGTTCGGGGAAAGGTTCGCAATCGCGCCAATGTTTAGATCGCGGTTGGGCCAACCGTCCAGCCGGCGTCCAATCCCGCGCGCGAATGAATTATCAACCGTCGAATGACAGATGGCGCATTGAATCCCGACGCTCTTCATCTGGCCGCGTTCGAAGAAGGCGGTCACGCCCACCACCGAGTTCGCCCGCAACAGCTCAACCGTCGTTTTTGGATCGTCCAGACT
>DAIRIE010000052.1:0-13653 GCA_036809705.1 Chthoniobacterales bacterium
GACTGGGCGTCGGTGATTCACCCGCGTTCTGCGGCTTCTTTTCTTCGCGATTCTCGCCTGCGCTGGGCGAAGGAGTTGGCGTCGGCTGCTCGTTCTTGTTCTGCTGATCGCGCTGATTGCCTTGTGAATTTTGCTGTTGCTGGTTCTGGCCGTCCTGTTTCTGCTGCTGCTGCTGATTGTTCTGCTGCTGCTGCTGCTGATCTTGCTCTTGCTGCTGATCCTGGTGCTTCTGCTGGTCGCTTTTGTCGTTGCCCTTTTGCTGGTCCTGTTGCTTGTCCTGTTTCTGCTGCTGCTTGTTCTGCGGCGGCGACGGAGTAGGCGTGGGTGTTGGCTGCTCCTTTTTCTTTTTCAGATCGTCGATCTTTTTCTTCACGAACTCGTAGTTCTCCTTCGCCTGCCGATCCTTCGGGTCCAGCTTCATCGTCTCTTCGTAATGCCGGAGCGCGCCCGTCCAGTCCGCCAGCTTCTGATCATCACCGGTCTTTTTGTCACCACGTTTGTAGAGGGTATTGCCGAGGTTGTAATGGCTCTTGCTTTGCAGCTGCGTGTCCCGGGAAAGCAGTGCCTGGCTAAAAGCCTGTAACGCCTTGTCATACTCCTCTCGTTTGTAAGCCGCCGCACCGGCGTCGAATTGCAGCCGGTCGGCGGCATGACTCTGCGGATGCTCAGCCAGCGTGCTCTCGAATTGCTTGAGCGCCTCATCATATTTGCCCTGCTCGTAGGCATCGATCCCCGGCGCGCTCGCAAGCAAATTCCCGCTCACCAAAAGCAGCGCCGCCGCCGCTGTCACCGAGGCTCTGCTCGCGAAATCTGTCGGAGTCGCCGGCCGCGGCATCACTGCACGCTGCCGGATTCGTTTTCGATCATTGATAAACAACGATCCGATTAGCGCGATGATCGCCGCCCCGAGCGGCCACTCGTAGCGCTCGATTGGCCGCTGCGAAAGCCGCGCATCGATTTCGGCCGCCTGCAATTTCGACAAACCTTCACCGTAAAGCTGACGCATCGTCTGCGGCCCGCTCTCCAGGTGCAGATACATCCCGCCCGTCGCGTTCGCGATCTCGCGCAGCCGATTCTCATCCAGCTTCGATTTCACCACCTGACCTTTCGGGTCTTTCACAAATCCGTTCTCCACCGGGATAAGCGAGCCTTGCGGCGTGCCGACGCCCACCGTGAAAATCTTAACGCCCGCCTGCGCCGCTTTCTTCGCCTCCTGCACCGCGTCGCCATTCAACTCCTCGCCGTCGGTGAAAATTATGAGCGCGCGATTTCCCATCGCGCTTTTCCCGAACGTGGAGGCCGCCAGCCGGATCGCTTCACTGATGTTGGTCCCGCCTTCGGGGATCGTTTTCGTATCGAGATCGTTGATCGACTCGACAGCCGCGTCGTAGTCGATCGTCAGCGGCGCCTGGAGAAACGCGCGTCCGGCAAACGCGATCAACCCGACGCGATCGCCATTCAGTTCGGTAATCAAATCCTGCGCCGCCAGCTTGACGCGCGCCAGCCGATTGGGCGCGACGTCGTTAGAAAGCATGCTGCGCGAAGTATCCACCGCGATGAGCAGATCGAGCCCGCGCCGTTTCACATCTTCGTAGGTGTAACCCCAGCGCGGTTTAGCCAGCGCGATGATCGCCAGCGCCAGCGCCAGCAAAACGAAGCCGAAGCGTAATGCGCGACGGACGCGATCGATATTGCCAGCGAGCTGCGGCAACAAACGCGGCGAGACAAACTCGCGCAATAACGCTGCGCTGCGCCGCTCGTTCTTGAGATAGAGCAGCACGAACACAGGCAAGATGGCCAGTGCCCAGAACCAGATTGGCGCGCCGAAGCTCATCGTTTCATGCGACGGTCATTCTCAACGAAGCGGAGCGGAGCCGAAGAATCCCCAGGCGCTACCTTAAAGGTGACTTCCACGGGATTCCTCGACTCCGCCTTGCTTCGCTCGGGATGACGGTGCGCTCTCACGGCAATCGCCTCCAGATCGTCTGCCCAAGCAGCAATTGCGTAACCAGCAAACCGCATCCCGCGGCAATGCATGCCGGAAAAAGATCGCGATACTGCTGGTATTTCTTCACGCTCACCTTCGTCTTCTCCAGCTTGTCGATCTCGGCGAAGATGCCCTCGAGCGAGCGCGTGTCGGTCGCGCGATAAAATTTTCCGTCGGCGATTTGCGAGATCTCGCGCAGGCCACTCTCATTGAAACTCACGCGCGCGTTTTCATACAGCACGTTCCCCGTTGCGTCCGTCACCGGATTCCCCGTACGCGGATTGAAGATCGGATATGGCGCAATGCCATTGGTCCCGATGCCGACCGCATAAAACTTTATACGCAATGCCTTGAGCGCTTCCGCGGCCGTATTCGGCGGAATCTTGCCCGCGTTATTGTCGCCATCCGTCAGCAACACCACCGCGCGGCTCTTGGATTGTTTATCGTTCAGACGATTTCCCGCTGACGCCATGGCCGAGCCGATGGCGGTCGCGCCTTCGACCAACCCGATCCTCACCCGATCCAGATTTTGCAGCAGCCATTCATGATCGAGCGTCATCGGGCTAACGACGTACGGCCGGGTGCCGAAAGCGATCATGCCGATGCGATCATTCGGCCGTCCCTCGATGAATTTTCGCGTCACTTCCCGCACCGCATCGAGCCGCGTCGCTTCCTCTCCGCCAATGGTGAAATCCTTGATCAACATCGAACCGGAAACGTCGAGCACGAGCATGATGTCGATCCCACTCGCCTCCACTTGCGTGAGCGATTTACCGAGCTGCGGCCGCGCCATCGCCACCATGAATGCCGCCAGCGTTACCCAGAGCAGCGCACGCAGAATCTGCCCTGCGCGACTGACGCTGCTTTTGCCGATCACGCGAAACGGCGACGTCGCGGAAAAGACAATGGCTGCGCGCGGACCGAACTTCCCGCGCAACCATGCCAGCAGCGGCAGCAGCAGCAGTGACAACAGCAGCGACGGGTGCGCGAAGGCCAATCCCTGGCCGTGAAACCAATCACGCGGCGACAAGGTTTCCTCCTTGCACAAATCGGCGCGCCTCGTTCAACAACAGGCGGCTGTCTTCCGCCGTCGCCTCGTAGCGCGCGAACTTGATCAAATCGCAGCGATTCAAAAAATCGGCCAGCAACTCCTTCTCGGGCGGCGTGAAGCTTGTGGCCGACGAAATCGCATTCAAAAACTCGATCGAAGTCTGCCGCGTCATGGGCAGATTGAACTGCTCCAGCACATAGCGGCGCAGGACATCAGAAAGGCTGATGCTGAACTGATACGGAGGCGTGCTAACGAGCTCCGTTTCCATTTCATCCAACGCCGCCACCGTCCGCTCTCGCGCAGAGAGCGCCGGTTTTTGTTTGCGAAAGAACCTGCGCGCGTACCAGCCAAGCAGCCCCAGCAACGCGAGCACGACCACGCTCCCAGCGAAGACAACCCAGGGCGGAATGAGCGAGTAACCCACCGGACCCGCGATGTCGTTAAATGTTTCCTGCGCGAGAAATTGCATCGCTACCGCACCATCAACCGCCGTTCGCGGTTTTTGAAAAATGTGCGCAGCGCGGGCAGGTAGTCTTCACCCGTCCGCAAGTCGATCCGGTCGATGCGATTCTGCCGCAGAACCCGCGTTAGCTCGCTTTGCTGCGCCTCGGCCAGCGAGGCGAAGCGGCTGCGCACATTTCGATCCGCCGTGTTGATCTCAAGCTGATCGCCGGTCTCCGCATCTTCGAGAGTGATAATGCCGATGTTCGGCAACGCCGTCTCCCGTTCATCCTGGATCCGAATTGCGATGAGATCGTGCCGCCGCGCCGTCACCGCGAGCTCGCGCGCAAAATCCTGCGCCTGAAAATCCGAAATCAGAAAAACCACGGCACGACGCGTCACAATTTTATTGAGATGACCCAGCGCTGCGGCCGCATCTGTGCCGCGGCCAGCCGGTTCGAAAAACAAAATCTCGCGAATTATCCGCAGCGTATGCGAGCGCCCCTTCTTCGGCGGGATGAAAAGCTCCAGCCGATCACTGAAAAGCAGCAGCCCCACTTTGTCGTTATTGCGGATCGCGCTGAAGGCGATCAGGCACGCGACCTCCGCCGCCAGCTCTCGTTTCGATTGCGTCGTGCTCCCGAAATTTCCCGATGCGCTCACATCGACGATCAGCATCACCGTCAGCTCGCGCTCCTCGGTGAACTTCTTCACAAATGGACTACCCAGCCGCGCCGTCACATTCCAGTCGATGGCGCGAATCTCATCGCCCGGTTGGTACTCGCGCACGTCTTCGAAATTCATCCCGCGCCCTTTGAAAACGCTATGGTAATCGCCGGCGAAAGCGGTCTCGACCAGGCCGCGGGTTTTGAGTTCGAGTGTGCGGATTTTTTTGAGGATCTCTTCTGTTTCCACTGGTGAATGGTGACTAGTGACTGGTGAATGGACTTTCCTCTTCCTCGCGCACGAGCGAGCGATAATCAGTCGAGGGGCCGTGTTTACAAAAGTCGTCGGCGCGGTCGATCACACGCGAGAGCATCCCGCCGATCCGTTGATATTCGAGGTTGAGCTCGTCGAAATCAGCGCGCGAGAGATAGCCGCAATCCAGAGCATCATCTAACCAGGAGTGAGTCTCGTTGGCTTCTCCCAGTGCTTCATCAATCTTGTTAATGAAAGCAGCCGTATATCGTCGACGGGCCCACGCTTCGCCCAGCATTGCTTTCACCGCGCGTGAGCTGCGACGGATCTGATCACTTAATGCGAATCGTTCCTCGCGTGGAAAATGGGAGGTGACCGAATAAATCCTCTGGGCCGCAGCTCGAGCAGCGGCATAAACCTTCAGATCACGAAACGACCGCGCCGGCGAGTCCATTCACTAGTCACCAGTCACTATTCACTTGCCCATCACGGCACCGGCAGTCCCGCAAAAATCCGCCCCACAATCGTCTCACTCGTAATCGACTCCGCCTCCGCCTCGTAGCTGACGATGATGCGGTGGCGCAGCACGTCGGGGCCGATGCTTTTGATGTCCTGGGGGGTGACGTAGCCGCGGCCATTGAGGAAGGCGTGGGCGCGCGCGGCGAGCGCGAGATAAATCGTGGCGCGCGGTGAGGCGCCGTAGCGCACGAGACCTTCGAGCTGGAGTTTGTAAGCGGCGGGATCGCGCGTGGCCCAGACGATGTCCACGATGTAATCCTTCACCCGGTCGTCGATGTAAATGCTGTTCACGATCTCGCGCGCGGCGATGATCTGCTGCGGATCGACTACGGCGGAGACGCGCAAGTCCGGCGAAGAGGTCGCCATCAAGTCGAGGATGCGGCGCTCTTCGCTTTTTTGCGGGTAGCCGATGTTGAGTTTGAACATGAAGCGGTCGAGCTGCGCCTCGGGAAGCTGGTAGGTGCCTTCCTGCTCGAGCGGGTTCTCCGTCGCGAGAACGAGGAAGGGATCGGAGAGAGGATAAGTTTTTTCGCCGATGGTAACCTGGCGTTCCTGCATCGCTTCGAGCAGCGCGCTCTGCACTTTGGCTGGCGCGCGGTTGATTTCGTCGGCCAGGATCAGGTTCGAAAATATTGGACCGAACTTGGTGGTGAACTCACCGTCGCGCGGATTGTAGATGAGTGTTCCGATCAAATCGGCCGGCAAAAGGTCGGGCGTGAATTGCAGGCGCTGGAAGCCCGTGTTGATGCACGCGGCCATCGTTTTCACGGTCAGCGTTTTCGCCAGACCGGGAACGCCTTCGAGCAGCACGTGACCATTGGCGAGAAGTCCGAGCAGAAGGCGATCGACCAGATATTTTTGCCCGATGACGACGTGGCCGACCTGTTCGCGAAGCGGCGGGATCCAGCGACCGAGCTCCTGCACCTGCTGCGTAATTTCCTGCGTGGATTTCATTGAGAGTGGGTATGACACACTCTGACGGCGGAACGTTCGATCAACTACGCCTGTCCCACCGAAGCGCGATCTGTCATCCCCACGTGAGGAGGGAGCTCTCATCCACACGGCGCGTCAACGAACGTTTGTGGGGTTCCTCGGTCCGAGCCGGACTGGCATTGTCTAACGCGGCTCGGGATGACTCTGTGTGCGGGCGCGCGCCGTGAGCAGGATCGGTAGGCCAGGATACGGCTCAGCTTCGCGGATATTCCCTTCCAAAAAACGGGCGTACGGCTCACTGAGCAGGCGAGGAGAGTTGACGAAGAGGATGAATTCGGGCGGGGCGATTGTGCGATCGGGCGCCGCGGCGGCTTGCGCGGCGTAGAATAATTTCAAGCGTTTGCCGCTAATCATCGGCGGTGGATTCCGCGCGAAGGCGGCTTGCAGCAGCCGGTTAAGCTTTCCGGTGCCGATGTGCGCACGCGATGCGTGTTGCACTTTTTCGATCAATCGAAAAATGCGGCTGGCGTATTCACGCGTGAGTGCGCTCGTCACCAGCAAGGGCGCGTAGTCGAGAAAGAACAGCTCAGCGCGCGCGGTGTCGATAAGCTGTCGCATCGTTCCTTTCCGCTGGCCCGGCGCCTGTGAAACCAAGTCCCACTTATTAAGGACAACGATGCACGATTTTCGCGCCTTCTGGATAAGGCCGGCAATTCGCCGATCCTGCGCGCGGACGCCGTCGCTCGCGTCGATGACCAGCAGGCAGAGATCCGCGCGCTCGATTGTTTTCTCCGCGCGCATGACGGAGAAGACTTCGACTGAGCTGGAATGTTTGCTGCGGGCGCGAATGCCGGCGGTGTCGATGAAAAGGTAGCGGCGACCTTCCCGTTCGTATTCAACGTCAACGGCGTCGCGAGTAGTTCCGGGAATCTCGCTCACGATCGTGCGGCGGTCTTTCAGCAGTGCGTTGATGAGCGAGGATTTGCCGGCGTTGGGGCGACCGACGACGGCAAGGCGGAGAGGTTGAGAGGTTGAGGAGTTGAGAGGTTGAGAGGAATCGGGGAGCGTGGTTGCGATCGCGTTCGTGAGCTCGGCGATGCCGCGGCCGTGAGCTGCGCTGAGCGGGAAGATGTGGTCGAAACCGAGAGCGGAGAATTCATCTGCGAGATTCTCGTGCTTCGCGTCGTCGATTTTGTTGACGACGAGGAGGACTGGCTTACGCATTCTGCGGAGCAAACGCGCGACAACGCGGTCAAGCGGATTCACCCCATCTTGCGCGTCGACGACGAAGAGGATCAACGCGCTTTCAGCGATCGCGCGTTCAGCTTCAGCGCGGACATCAGAGCTTAGCTGGGTCTCGCCCGCGCCGATAATGCCGCCGGTGTCCCAGAGGGTGAACGCTTTTCCGTTCACCTCCACGTTGGCGCAGATGCGGTCGCGGGTGATGCCGGGTTGGTCATGCACGATGGCGATGCGGCGTTTCGCCAGCCGATTGAACAAAGCCGATTTTCCGACATTCGGCCGCCCGACGATGGCGACGTTGTTCATTCCAAAGCTAACTCGGCGCGTTGGCGTGACCGCCGGCCTGGAGTTGGCGCACGCCATCGAGCACGTAAATGATGCCGGAGACGAGCGTGAACAAACCAGCCGCGGCCACGACCCAGATGAGCGGCAGCCATTGCAACTGCAACATCACCCACCCGATGGCGACCATCTGCAACACCGTGGCCACTTTGCCGGTCCAGCTCGGTTTCACTTTGATACTTGGGCCGATGAGGAAATAAAGCACCGCTGTGCCCATGAGAATGACGGCGTCTCGCGTGATGACGAGCACCGGAAACCAGGCAGGGAATTGGCCGTACTGCGGATCGACTTTGCTCCAGTTGCTGATGCTGAGGGTAATGATGCCGCTAAGGAGCAGACCTTTGTCGGCGATGGGATCGAGCACGACGCCGAGGGAGCTGCGCTGATTGTAGCGGCGCGCGACATAACCATCGAGGCCGTCGCTGACGGAGGCGAGCAGGAAAAGCGCGATCGCAGTATAACGTTGCCACTCGAGCGGCTCGCCGCGCTGAATGCTCTGCCCGTAATAGATCGCCATCGTCACGAACGCCGGGATCATGAGGATGCGGACGAGCGTGATCTTGTTAGCAGTGGTCATGGACGCGCGTGGCGGTTGAAGTTGAAAGTCGCGCGGCGGAAGTTGCAAGCGTTTTGCACCGGGTGATCGAAGTAGCGCGGCACACGTATTTTAGTTGAACGCGGTGCCTTGCTCTCGCAGCTTACCATTCTATGACTCTGCGCCTTCCGCTCTTTTGCCTGGTTCTTTTTGCCGCGGTTGCTTCTGCCGCGCCTTCGCCCACTCCTGCGCCTCAGGTCGATCTAAAACTTTTCAGCGGAATGCAATGGCGCCAGATCGGGCCATTCCGCGGAGGGCGCGCGCTTGCCATCGAAGGTGTGCCGGGTGAGCCGAACACCTGGTACTTTGGCGCGGTCGCGGGAGGCGTTTGGAAAACCACCGACGGCGGCGCGAATTGGGCGCCGCTCTTCGACAAGCAGGACATCTCGTCCATCGGCGCGATCGCGGTGGCGCCGAGCGATCACAACACGATTTACGTCGGCACGGGCGAAGCGGCCATTCGCGGGAACACCACGTACGGCGCCGGCGTTTACAAATCAGTCGATGGCGGAAAGAACTGGAAGAACATCGGCTTGCGCGACACGCACCAGATCGGCGCACTCGTGGTGCATCCGAAGAATCCAGATGTCGTCCTGGTCGCTGCGCTGGGGCACGCGTTTGGTTCGAACCAGGAGCGCGGGATTTTTCGCACTGCTGACGGCGGGAAGACGTGGACGAAAGTTCTCTACAAAGACGAGAACACGGGCGGCATCGATATCGTGCTTGATCCGAAGAATTCCAACGTCGTTTTCGCTTCGCTCTGGCAAGCGCGGAGAGAGCCGTGGTTTTTCTCCAGCGGTGGCCCTGGCAGCGGTCTTTACAAGTCGGACGATAACGGCGTTACCTGGAGACAGCTAACGAGGAATGGCCTACCGGATGGAATTCTGGGACGGATTGGGATTTCTGTTTCGGGCGCGGATTCGAACCGTGTTTACGCCATAATCGAAGCGAAAGAGGGCGGCATTTTCCGCAGTGACGATGGCGGCGAGAAGTGGACAAAGGTGAATACGGACGGCCGGTTCCGGCAGCGCGCCTGGTATTTCAGCAAAATCTACGCTGACCCCAAATCGCCGGAGACGGTTTACGTGCTCAACACCGGCGCGTTTAAATCAGTTGATGGCGGCAAAAGCTTCAATCTGCTCCCGGCACGTCATGGCGATCATCACGGATTGTGGATTGATCCCAATGATCCGAACCGCCTGGGCAATGCGAACGATGGCGGTGCGAGCATTTCGACTGACGGCGGGAAGACATGGACGACGCAGAACAACCAGCCGACAGCGCAGTTCTATCACGTCGCCACCGATAATGCGTTTCCGTATCACATCTATGGCGCGCAGCAGGACAACTCGAATGTCTGCATCGCCAGCCGCACCGATTCGGGTGTGATCGGACCGCAGGACTGGTACCCAGCGGGCGGCGGCGAGTGCGGTTTCGTTTTGGCCGACCCGCGTGACTGGCACGTGATTTATTCAAATAGCGAGGGCTACATCAACCGCTACAACAAGGCCAAGGAACAGTCGCGCGACATGAGCGTGTGGCCGCTGGATAACTCTGGTCACGGTGCCGCCGATCTCGTCCATCGCTTCCAATGGGTCTCGCCTTTGCTGATGTCGCCGCACAATCCCGACGTGCTTTACACCGCGGCCGAATGCGTCTTTAAATCGAGCGATGGCGGCGTGAGCTGGACGCCGATCAGTAATGATCTAACGAGGAACGACAAGTCGAAGCAGCAGCCGAGCGGCGGGCCGCTAACTAACGACATCACGTCGGTCGAGTATTTCGATACCGTCTTTGCCCTGGCGGAATCGCCCAGGCAGCAGGGGACATTGTGGGCGGGCACGGACGACGGGATCGTGCAGGTGACCACCGACGACGGCAAGACCTGGGCGAACGTGACGCCGAAGATGCCGGAGTGGAGCACGGTCTCGATCATCGATCCTTCTCCGCACGATGCGAAGACGGCCTATGTCGCGCTCGATCGCCATCGGCTGGATGATTTCAAGCCCTACATTTTCAAGACGACTGATCTCGGGAAAACGTGGAGTGCGATTACCAATGGAATTCCGGATGGTGCTTACACCCATGCAGTCCGAGAAGATCCGAAGCGCAAAGGTCTGCTCTATGCCGGCACTGAGCTTGGAGTTTATTTCTCGTTAGATGACGGCGGGCATTGGCAGCCGCTGCAATTGAATCTGCCGCAATCGCCCATTCACGATCTGGTGGTGAAGGATGATGATCTGGTCGCGGCGACGCATGGGCGTTCCTTCTGGGTGCTGGATAATCTGACGCCGTTGCGCCAGGTGGATGCGCAGAAGAACAGCGCGGAGGTGGTGTTGTATCAACCGGAGACTGCGTTGCGATTGCATTACCCGGAGGAGTTCGATAAGCGCCAGCCGGTGGGCGACAATCCGCCGCCCGGGGCGATGATTGATTACTACTTCAAGAGCGCGCCGAAGGATGAAGTGGCGCTCGATATTTTCGATGCGCAGGGAAAACTGGTGCGGCATCTCTCGAGTAAGGAAAAAAAGGAGAATGAGCAGCCGCCGGAGTGGCCGGATAGGGTGGAACCGGTGAAGACAATTCCCGCGAATGAAGGGATGAACCGCTTCGCCTGGGACCTGCGCTACAACGATCCAGTGCAGATTCCTGGAGCGTTTTACTCGGGCAATGGGCCGCGCGGCCCGCTGGCCATGCCGGGCGAATATCAGATCAAGCTCACGGCGAACGGGAAGACGCAGGCGGCGCCGTTACATTTGGTTATGGATCCGCGCACCCAAGGTCAGGAAGCGGAATTGCAAAAACAGTTCGCGCTGTCGCAGCAGGTCGCGGAACGCATTTCGCAGCTGCACCAGGCGGTGAATGAGATTCGCGATGTGAAGTCGCAGATCAAAACGTTGCACGACAAGTTTGGCGAAGAACAGCGGGTGAAGGTGGCGCTCGAATCGGCCGACGCGATGGAGCGCAACATGTCGGCGGTCGAGCAGCAGTTGATGCAGGTGAACATGAAAGGCTCGGAAGCGAACCTCGCCTTCCCGAACATGCTCAATGAGGAGTTCGATTCCTTCAGCCATTCCATCGAATACGGCGATCATGAGCCGACGAAAGGGCAGCTCGATGTCTTCGCCTCGTTGAACAGCAGGCTGGATGAGCAATTGAAGAAATGGGCCGGGATTAAGCAGGAAGAAATGCCGAAGGTGATCGCGATGATCAAACAGGCTGATTTGCCGGCGCTGGTGATCAAAACGCCGGAAAGCAACAACGCGGAGCCAAGTTCGCCCGGCGCTCGACCGCGGCGCTGAGCAGCCGACTCAACCTTTATCGACGCTGTATTTCCCGGGGCCGAGAAATGCGAGGCAGAGAAGAATCACGCAAAGTTCGATCGGCACGACCGAGTTTTGCAAATGCTCGTGATGAGTGACGGCGATGGCGTTGACCAGCGCGACGAGGAAGGCAAGCAGCACACCGAGGCGAAAAGCAAGGCCGAAAAGCATGAGAATCGCGCCGATGCAGCCCGCGAGTGCGCCGAGAAATCCCCACCAATCGAGGTGCGCATGGAAATTAAAGACGCGCATGGCGCTGCCGAACTGTGCCCAGCGATGTTCCCCGCCCAGAAGCACTGGCCCGCAGATTAGGATTAAGATCAGCCCAATGCTGGCGCGCAGGAGCAGCAATCCCGTTTCACGATATTTTCCGAGGAATTTCAGCACGGGCGGGATGCTGAACGATGAAGCGGGGCAAATCAAAAAGATTGTCATGTCGAGCGAAGCCGAGACATCTCTGATTATTCCGGCTTCGGCTGATAGTCGGAGATTCCTCGGCTCCGCTTCGCCCTGCTCGGAATGACCAAGATAACCCGAGCAGTTCTCCTTGCCGCTGGTCGCGGAACGCGTATGCGCGAGCTCACAGCGGAGCTGCCCAAGCCGATGATCAGAGTGCGCGGCAAACCGATTTTGCTGCACATCATGGAAAGATTGCAGAGTGCGGAAATCAAAGACTTCCTCATCGTTGTGGGTTATCACGCTGAAGCGATTCGCGATTATTTCGCCGACGGGACCTGCTTGGGCCTGCGAATCCAATACGTAACCCAGACGGTCCAGGATGGGACGGGGCGCGTGGTGGAACTGGCGCGCGATTTTGTCCGGGCCGAGCCATTTGTATTGCACTACGGCGATATCCTGGTCAACGCCGCGAACTACTCCCGACTCGTTAGCTTGCCCGATGAAGTGGAGGCAATCGTGACAGTTAAGGCCGATGAAGATTGCAGCAAAGGCGGGGCGGTGTTTGTCGATGAAGCAAGGATGGTGACTAACGTTCGCGAAAAACCGCAAGCGGGTGAGGCCACGAGTCGCTGGTACAATGCGGGTGTTTACACGTTTCGCCCGACAATTTTCGAATACACGGCGAAGCTGGAACGCTCAGCCCGCGGTGAGTTCGAGCTGACCGATGCGATTCGCGTTCTTGCGCAATCGACTAAACGCGTGCAGGCGCTGGAGCTGGAAGGCGCGTGGGCGGATGTGCGCGATCCGGAGGTGTTGGCGGCGTTGGAATCAGGGCAGGGGGGTGATCGGTGAACAGTGATCAGTGAAGGGTTTGCTGATGGCTGCGGATCACTGTTCACTGTTCACCAAATCATCCTCCTCGCCGATTTGTTCCTCGATCTCGCGCCGCCAACGCTTCGACACCCACGGACGCATAAAGCCGTAGAGCAGATAACTGAGGAATAGAACCGCCGGCATCCATTCGTAGTACAGCACGGTGCAGAGCAGAATGACGCTGATGATGGCGAAACGGGGGAGCGAGCGAGTGGTGCGCCAGGTGATCGCTTTAAAGCTCGGATAACTAAGCCGGCTGAACATCATGACCGAAAGAAATAACATGAGCGGCGGCAGCACCCATTTCCATCGGCCGATGAGATGATCACGCTCGCCCAGCCACCAGAGCATGAAGAGCGTGATGGAAGCAATGAGCCCAGCCGCGGCCGGAATGGGAAAACCGGTGAACTCTTTGCCGGTTGAGGAATTACCGGAAGCAGCGACGGCGTTGAAACGAGCAAGACGCAGAGCGCCGCAGACGAGGTAAACGAATGCGACGAGCCAGCCGGCGCGCGGAAAATCGATAAGCACGATGCGGTAGACCATGAGCGCGGGCGCGACGCCGAAGGAGACGATGTCGGCAAGCGAATCGAACTCGCGACCGAATTCGCTGTCCTGGCCACCGAGTCGCGCGAGCCGGCCATCGAGCACATCGAAAATGCAAGCGCCGAGAATGAACCAAACCGCGGTGTGAAAGAGCGCGGTGGCGGCGTCGGGATCGGACCATTGGAGGAGCGCGCCTTGCACAATCTTGAGCGTGGCCGCGAAGCCGCAGAAGAGATTGCCCGCCGTCATGAGGTTGGGCAGGAGATAGATTTTGGGGTGGTCGTTCATAAGAGCAGCGAGCCGCTCGGAATCTAATCGCATTGTTAGCACAACAGCAAAGCGGCGGAAGACAGGTGTCTTCGCCTCGCCAGGCAAGCTGCGGTCGCGGCTGTTGTGTTGCTCCTCGACAGGCGAGGACGCCTGTCTGCCGTGACAGCCGGGGCGGTTGTCTTCCTACAGGCGGGCGATAATCGTGGCGCCGCCT
>DAIRIE010000053.1:0-13377 GCA_036809705.1 Chthoniobacterales bacterium
AGCTGTTCCGTCTTCTCGATGCGCAGTCCAGTGGTCGCGCGCACTTTCACCATGAACTGCCCCGCATCCGTCTGCGGAAAAAGTTCGGTGCCGATGAATTTGAAAACGATCATCGAGACGATGAACACCGCGGCCGTCGCGCCGAGCACGAGCCAGCGCAGGTGCAACACGCGTTCGAGCGCGCGCGAATAGCGGTGCTGCACGCGCACGAACCAGCCGCCATTTTCGCGCGTGGACGGTTTGAAAAACTTTGCGGCACAGACGGGCACGAGCGTCGAGGCCAGCAGCCGGCTCGTGCAGATCGCGAAGATCACGGCCTTCGCGAGCGGCGTGAACAGGAACTTTCCGATACCCGCAATGAACACGACGGGAAAGAACACGACTGAGACCGTGATCGTGACGATGGTCAGCGGACGCGTCACTTCGCCCGCGCCGGAGAGCGCCGCCTCAAATGGTGATTTGCCGAGGTGCAGATGCCGCGAAGTGTTTTCGAGCACGACGATTGATTCGTCGATCAACATGCCGATGACGACCGCGACGCCGCCGAGCGTCATCGCGTTGAGCGTTTCGTGCGTGAAGTAAAGGCCGATGAATGCGCCGAGCACCGCGAGCGGCAGCGCGAGCAGCACGATGAGCGTCGGCCGATAGCTGCCGAGAAAAATGAACACCATCGCCGCGGCGAGGAGAAAACCGAGCGCGGCTTCCTGCACGAGATTGCGGATCGCCTGGCGCACGTAAACCGATTGGTCCATTACCACGTCGAGGTTGATCCCCTTGATGCGCTCGAGGATTGGCTTGAGTTGCTCCTTGATGCCTTCAACGACGGCGATCGTGTTTGCGCCGGGCTGCCGGTAGATCGGGATATAGACCTGCCGCTTGCCTTGAAGCCGCACGATGTTCGTCTGGATCTGGCTCGAGTCCTCCACCTTCGCGACATCGCGGATGTAAGTCGGCGGACCGTGGCCGACGCTTAGCGGCAGGTCGTTCAACTGCGCGACGGCGGGCACCATGCCGTTGGCGTTAATCTGGTAATCGAGCGCGCCAAACTTCGCGTTGCCCGTGGGAATCATCACGTTGAAGTCGCGGATCGCGTCGATGACGTTGAGCGGCGAAAGCCCGCGTGCCTGCGCTTTGAGCGGATCGACATAGGCCAGAATGCGCCGCAGTTTTCCGCCATAAACGGCGGGCGCGATGGCGCCGGTGATGGATTGCAGCCGGTTACGCAGATCGAAATAAGCGACGTCGTAGAGCTTGGTTTCATCGAATTGCGGGCTCGACACGGCGATCAGGCAGAGCGGGATTGATGCAGTGGGATCAAACGGCATCACCATCGGCGGGATCGTGCCTGGCGGCAGATAGTAGAGGTCGCTCATCGCGAGCGAGGTGACCTGCGACATCGCCGTATTCGGATCAATGTCATCGCGAAAATAATCCTTCACGATGCTGACACCGACCATCGACTTTGCCTCCTGCTGCGCGATGCCATTGGACTGTCCGGTCCAGCGTTCGAGCCGCGAGGTGATGTCCTTTTCCATCACCTCCGCCGGCATGCCCGGATAGAACGTGACCACCTGAACGGCCGCCGTTTTGAAGGTCGGCAGAATGTCCGTCGGCAACTTCGAAATCGCCGTCAGCCCGATGACGAGGATCGCCAGAGCTAGGACGATAACGGCGTAGGGATTCTTGAGCGCAGCTTTGACCATTCCGAATTACTTCGCAGGCACGCGCAAACTCAGCGGCTGGCTGCGCGATAGCCGATGATCTGGCCATTCGGCAGGCGGACGTAATCGGAGTCGCGCGCACTGATAGCCGTGGGTTTCCAATCCTTCACACGCTCAAGACGCAGATCGGTCGCCTTGCCCGTTTGAATCACGACGGGGATGTGGACCGTCCCCATTGTTTCCGATTGAGCTACCACGACGTAAGAGCCTTTGGGCAGCGTCATGCGTTCCGGTGTTTCATCGGTGGGACTCAGCGAATTCCGCACTTGTTTAAACAAGCGTCCATCGGCTGTGTAGATGCGGTAGTCGGTGTGGACGTTGGCGTAAGTATTGTCGCCATTTGGATGCTGCTCCGTGGCGCTGTAAACGGTCAAAAAGCCAATGTAATCGCCTTCGTGCAATCCAGGCGGACGCGGTCCGACTGGTGCGCTGACGATTGTTGGTTGTGCCGATGCGAACGATGTGAGGAGCATCGCGGCGCCGATGGCAATGAGGGAATGTTGTTTGTTCACGGGAGCCATCCTTTCCTTGCGTATTTTTTTATTTTTGTGGAAAGCGATTCACGTTCTATCGGTCACGGACTTGGCCAGACCCTCGACCAGCGACTTCGGCGCTTCGGCAACAATGCAGACGACGTGGCCGTCCACCACGCGCATCGCGAAGTGGTAACGGCCGCTTCGGCTGCAAACCACCGAATCGCTGGAAGCAAGCCTCTCTCGGGCTTGCGGAAATTGCGCCAGCTTGGACTTTTCAAAGACAATGACGGAGACGGGAACTTTGCCGAAATCGCCCATGATGAGTGCGCATGGGACATTCGTGATATGGCAGAATCGCGAGCCACGGGAACTGAATCCGACCGCCGCCGGATGATAAGTGAAAGCGGCTACATCCAGTTCGGAGCCGAACTCCTTTTCTATCTCGCGCGGAACCGCGCCGGTGAACTCCGGCGCCGCGAGCCGATGCACATAAGCGTTATGGCATTCGCCGGCGGCTTTCGCCAAATCGAGCGGCTGAGCTTTCATCCAATACAATCCGCCCGCAAATAGCAGGACCACTGCGGCAGCCGCAGCAGGCCACCAGGACGAAAACACCGAAAACGTGCGAGAAATCGGACGCACAGAATCGATCTGTGACTCGATTCGTCTCCACAACGAAGCCGTGCGCGAACCGTTCCGCAAAAATTTGCTGAGACGCCCGGCGAATTTTTTCTCGGCCTCAAACAGCCCCGCGCACTCCACACATGACTCAAGATGCTCCGCGACCTCGAAGCTGTTTTTCGAGTCGAGCTCGGAATCGAGGTAAAGCTGGACGAGTTTTCTGACTTCGGCGCATTTCATAGCGATGATCTCCGGCGCGAACGCAGAATTGAGTCGCGCATTTTTTGCCGGGCACGAGAGAGATGCCCCATTACACTTCCCATCGGGATGCCGAGGCATTCGCTGATCTCGCGGTAGCGCAAGTCGCCATTCGCCCGCATGAGCAGGACGGCGCGCTCTGAGTCGTTCAGCGTTTGCAGCGCGGCAAGCAAATCTTCGCCGAGTGCGTCGGCGAGCGCCTCCCAGGACGGAACGGCATCCACGGGTGATTCCAAGGCGGCGAATTCTTCGATTTCATCGGGCTCGACTGCCACTTCGAACTTCCGGATCCGGCCGCGTTTGTGATTCATGGCAAAAATCTCATTCGTCAAAATCTTGAACATCCACGCGCGGAAGCTGGCGTCCTCGCGGTAGCGATCAAACGCGCGGAAGGCGCGCAGGACCGCGTTTTGAAGAGCATCTTCGAAATCGCGCTGATCGAAAACCATGCGACGCGAGTAGTTCTCGAGATCGCGCTCGATCGGCCGAAGCAGGCCGAGGAACTCTTCGCGTTGCTTGTCTTTGTCCATTGAAACGTTGACCTAACGAGCTAAGCCGCGGCGGCCCCGATTTATTACAAAAAAAGCGGCAACTCCGCGGAATATTTGGCAGACGGGAATCATAGCCGAAGGAGCGCAAGAAAACTTTGCGCCCTCGGGCGTTTCGGTCCGTCTTAACTGCCGCTTCGCGAATGGCTACTTGTCGTGCTTGCTCCGAGTAAGCAGTCCAGCAAGCCTGTTGAGCTCGCTCGTTGGCAACTGGCAGACGAAGTTTTCGCAGACGTAGGCAGTCAGTTTGTTGTCGATTTGCGTCACGCTTTTCATGAACTCGACGTGCTGGGAAAAGAATTCCTGGCCGGCTCCGCCATCCGCCAGAATGAGAACCTCGTGCGGCACAAAATGCTGATGCACCTCGCGCAGCATCGCCTTGGTCGCGGGGTCGTCGCCTTTACCTGCGATGACGACTTGTTTCGGTTTTGATTTCGACCAGGAGAGCGCGACGAGCATTTGCGGCATGGAACTGGGCGCCCCTTCCAGTTGTTTGGCGAAGGTCGCAATCGTGCGGTTGCCGCGGTCGCGCGCGTCGGCGTTATCGAGCATGTAGCCGATTCGCAGAAGATTGAGCGCGGCGACGGAGTTGGGCGACGGCTCCGCCATATCGTCCGCTTCTTTCATGCGCAGGAGCACATTGGCGTCCGAACCGCTGGTGCTGAAATACCCGCCTTGTTTTGTATCGCCGAACAACTCGTCCTGCTGTTGCTGCAACTTCATCGCCCACTGAATTCTGCCGACGGCGAACGACCCCTCGTAGAGATCGAGCAGGCCCTGAATAAGAAACGCGTAATCACTGGCAAATCCGTTCACGTCGCTCGCACTCTCCCGGTAACTGCGCGCGAGAGTATTCGTATCCTCACGATACAGCTTTTGCTGGATGAAGTTTGCGGACCTGGTCGCCGCTTCCAAATACGCGGGCTCATCGAGCACTTCGGACGCCCGCGCGAAGGCCGAAATCATCAGCCCATTCCATGCTGTCACGATCTTGTCATCACGGGCAGGGCGCGGACGCTTCGCGCCCGCGTCGAAAAGTAGTTTCCGGCTTTCCGCCAGCAGTTGTCCGATCTTCTCACTCGTTAGGCCAAACTTCTTCGCGGTGTCAGCGACATCGTGACGTTGAATGAGAATGTTTTTATTTTTGAATTCGCCCCGCGGGTCTTCCGGCGCATTACCTTTCGGCTCGACACCGAAGTGGTAGTCAAAAACTTTTGCGCGCTCCGGCCCGAGGACGCGGTCGATTTCATCCTTGGACCAAACGTAAAACGCGCCCTCGGCATGTTCCGGTTTCCCCGCCGCCAGTAAACTGTCGGCATCTTCGGCGGAATAAAAGCCGCCCTCCTGATCGGTCATATCACGCAGCACGTAATCAAGAATGTCGCGCGCAGTTTTTTCGAAGAGCGGCTCGCGCGTGATCTGAAATGCCGTGACGTAGGCAGTCGCCAGTTGCGCCTGATCGTAGAGCATCTTTTCGAAATGCGGGACGTGCCAGAACTTGTCGGTCGAGTAACGATGAAAGCCGCCGCCGATGTGATCGTGAATCCCGCCCTCCGCCATCTTGCGCAAAGTGAAAAGCGTCATCTCCAGCGCGCGCTTGCCCTCCTCGGACTCGGGCGCTGTCCCGTAGAAATCGAAGAGGAAGGTCAACGTGACGGGACGGGGAAATTTCGGCGCGCCACCGAAGCCGCCGTTCTGCGCGTCGAACTGCGACGCGAATTGTTCATACGCCTTCTTCGCCACCGCATCGCTCAACTTGCCGGCGCCGCCCGACTGCTGCACCGCTTCCCGCAATTTTTGCAAAAGCTTGTCCGAGCTGTTGACGATGTTCGCGCGATCGCTCTTCCAGGCTGCCGCGATCTTATTCAACACGCTCGTTAGGCCAGGCATGCCCTCCCGGTCTGTCGGGGGAAAGTAGGTGCCGCCGACAAACGGTTTGAGATCGGGCGTCAGCCAGACGTTCAACGGCCAGCCGCCGCTGCCGGTCGTCGCCTGCACAAATGTCATATAGGTCTGGTCGACATCGGGCCGCTCTTCTCGATCCACTTTGACGCTGACAAAGTTGTCGTTCAGGATTTTCGCGATCTCAGGATTTTCGTACGACTCGCGCTCCATCACATGGCACCAGTGACAGGTCGAGTAACCGATCGAGAGGAAGATGGGCTTGTTCTCCTTCTTCGCTTTCTCGAACGCCTCTTGCCCCCACGGATACCAATCCACCGGATTATGCGCATGCTGGAGAAGGTAAGGCGATTTCTCGTGGATGAGCCGGTTGGTGTATTTCTCTTTGGCGTCCTCCGCTGCACTGGCATGCAGAAGCGGGAATAAAACGACGAGGAGAACCGAGATTCGCGTCAATGGTTTCATCTTCTTATCAAAAGGCGCCTTTGAACTATGCGCTGAGTGCAAGCAAGCCTAGCACAACCTCGGTGAGGGACTGGCCGGCGACATCGGCCTGCTTCATCGCCGGCGAACAGATCGGCTGCTCCCGCGCGACGTAGCCAGTAGTGAGACCCGCTCTGCCCGCGCCGTTGATGTCCCAGTCATGCGCGGCGACGAGCGCCAGTTCCTCGGGTTTCACCCGCGCGATTTTCGCGGCGTGAAGATAAACCGCCGCCGCCGGCTTCCAATGCTTTACGGCATCGATGGAAATGAACTGTTCCACCTGATCTTCGAGACCGCTGTTGGCGAACAACTTTTTCGTCGTCTCTACACTCCCGTTGGTTAATGCGAAGATCGGCAGGCCTGCCTCGCGCAGCATTCGGAACGCCGGCTGCACATCAGGATGCGACGGAAGCTTTGCGAAAGCATTGATGACGTCGTCGATCCACCCTTTATCCGGTTCGATCTTGTTCTCGCGCAGCAGAACTTCGAGTGCGCCGCTTGCGACCTCGGCGAACGTTTTGTATTGGCCGGCGACCTCGAGCGCGAAGGCATCGCGCAACACGCGCGGGAACCAGATTTTCAGCGATCCGTCCGGAAGACCCGCAGCTTTCAGTTTCTCCTCCAGCGAATCGATCGCGAAGAGTGTCCCAATCACATCGAACGCGAATGCTTTCGGCTTTTGTTTCATATCCTTGGCTTCAACTTTCGTAACCCTTGTCGCCGATCAAGGCGACTGTAATGTCAATCGCGGCAGCGGAAGTGATCGCGTCGGATCGGTGGTGCCACGCATCGCTTTGAGCGCACTCGAAGTCGTTACCAGCGGCGAAAACGCGACGCGACAGAAACTCTTTCAGCACAACGGCCAACAACAACACCGGCAGTGTGAACTAAGCCGGCAGTGATGCGGCGTCCTGATCTCGACGATCGAGTAAAGCCGATGACGATGGCTCCGGCGAAAACACAATCCGGCCCAAGTGACGATCGTTCCCGCGGCCGAGTGTGAGAAGGAGCAGGCCGGTGGCAATCGGATCGAGCGTCCGGCAATGACCCACCGCGATCTTTCGAGCGACAATGCGCTGCAAGGGACGGCGCGTGATAACAACGCCCAGTGCGAGCGATCCGATGGGCGCGCCCGTCGTGATCAGCGCGTTTTCACTGCGATCGCGTTCTTGTGATTATCCGACGCTCGCAGGCACCGTCGTTGGTCCCAGAGTTCTGTACGGACTTTCGTTGCGCTTTCGTAGTTCGCGGCCACGCCACAAGACGTAGATCACCGGGTAAAGGAGCAATTCGAGGATCGCGCTTGTCACGACTCCGCCGATCATCGGCGCCGCGATTCGCTTCATCACGTCCGCGCCCGCTTGTGTCACCGGTGACCACATGATCGGCAGCAAGCCGAGTAGAATGACGGATACCGTCATGATCTTGGGACGGATGCGATGGACCGCGCCTTCTTCCACGGCGGCGATTAGATCGGACGTCGTGTTCATCCGTCCTTCCGCGCGGAATTTCTCCCACGCGTGATCAAGGTAGAGCAACATGACCACGCCTGTCTCGGCATCTAAACCGGCGAGGGCGATGAGTCCGACCCACACAGCGACGCTCATGTTGTAGCCGAGGAGGTAAACGAGCCAGAACGCGCCGACTAACGAGAACGGCACCGCGAGCAGGACAATGAAGGTCTTCGCCGCGGACCGCGTGTTCAGATAGATCAAAAGGAAGATCACCAGGATCGTAAGCGGCACGACGATCTTGAGTCGTTGTTCAGCGTCCTTCAGATATCGGAATTGACCGGCCCATTGCACCGAAGTGCCCGGCGCGAACTTTACCGTTCCTGCCAAACGCTGTGACGCGCGATGGACGTAGCCGTCGATGTCGCGCGTCGTGACATCAACAAAAACGAAGCCGACTAACTGCCCGTTCTCGCTCCGGATGGATGGCGGGCCGGTGTTGTAACTGATGTCCGCGAGCAGCTCCATCGGCACCTGCGCGCCAGCGGGTGTCGGCACGAGCACTCGTTTGAGCGCTTGCAGGTCCTGGCGGAAATCTCGCGCGTAACGCGCGTTCACCGAGTAGCGCTCGCGTCCTTCTACAGTGGTCGTGATCGTCTTCCCGCCGATCGCGGTTTCGATCACGTCGTTCACGTCCCCGACGGTGAGGCCATAGCGCGCCGCGGCTTCGCGATTGACGGTAAAGTCGAGAAAGAAGCCGCCGATCGGACGTTCAGCGAAGGCACCGCGAGTGTCCGGGAAACCGGCGAGCGCCTTTTCAATCTGCACCGCCGTCTGCTGAATGCTGCCGAGATCGGGTCCGAAAACTTTCACGCCGACGGCGCTGCGAAAACCAGTCGTCAGCATTTCGGTGCGTGTCTGAATCGGCATCCAGAAGATGTTCGCCATGCCGGGCGTTTTGATGTTCGCGTTGATCTCCGCGATCAGCTTTTCCCACGTCATGCCCGGGCGCCAATGATCGAATGGCTTGAAGGTCAGGATCGTCTCGAACATCGAGAGCGGCGCGGGATCGGTCGGCGTCTCGGCCTGCCCGGCCTTCCCGAAAACGGTGACGACTTCTGGAATTTGTCTCAGTTGCCGATCCTGAACCTGCAACACGCGCGTCGCCTCGGTGATCGACATGCCGGGAACGGCAGTAGGCATGTAAAGCAACGTGCCTTCGTTCAGCGGCGGCATGAACTCTTTGCCTAGCCGCAGGAATGGGAATGCGGTCGCGGCGAGAACCAGCAAAGCGCACACGATTGTGAGCCATCGGAAACGCAACACGAAATCGACCAGCGGTCGATAACCGGCAACGAGTAACCGATTGATCGGGTTCTTCGCCTCGGGTTTGATTTTGCCGCGAATGAGCAGCGTCATCAGGACCGGCACGAGTGTGATGCCGAGCAGCGCGGCGAAGAACATCGAAAACGTTTTCGTGAACGCGAGCGGCCGAAACAAGCGACCCTCCTGCGCGGTCAGCGAAAAGATCGGGGTGAAGCTGACGGTAATGACCAGGAGTGAGAAAAAGAGCGGTCGGCCGACCGTTTTTGCGGCAGCGATGATGACGCCGGCTCGCTCACGATTGTCTGGCTCGCGCCCGTGCTCGTCGCGAAAGTTCTCCAGCGCCTTGTGCGCGTTCTCGATCATGATAATGGCTGCATCGACCATTGCGCCGATGGCGATCGCGATGCCGCCTAACGACATGATGTTGCTCGTCAGATGCATGAACTGCATCGGAATGAAGGCGAGGATGATCGCAATCGGGAGCGTGATGATCGCGACCAGCGCCGAACGGACGTGCCAGAGGAAGACGAGGCAGACGAGGGCGACGACGATCATCTCCTCGATCAGTTTTTCGCGCAGCGTGGCGATGGATCGGTTGATCAAATCGCTGCGGTCGTACGTCGGAACAATGCGGACGCCGGACGGCAATGAAGGACGAATTTCCTCCAGCTTCTTCTTAATGCCGCTGATGACCTTGAGCGCGTTCTCCCCGTAACGCATGACGATGATACCGCCGACCGTTTCACCTTTGCCATCCAGTTCCGCAACGCCGCGCCGCAGGTCTGCGCCAAGATGGACGGTGCCGACATTCTTCACGTAAACCGGCGTGCCGTTCTCCACTTTGAGCACGATATTTTCGATGTCGGCGATGCTCTTGATGTAACCGCGACCGCGCACGTAATACTCGGTCGTCGCGACCTCGAACGTCTTGCCGCCGACATCGCCATTGCTCGCTTTGACGCGCGCAACGATTTCGCTGAGCGGGATCTTGTAGGCGACGAGCGCGTTCGGATCCAAATCGATCTGATACTGCTTCACGAACCCGCCGAGTGACGCCACTTCGGCGACGCCTTTCACCGACGCGAGCGCGTAGCGTAGATTCCAATCCTGGAGCGAGCGAAGCTGCGAGAGATCATGCTTTCCCGTCTCATCGACGAGTGCGTACTCGTAAACCCAGCCTACTCCAGTTGCGTCTGGGCCGATGACTGGATTCGCGCCTCCGGGGAGATTACCGCGCAGTGAATTCAGATACTCAATCACGCGCGAGCGCGCCCAATAGATGTCTGTGCCGTCCTCGAAGATGACGTAAACGAATGACTTCCCGAACATCGACTCGCCACGAACGAACTTCACTTTGGGCGCCGCGATGAAGAGTGATGAGATCGGATAGGTGATCTGGTCTTCAATCAGATCGGGCGAACGGCCTTCCCAATCCGTGTAGACGATGACCTGCACATCGCTCACGTCCGGAATCGCATCGAGCGGCACGCGATAGATTCCGTAGATGCCCGCCGCGAGCGCGAAGATCGTGACGATGAAGACGAGGAACTTATTCCTCGCGCTCGCTTCGATGAGGCGCTCGATCATCTATTGGCCTCAGCCGCAGTTTTCACCGGCGGCTCGAAATCTTTGAGCGCGCCTTGCACCTTCGATTCTGCGTCGATGAGGAAGTTGGCGCTTGCAACGACGCGCTCGCCTTCCGCGACGCCTGATTTCACTTCGAAGCGATCGTCATACTGCTGTCCGAGTTGCACGATGCGCGGTTCCAGTTTACCCGCGCCTTTATCGACGAACACGATGCTGCGGGTGCCAGTCGGCATGACCGCGCCGCTAGGAATCGTTAGGCCTTCGCCCATGTTCATCCCCAGCTCCGCGTTCGCGTACATGCCGGGCTGGAGCTTGTAATCGGGATTCGCGATGTCGATGCGGACGCGGGCAGTCCGCTTCGCTGAGTCGAGGAATGGATTGATGACGGCAATCTGTCCCTCGAATTTTTCACCCGGATAAACCTTCGTCGTTACCTCGAGCTTTTGGCCCTGTTTGAGCATCGAGAGCTCGTTCTCGTAGAATTCCGCCCACACCCAGACGAGCGAGAGATCGGCGACGTCCACGAGGTGATCGCCGACTTTCACGTTTACTCCCTGATGAGCCGGCACTTCCTGCACAACGCCGCGGAAGGGTGAGCGCAAGATGAGCGTCTCGTTAGGCGCCCGATCATGCTCTAGCTTCGCAATCTGATCGGGCGTGACGTTCCATTGTTCGAGGCGCGACTTCGCCGCCGCAATCAGACGTTCCGGCCCGCGCCGCGCATCCGAGGTCTTCGCTTCATCGCGCATCCGCAGCAGCATCACGAACTCACGCTCGGTCGTGATGAGATCGGGGCTGTAGATCGAGATGAGCGGCGCGTCCTTCTCCACTACTTCACCGGGAGAAGTGACAAACATCTGCTGCACGTATCCGTCCACGCGCGCAACGAAGGCCCAATGCCGCTGGAGATCGGCCTCCACCATTCCAACTGCGCGAATGCTGTGATGCAACGGAGTGCGCTCGACCGTCGCATACGTGACGCCGATCTGTTGTTGGCGTTCCACTGGAACAACGAACTCAGATGGTTGGCCGGGAGCAGAGCTGCGTGCATCCGTCAGCGGTGTTGCCGAACTGCCGGCGTCTTTCTTCTTCACCGGCACGAGCTCCATTCCGCAGATGGGGCACTTCCCTGGAGCATCCTGATGCACGGATGGGTGCATCGTGCAGGTGTAGTAATCGACGTCGGCAGGTTTGACTTTGCCGGCTTGTTGATGACAGCCGGCGGCAGCAATCAGCAGCGCGACCAGCAGCAAACTTGTGAGTGCGATCTTCATTTTGAGTCTTTCTGTTTTGAACCGAAGATTCCGAGATTAGCGCCGACGACTGACTCGAGTTCAGCCAGTGCGCTTTGGTAGTTGGCCAGGTGTTCACGGCCCATTGCCTCCAGGTCACGAAGGCTCCGCTGCGCTCCGATCCACTCGGTGAACCCAGACTTGCCGGCTTCGTAGGCGAACTGACTCGCCTCGAATGCTTGCCGCGCTTCCGGGATCAATTTGTCGCGAAACAGCTCGACGTGATGATGGGCTGTCTCTGCCTTTTGCAGTGCCTCGCGCAACGCACCAACTGATTCTGACTGCGTGCGTTCAAGCTCTTGCTGCGCGGCTGCAAGGTTGCTCTTCGCTTCTCCAACCGCAGCGCTGTACTTGCGGTAATTCGTCCACGGAACACTGAACGAAATCCCTGCGTCGACTTCGCTCACGCCTTGCGACGCGCTGTTGTAGCGCTGCCCCTGAACAGTCACGGACGGATCAGGAATCCAGGCACGCCGCGCGAGTTCGACGGTTGATTGTTGCGCGTTCAACCGAGCGCTCGCGCTAAGCACCTCAGGCCGCCGACTAAGAAGAAGAGCGCGCAAGCGATCGACGCGCGTTGTCATCGCACGCACATCAACGGGAACAGGGACGCCGATTGGCGTGAACGCGTCGCGGTTCATCAGCACGTTGAGCTGTGACTGCGAAGCGGCAACGGTGTTCTCCAAATCGCGCCGCGCTTCCAGAAGCCTGCTCGCTTCGGTTTCGGCGATCAGCACGTCGGCCGCTGTCTGCGTTCCGACTTGATACTTCGAGCGGCCGATCTCCGCGATTTGTCGAAGGGAGACGAGGTTCTTGTCGTTGAGTTCTATTTGCGCATAAGCGTTCGCGAGTTTGAAATACGCGACACGTGCTTTGGTCACGGCGTCGAGTTGTTGACGCCGCACGTTTTCATAAGTGGCAATCGCTTCTGCGGCAGCGATGCGCGCACGTGAGCGGTTCTTTCCAGAGATCGGGATCGTCTGCTCGATGGACACCAACTCATCGGTGAAAGCGTTGGGCGGGACGTTCACGAAACGCGACGTTCGCGACATCCCGCTGACTCTTAAATCATCCCACGCTGCTTCCTGCGTGATGCGCTTCTTCTTCGCGTCCCATTGAGCGACGGCTTGCTTGATCGCCGGATTGTTCGCGAGAACCGCGGCAGTAACTTCGTCGAGCGAGAGTCGCTGAGATGAAGTTCCGCCCTCGAGCGAAGCATCGTGATGCTCTGCTCGTGCGAGCGAGATTAGAAATAGACTGAGTAGTAAAAGGTAATTTGTTTTCATTGATCCAAACGAACGGTTGAAGACAAGGCGCGCCGACGAATGGGCACACCTTGGGCGTCAGCGTCCGTGGATCAGATGAGAAACGAGCAGAAGAGCGCGAGTCGCGGTGGCGAGTGGGCCAGCGACTGCGCCACTGAGCGCGGAGCGGTGACTCGTGTCACCGGAAATTCGCGCAACAACACCGGGAGAGCCGGCGCGATCATGGCGACTGTCTGTGGATCGGCTGTCGAACCGGCGGTCGACTGCGTCGGATTTTGCTTCGGCAGTGCGCACGACTTCATCGTCGCGCAACACGCCATGCAATCAGCCTTTTGCGCCGCCGGCATGCTCATGCCACACATGGGCCCAGAGGCCTGCAAGGGCACCAACAACAGTGCCAGGACGAGCACAACAGCCATAAAGAACTGCTTGGGCATCTGCTTCACT
>DAIRIE010000054.1:0-13309 GCA_036809705.1 Chthoniobacterales bacterium
CAATCGGACGCGGCTCGGAAGTTTACGGTAACGCTCCCAAAAAGAAGGCAGCGCATATGATTTCACTTCAATCGAGCGAAGCGAAACGGCCGGCGTCGATTTCGCGATCGATGCAGTCCAACAACGGCGCGTGTTTGCCCCCTGGAGCGAAGTCTTCTTCCAGCTCCTCGTCCCACTTCAGTTTGTCATGATGAGCGATGTAGGCGGCGAGTTTTGCCGGTTTGTCCGGCGGCAGATCATCGATAGCGCTCTTAATCTCAGTTACGCTCACGCGAACATTGTAACCTAAGGCATACGGTTGCGCGATGGGATTCAGCGAACGGGAGGGGAAGGCGGAAGGCGGAAGGGCAGGGCAGGGCAGGGCAGGTGATCGGTGGTCGGTGATCGGTGGCGGTAATTGCCTCGTCTTTATGCTATCTAATTTTATTCCTGCTTTCCTGGCTTCCTAATTCGATCCTTCTGGGGGAGATTTCAGCGCGGAGGGCGCGGAGGGGGGTTGAGAAGCTGGGGGGTAGAGTGAGACGAGCAGGCGGGACGCCCGTTTGCCTGGACAGGCGAGACGCCTGTCTTCCGCGCACACCGGCCGGGTGGCCCATCGGTACAAATCTAGCTTCGCTTGATTTTCGTGCTGGAACACACGCAGTCAGACGAGGCGCAGATTCTCCAGACGATCGATATGTTCGAGGTGATCGCCCGGACGAATCCGGATGATTACCAGAGCCTGGAGATTCTAAAAGAGGCTTATGGGAAGCTGGGGCGCGAGGAGGAGAAGCTGCGGGTTTCGCGCAAGCTGGCGGAGGCGTATTTCAGCGCCGGCTCTTACGCGCTGGCGATGCAGGAGTTCGAGGCGTTGCTCCAGCAGCAGCCGAATTCGCCGGAGATCCTGTCCATGTTGGGCGAGATCGAGCAGCGGATGCAGGCGAAGGGACAAACGCCGGGGACGCCCGAGAGCGCGCTGATCGCGCAGGCGTTGTATACGCCGGGGGGCGAGGGCGGGCTGGTGGAGCTGGAGCGGAAGAGCGAGCAGCATTACAATTTACAGGAACGCGGGGACGAGCAGCTGGCCAAGTTCCTCATCGTTCAGCAGTTATTCCCGGAAACGGAGGTGACCGCGGCGCTGGAAACGGTGCAGGGGCTGAACAAGAGCCTGAGCGGGCAGGCGCTGGCGGCGTCGTTGCTGGATAAGCTTTGCCGGCAGGACAGCGACAAGCTCGATGCGGTGGTGTCGGCGTTGGTCGACCGGACGAAAGCGGCGTTTATTCCGCTGGAATATTACGATTCGGACCGGCAACTGGCCCGGATGTTGCCGGATAATCTGACGCTGGGGCGGCTTTGTGTGCCGTTCGATCTGATCAGCCGGACAATCATGGTGGCGTGCTGCAATCCGTTCGACGGGGCGGGCCGGGCGGCGGTGCAGCAATCGCTGGATTACACGGTGCAATGGTACCTGGCGCGGCCGGGGGCGATTTTGAAGACGCTGAGGGATGTTTACCGGCTGGAGGGGAAGTGACGAAGGCTGAAAGCGGAGGTGCGGAAGAAGTGAACGGTGAACGGTAAATTCAGCATTCAGCATTCAGCATTCAGAATTTCGACATGGCTGCGATAAGGAATAAGACTTTTGGTGAGCGGGTGGCCGGCATCCTGATCGAGGATGGGCTGCTGCTGCCGACGCAGCTGGATGAGGCTGTCGCCATCCAGAAGGCGGAGGGGGGACGGTTGCTGAAGATTTTGACGGACAAGCAGTTCGTTACTGATCAGGACATGGCGTTCTCGACAGCGCGCTGCCTGAATGTGCCGCCGGTGAATTTGTTGAAGCTGCGGGTGCCGGAGGAGATTCTGGGATTGATCCCGCGGGAGATGGCGAAGGCGAACAAGCTGGTGCCGATCGCGCGGCTGAACGGGAAGCTGTTCGTGGCGATGGCCGACCCGACGAATGTGGTGGCGATCGATGATGTGAAGCGGCGCGCGCAGCTCGATGTCGTGCCGATGATCTCCACCGAGAAAGGCGTGAACGACGCGCTGAGCGGGGTGCACGGCGGCGCGGACATGGGCCAGGTGCTGCGGCAGGTGGCGGGCGAATTGAACGACCCGGCAAATGTGGAGGTGCAGGAAGCGAAGCGGGACGAGATCGATATCGACCGGCTGGCGACCGACAGCGAAGACGCGCCGGTGATCAAGATCGTGAACCTGATCATGGTGCAGGCGATCCGGGAAAAAGCGTCGGACATTCACATCGAGCCGTTTCATCGGACGCTGAAGCTGCGGTTCCGTGTGGATGGCGAGCTGGTGCAGGCGGAATCGCCGCCGAAGGCGCTCCAGCTGGCGATCACGTCGCGCATAAAGATTTTGGCAGGGCTGAATATCGCGGAGCGGCGTGTGCCGCAGGACGGGCGGTTCCGGATCAAGGTGCTGGGGAAGGAAGTGGATCTGCGTGTCTCGATTCTGCCGGTGGCGCACGGGGAAAAGATCGTCATCCGTATTTTGGATAAATCGGCGTTGACCGGTTCCATCGAGCAAATGGGGATGGACGAGGGGACGCTGGACCGGTTCAAGCGGGCGATCGATGCCCCGCACGGGATGATTTTGGTGACGGGGCCGACGGGTTCGGGCAAGACGACGACGCTTTACTCGGTGCTCCAGGAGTTGAACAACCCGCAATACAATATCGTGACGGTGGAGGACCCGATTGAGTACGAGCTGTCGGGGATTAACCAGGTAGCTGTGCGCAACGACATCGGGCTGGATTTCGCGAGTGCGCTGCGCTCAATCCTGCGCCAGGACCCGGATATCGTGATGGTGGGTGAAATTCGCGATAACGAAACGGCGGACATCGCGGTGAAGGCGGCGCTGACCGGTCACCAGGTGCTCTCGACGTTGCACACAAATGACGCGGCGGGGGCGATCACGCGACTGGACGACATGGGGATCGAGCCGTTCCTGATTTCGAGTTCGATTTTGATGACGTGCGCCCAGCGCTTGATCCGGCGGATTTGCAGCAATTGCCGTGAGGAGTTTCGGCCGGAGCCGGAGATATTCGCGCGGATGGGGATCGAGGCGAAGAGCGACGTGACGTTTTACCACGGGAGCGGGTGCGACCGTTGCAAAGGGCGTGGGTACCTGGGGCGAACGGCGATCATCGAGGCGCTGCCGGTGAGCGAGGCGGTGCGGCGGCTGATCGTGAAGCGGGCGTCGTCGGCGGTGATCAAGAACCAGGCGGTGGCGGAGGGGATGAAGACATTGCGGATAGCTGGGCTGGACAAGGCGCTGGAGGGGGTGACGACGCTGGAGGAGATCTGGCGGGTGACGGCGGAGGACCACTAGGAGGAGGAAGGACGTGATCAGTGATCAGTGATCAGTGATCAGTGAACGGTGAATGGTGAATGGTGACTGGGGAGAGGTAAATGGGGACGTGAAGAGACGATTACAAAACAATTTTAACGGCGTGGGAGCTTGGCGGGCGGAGTGATGAAGATTCCGTTTGCGAGTTTGTTTCAGAAATCGAAGGAGCGTTTGGCTCCGGCCACGCCGAAGCCTAAACCGGAGGCGCCGTTGCCTTCAGTGAAGAAGGCGGAGGGCGAGCGGATGGGGAAAACGGTGTTGCCGAGTTCGGCACGCGCAGCGCAAGGCGAGCAGTCACAACAACCGGCCGGGGCTGACACAGGCGGCCCGATCGCGACGGAAGTCGCACGAGCGGCGCTCCCGGCAGGCGCGACGGTCCAAGCTCCGATTTCGCCATTGAGCCATACGCCAAGTGTGCCGATACAGGCTGGAGTTGCAGTTGCTGACCCCACTGGCGAAACGCCTGTGCTCCAGCAGACGGAGGTGCAGCGGCCGAAGATTTCGATGGGGGCGACGCCGGCGCCGATGCCGCATTTGCCGCCAGCGGTGGCAATCGCGCTGGAGCCAAACATCGAGCGCGCGATCTCCTTGTCGCTCGAGGATGTGATCGCGCAGATGCCTGAGGGTTATCTGAAGCCGCGAGAGAGTTTCGATGCGAGCCGGGTGGTTTTGTTGAGAGCGGCTGAGGTGGAAAAGGGAATGGCGACCGGGCGGCCTGCCGTTTCGGTGGCGGCGCTGTTTCAGCAAGCGCCGGACATTTTCATGCACACGGTGCCGGCGACGGATGGCGCGATGGTGGCGCTGCCGTTCGAACGAGTGATGAAGGCGCTGTCGAATTTGCCCCGCCGGAGCGATCAGGCAGCGGAGCAGGCGGTGCCGCAGGTGGAGACTCCGTTTTTACAGGTGACAATCGAAGATACGGAGCGCTTCGGCACGCCTTTGCCGGTGATGCCGGCTGCGGCGCCGGAGACGACGGAGTTGCCGCCGGTGCGGGTCGAGCCGGCGAGCGCGGAAGCGTTTGCGGCTGCGGTGCCAGAAGCGACGGAGACGTTTGTACCGCAGAAGGCGGATGGGAGCGGGGAAGCGTCTCACAGAGACGCTGCTGCAAGCGCGCCCAGTGAGCGCGGGGCGATGCGTATTCCATTTACAGCACCAGCCGAGGCCCGCTCGAGTGAAGAATTTGGGACGGGTGAGCCCGCGTTTCCGCGAGTTCCAGCCTCCAGCGGGCCGCCCGTTCCATCTGCTCCCGCGGTGGGCGCGGTCGAGCCGGGAGGGGACAGCGCCCGTCCCCCCAGTGTAGCGGCGAGGATTCCATTCAGTTTTCCCGCGCCGTCGGAGGAAGAAAAGGCGGAAGGCCAGCCAAAGGATGAAGTCGGAAGGATGAAGGATGAAGGGCCGGTCGAGAGGCAGGCGGAAACGAGTCGAGGTGCGACGCGTTCTGCCGCCGGGGAGGGCGGCAGCTACAATGTCGGAGATCGTTCGCAGCAGGCGGTGCTAACGCTGCCGCTGCGGCCAATTCTGCAACTTCTTCCGCCGATGCAGCTCGGCGGAAACCCCAGCACGGTGGCCGCGGGCGCGACGGTGTCGTTTCCCATGAGCCTTATCGGTCCGCAGCTGGCCTCGGGCAAAGTGGTGGTGAAACCGAACGCCTTCTACGCGGTGCTGCCGGACGAGTATCGCAAAATCTTTCTCGCCGACGCGGTCGACGCGCCGGTGCAACTCCCGCTGTCTGATGTACTGGCGAATCTGCCCGGTGAAGCGTTGCGCATGCGCCAGGACCAGGAAGTGCATGCGCCGCCACCGCAGATTTTCGAAACGCCATTTTCGGTGAAAGCGGCGGAGGATGCGGCGCGCTTTGCAGAGAAGGATAAAGGCGGAAGGCGGAAGGATGAACAAGAGCAACCAGCGGCAGATGGTCGGCGGAGTTCTGGGACGCCATCGGTTGCGGTCTCGCGGGAACTCGACCCTCCAGCATCAGCAAGCCATTCTTCTTGGGCCGGTGCGAAGTTCGATGCGAAGGAGGCGTTAGCTCGCGCTTGCGCGCTGGAGGGGGTTGACTCGTGCAGCGTGATCTTCGCCGATGGGTTGAATATTGCCGGGAACATTCCCGAGTCGATGCAGCTGGGCGGGCTCAGCGCGGTGGCACCAACGTTGCTGCAAAAGATTGGCAAACACATGCTCCAGACTTCACTCGGCCGGCTGCATTGCCTGACGGTTTACAGCGATAACGCCCCGGTCTCATTTTTCATCGCGGGTGACATTTGCCTGACCGCGGTGCATCGCGTCGAGCTCGACGGCGAGACCCGCGGCGAGCTGGCGCGCATTACCGAGGAGCTTTCCCGCGCCTATTCCGAGACCGTTCGCATGGGACAATAATCAGATCGCGCCATGTCCATCATCAATTACGCCAGCCGCGAGATTCAGTTTAAACTCGTTTACTACGGCCCGGCGCTCTGCGGCAAAACGACGAACCTCGGCTACATCCATCAGCGCATTAATCCGCAGAATCGCGGCGATCTTGTTTCGCTGGCGACGGCGGCGGACCGAACGCTCTTTTTCGATTTTCTCCCGCTCAACGCTGTCGTCATTAAAGGCTTCGTCACAAAATTTCAGCTCTATACCGTGCCCGGCCAGGTCATCTACAACGCGACCCGGCAGCTCGTCTTGCGCAGCGTCGATGGCGTCGTCTTCGTGGCCGATTCGCAGTGGGAAAAAATGGAGGAGAACGTCGAGAGTTTCAAAAATCTCGAGGAAAACCTGGCCCGGCAAAACATGTCGCTGGACGAGGTGCCTTATGTTTTGCAGTACAACAAACGCGACCTGCCGAACATCGCCCCGGTCAATTACCTCGATTACGTGCTGAACAACCGCAAGAAGCGCGTGCAAAGCTACGAAGTGATCTCGAGCACCGGGCAGAATGTGTTCGCGACGCTGAATGCGGTGTCGCAGATTTTGCTGCACAAATTCAGCCGGCAAAGTGACATCTCCCGCGCGCCCGCGGCCGCGGTGGCGCCAGCTGTCGCGCCAGTCGGCGGCGCTCCGCACAGCGAAGCGGCTACAGCGCCGGTGTCGCAACCTCAGAAGGCGGAAGCATGAGCACGATTCCCATCCTGACCATCGATGATGTCGCGGCGCTGGATAATGTGCTGAACGATTTCCTGAAAAAAGCGGAGGCTGATCTCACGGTGGTGATCGATCGCGGCGGCAACATCATCTCGCAGTTCGGCGACATGACGGTGATGGACGTAACCATCATCGCGGCGCTCGCGGCCGGTTCCTTTGCGGCCACGCGGGAGCTGGCACGACGCATCGGCGAAGTGGAATTCAACGCGCTTTATCATCAGGGAAATGGCCATCACATTTTCATGAGTTCGGTCGATGATGAGACGATCATGATCACGGTGTTCGGGCCCCGGACTACAGTTGGGCTGGTGCGTTTTTATTCGACTGGTGCGGCGCAGCAGATCGCGCAACTGCTCAAATCGGTGCACGCCAATGTGCAGGGGTTCAGCATTGACAGCGGCGACATCAGTGTCGGCGCGGTGTTTGCCGATTTGCCGGTTTCCGCGAGCTGAGGGGAAGCGAACCGCGGATTGCGCGGATGCACGCGGATTGAACTGATCATCCCGAGCGCAGTCGAGCAATCCCGGTTTAGCCAGCTGTAAGGTACTTGAGGAGATCTTCGACACCCCTGCGCTCCGGTCAGAATGACGGGCGAAGAAGCATCAGCCGGTGAACTCGCGTGCGACGAGGGTGGCGTTGTGACCGCCAAAGCCGAACGAGTTGTTCAATGCCACGCGGACCTTCCGTTCCTTCGCCGTCTTCGCGGTGAAATCCAGATCGCAGCCTTCATCGGGATTCGTGAGGTTGATCGTGGGCGGGATAACGCCGTCGCGGATGGCCAAGGCGCACGCGGCCATTTCCACTGCGCCGGCTCCGCCGAGGAGATGCCCAGTCATTGATTTGGTCGAGCTGATCGAAACGCTCTTCGCTCGCTCGCCCAACGCTGTTTTGATGGCGCGCGTTTCGGCCACGTCGCCGAGACCGGTCGAGGTGGCGTGGGCATTGATGTAATCAACATCGTCCGCCGAAAGCTGCGCGTGCTCGAGCGCGAGCTGCATCGCGCGCGCGGCGCCGTTGCCGTCTTCGGGAGGCGCCGTCATGTGGTATGCGTCCGCGCTCAATCCGTAACCAACGAGCTCGCAGTAAATCTTCGCGTTGCGTTTGCGCGCGCGCTCCAGCTCTTCGACAACAACGACGCCCGCGCCTTCGCTCATGACAAAGCCATCGCGCTCGCGGTCCCACGGACGTGACGCGCCTTCGGGATCATCATTGCGCGTGCTCAGCGCCTTCATCGCGCCAAAGCCAGCCAGGCCGATCGGAATGATGGCCGCTTCGGAACCGCCGGCGAGGAAAACGTCAGCGTCGCCAAACTTGATCATGCGCCACGATTCACCGATGGCGTTGTTCGAGGTCGCGCAGGCAGTGACGATGCACATGTTCGGCCCGCGCATGCCGAATTCCATCGAGATGAGTCCGCTGGCCATGTTGCTGATGAGCATGGGAATGGTGAAAGCGGAGACGCGCTGCGGACCTTTCGTCATCAACACCGTGTGCTGATCTTCCAGCGTCTTGAGTCCGCCAATGCCGCTGCTGACGAGCACGCCGAAACGGTCGGGATTCTCCTGCGCCATCTCGACGCCCGAATCGCTCATCGCCATTTTCGCGGCGCCCATGGCCAGCTGCGCGAAGCGGTCGGTGCGGCGAACGTCCTTGGGATTCTTGAAAACGCTCTTCGGGTCGAAATTGCGCACCTCGCCTCCGATGCGGCAGTCGTACTGCGAAGTGTCGAACGTTTCGATTTTGCGGATACCGCTGACGCCGTTCTTCAAGTTCGACCAGAACGTTTCCAGCTCGTTACCGACAGGCGTGAGCACGCCCATTCCGGTGATGACGACGCGGCGGTTGTTCATGAGTGAATGGTGAATAGTGACTGGTGAATGGTGAACGGCGAAGTGAGACGGCTACAATACTATTCACCGATCACCAGTCACTATTCACACGGCGCGCTTAGCGCGTTCCCATCCCGACGCTTTGCACGGTTTGGAAGAGCTTCCCTTCGGTCTTGATGGAGGGAGCGATGATGATTTCGGTTTGCTGAAATTCCGCCAGGTCGCGCGCGCCGACGTTGCCCATGCAGGTGGTGATGGCGCCGACGAGATTCTGGCTACCGTCATCCACTTCGGCGGGGCCGAAGAGAATTTGTTTGAGTGAACCGGTGGCGCCGACTTTGATGCGGGTGCCGCGTGGCAGGTTGGCGTGTGGGGTGGCCATTCCCCAGTGATAACCGCGGCCGGGTGCTTCCTGCGCTTTGGCGAAGGCGCTCCCGACCATGACGGCATCAGCGCCGCAAGCCAGCGCTTTGCAAACATCACCGCCTTTGCTCATGCCGCCGTCGGTGATGATCGGGACGTAGCGCGACGTTTTCTTGAAGTAAGCGTCGCGCGCGGCTGCGCAATCGACGGTGGCTGTGACCTGCGGCACGCCGAGGCCGAGCACGCCACGCGAAGTGCACGCCGCGCCGGGCCCAACGCCGACGAGCACCGCGGCCGGTCCGCAATTCATGATCTCGAACGTCACGTCATAGCCAACGGTGTTGCCGACGATGACCGGGATGCGCATGTCGCGACAAAATCGTTCGAGATCTAACGACTTATATTCCGTCGAAATGTGGCGCACGGTCGAGACGGTGCTTTGCACGACGAAAACATCTGCGCCGGCTTCCTGCGCGATGGCGCCGAACTCCGCCGCGCGTTGCGGAATGGAACTGACGGCGGCGAGCGCGCCGCCATCTTTGATCTGCCGGATGCGCGCGGCGATGAGCTCCGGCTGCACCGGTTCCTGGTAAATGCGTTGCAGCAGGGAGGTGATCTCCGCCTTCTCGGCCTGCACGATTTTCTCCAGCACTTCCCGCGGGTTCTTGTAACGGGTCTGCACGCCTTCAAGATTGAGCACTGCGAGCCCGCCGAGTTTGCTCATGGCGACGGCGAATCCCACATCCACCACGCCATCCATCGCGCTGGCGAGGATGGGGATTTTCAGCTCGAGCGGCTCGGAGTCAGGCCTGGGCAAACGGAAGGTGATGTCCACCTCGTTCGGATTAATGGTCACGCTCCCCGGCATGAGCGCGATCTCGTCGAAGCCGTAGGTCACGCGCGCTTTGCGATTTCGGCCAATCCACATTCCCATGGTTAAATAGGTTCGAATTTAAAACGTTCGTTCAAGCTGCCGCAACGCGGGCAGCGCGGCAGCAGCGCATCGGAGCGGTCCTCGAACTCGAGGCCGCAAATGACACAGCGCAGCCGGTAGCGAAAAGCCTTTCGTTCGCGCCGCCGCCGGTTCCATTCGCTACTTAACCAGACGAGAAAAACCGCCGCAAGGAAAAGCAGCAGGTAAATCGTGACCAGCGCGGAAAGACTGACCCGGATCACGGCGCGAGTTTGGAATTTTCCAGCGGCGCGAAATCATTGCCCCAAAGAATCGTTGCCATGCTCCAGAGCAGCGGCTTCGGTTTCTCGCGCGCTGGAAAACGGCAAAGGAGGAGAAATTGCCGCGCCTGCTCGTCCAGTTGCGGATCGCCCGATGATGTGGCGAGGAAACAAAAGCGAACTACGCCGTTCTCGTCGACGGCGAGACGATAACGCGTGTTAGCGGGCGCATCGGGCCGGCTGAGGCGGAAGGTGAAGTCCGGAAACACCGGCGCGCCAAGTTTTGCGCCTTCGGCAAAAACGGCGGACGTTTTCCTGGTCATCAATGGCAACGCCAGCAGCGGTCGTTTTCGCGGCATGCTGCCAATTGCCGCCGAGCTGGGAATGCTGAGGTCGGGCGCCGTTTCGGGAATCGTTCGGAGCGCCGGTTTGTGTTGAGCGTAGGAAGGAATGTGCGCCAGCTCCGGCAAAGCAAGCCGGCGATAACTCGACGGGCGCTGGGTCGTCGTCGCCAGCGCCGGGTCCTCCGCTTCCACCCAGCGGAGCAACGCCACCGACTCGGGATCGTCCGGCGAAATGATGCTGACTCGGGCCGGAGGCGGCAGCAACGCCACAGCGGGCGGATAGACAATTTGAAAGATGTAGAAACAAAACGCGTGCAGAAGGAGCGAGGCCACGACGAACACGACGAGCGCGCGGCGCCGATGCTCCGGCGCCGGCCAGTCAAAGAGAAGCGGCGCGGCCGCGGCGTTCATTTCGGCGGAGCGGTCGCGAGCGCAACGGAAGGCACGCCGTGCTCGAGCGCTAGATTAGCGACGCGGATCACCGTCTCATACGGCGTCGCTTTGTCCGCTTTGATAATAATCGAGCGGCCTTCCTTGCGCGCCGCCTCCAGCTGGGGCCCGAGTTCATCGATGCCGATCTTCTGGTCGCGGAAGTAAACCGTCGCGCCGTGGGTGATGCTGATGATTTGGTATTTTACTGGCGGCGCGAGCACGAACTTGGAGAACGGCACGCTGACGGAAATCCCCGGCTGTAAAACAAAGTTCGAACTTAGCAGGAGAAAGAAGATCATGAGGAACATGACGTCGAGCAGTGGGAAAAGGAGGAGCCAGCCGAATGGGTAGTGTTTCGTGCGCTCGAGTTTCATCGACGTGTGAATGGTGACTGGTGACTAGTGAATAGCCGGAACACGATTCACTAGTCACCAGTTACTATTCACGTTGCCTTTTCTCCACCGGCTGCTGAAACGAAATAATCCCGCTCTCCGGCTCCGTTTCCGTGAGCAAATGCACGATTTCAATGCCCGCGCGTTCCATGTCGTGCATCATCATGTTCACGCGCGAGGAGAGATAGCTGTAGGCGACGAAGGTCGGAGTTGCCACGACGAGTCCTGCCGCCGTCGTGAGGAGACTTTTGTAAATGCCGGCCGAGAGTTCCGTCACGGTGGCGTAACCTCCATTCGACGCAATCACGCCGAAGGCTTCGATCATTCCCGCCACCGTGCCGAGCAAGCCAAGCAATGGCGTGAGATAGGCCAGCGTCGCGAGCACGCCGAGGAAGCGCTCGAGCTTCGGCACCTCCAGTTGCCCCGCTTCCTGCACGATCTCACGCAACTCCGCCCGCGGCAGATCATGCCGGATGATCGCGGCGTGAATCACTCGCGCCACCGGCCCCGGCGTTCCCGCCGACTCGTGCAACGCTTCGGCGAAATTGCGCCGCCGAATCAAATTGGCCAAACCTTTGAGGAATTCGCCCACGTGAATGGTGGCGCGATGCAGATAAAACAGCCGCTCGGCAAAGACTGCGATGGAGATGATCGAGCAGATCAGGATGGGCCACATCAACAGCCCGCCCTTCTGGAGGTATTCGATCACAGTTTTGCTCCTGTCATTCTGAGCGAAGTGAAACGGAGTCGAAGAATCCCGCGGAAGTTACCTTAAAGGTTGCGCCTCGGGATCCCTCGACTGCGCTCGGGATGACGTCAGCTCAGAATGAGATGTTCTTGTAGCGCGCTTTTTCCCTTGAAGCAATTACTTCCGCTTCGGCGGCGGCGACTTTGCCGGCGCGGTCTGGCCCAGGATTTTTCCGGCTCCATCATAAACGGTGTAGCCGGTCTGGTGGCCGCCGGCGTCGTATTGAAAGACAATCCTGCCCACGACGTTCTCCTCTTTATCGACGCGCACCTCTTCACTCAGGTGATTGCTGGCGTCGTATTTGTATTGAGCGACAAACCGGAACTCGCCTTTCGGACCAAGCACCTGCCCGCGGATGAAGCGGCCGTTTTCATCGAGATCATAATTGATTTTTTCACGCATCTTTCCGTCGGTGGTTCTTGTCGTGGCCACGGATTTGTGGTTGGTCGCGTCTGTTTGGTAAGTGCTGCGCGAGCCGTCGGGGTTGATGACGACACTGACGCGCACCTCACCACCCGCCTCCTGTGCTGAGGCGGAGCTGCCGCCGAGAACGATGAAGAGCAAAACGGCGGCGAAAAAGAGACGCATGATGCAGCGGCCACCATAGCGGAGAAAAAAGATGGTGAAAAGTTAGAGAAAGGCATTGACCACAATGGGCTGTGGTGGTTAAAAGTGGTTGAAAGTGGATTAAGGTGGACACCTGTCCCGCTCGCTCATGCAAAATTCCGCGCCGCTCCAGCCTCTCTACGCCGGCGAGTTCCGTCACGCGATCGACGAGAAGAACCGCATCACCATTCCCTCACGCTGGCGGCGTAACCAGACCGAGGAATTCATTCTCCTGTCTGATTCTACCAATCAGTTCCTCATCGTTATGCCGCCGGAGGAGTTCGATCGCATGAGCGCCTCGGTCGAAAACAGCTCCGGCGTCAACGCGCGCGAGCGCCGCGTTTTTTTGCGGCAGCTCCACTCACGCGCGCAGCACGGCAGCGCTGACAAACAGGGCCGGCTCGTTTTGCCGGACGATCTTTGCCGCCAGGTCGGACTCAAAGGCGAAGTCGCGCTCATCGGCGGGCGGGGCCGCTTCGAGATTTGGAATGTGGCGCGCTGGAAGAAAGCGCACGCGGAAGAAACCACCACCTATCAACACGTCGCGAACGTGATTGGATTATGAGGCTCGATTCGAAGCACGATCGCCGGAGCACAGCCCGTCTCGGCTGTGCGGCCGCCGGGCGTCTCGCCTGGCGATCACACGCGTGCAAACCATCGAGCAGGCGCGACGCCCGCTCTCCACATAGGCGCGGACGCACTGTGCTCCAGCCATGAACGCTTTGCTCTTTGAACGCGCCATCTGGTTTTCCACCGGGCCGCTCGTGCTCGAGGATGAAGCGCAGGATCGCGAGGAATTCATTTACCACCGCCCGGTCATGGTGCGCGAAGCGATCGAGCTGCTCTCGCCGCGCGCTGCCTCGCTCATTCTCGATGCGACCTGCGGCGGCGGCGGCCACGCGGAAGCGATTTTGAAAACCGGCGCCGACGTCCTCGGGCTGGATCAAGATCCGGACGCGA
>DAIRIE010000055.1:0-12800 GCA_036809705.1 Chthoniobacterales bacterium
CCGGCACAGGCGTTATTCAGCCCTTCCTCCGTTTGGAAAACACTCCGGCCGAGGAGGGTTACAATACTTCCGGCGGCACGCCTTTCGATGATAAAGCCGGCCCGTGGACTCACGACCTGACCTTCAGTAGTCTCCAGAGCAGCACGGTCGTGCTCAACGGCACCAGCTACTTTAAATTGCTGCTCGACGTGAATGAGCCCGGCGGTAACAAATCACTCATCTCGCTCGATCAGCTTCAGTTCTATACCTCCCCGATTGCCAGCCAGACAACGACCAATGTGAGCTCGCTCGGCACGCTGCGCTATACGTTCAGCACGGGCGATGCAGTGATTTTCGATGCTGATCGCAATCACGGCAGCGGTTCGGGCGATATGTACGCTTACATCCCAACAGGCAATTTCGCCGGGACCAACGGCAGCGACTATGTTTACCTCTATTCCCATTTTGGCAGCGCCGATGATAGCGAAGCCGGTTTCGAGGAGTGGGCTTTGGTTAACAACACGACGCCCGTGCCCGAGATGAACGCCCTCTTTCCGATGCTCGGCCTCCTCGCTGCGGCGATGGCGACCTGCCACGTCCGCCGCCGTAACGCTCAGCAGCTCGCGCTGCGAAAGTAAGCGTCGTCATTGGTTGTGACGTGGGTGGGGCGGCAGCAATGCCGCCCTGCTGCTTTAGGAACGAAACGGCTTATGAGCGGCTCGCTTCGCGCCGACTGATCAAAGATTGCGCCAGGTGCACAGGCTGCTTCGGAAGGCCTGCTCCAGCGTGTCAAAATCCGAGTCGCGGGCCGCGAATTCGAAGCGTATCTGATCACGCTCGCGATTAAGGAAAATGACCGATCGCTTGAAAACTTGGCCGAAGAGATTGTAGCGCAGCAACACGCGGAATGTCTCTTTACCGCTGATCTTGATTGGGTTTCTGTCCGTCGAGATCACCGCTACCGCGGTGCCATCCTTCGGCGCGCAAGCCATTGCCGCAGCGATCAGTTTCTTCAATCCTTCCTCGCCGAAGTCGGCGCGCTCACTCAACGCGACTAGGCTGATGCGTGCTTCCGCTTGGCTGTTGCCAGGAGGATAGAGGCTGAGTTTAGAAGCGCTACCTGAATACGTCCAACCTGGCGGTTGCTGGTAGGTAGGTTCTTTCCCGCTGGTACCTGGGAAGGCCAATCGATCGAGTTTGATCCCTTCCAGCTCGTATTCAGACTTTCTCGGCGTGAGCTGCAGGTCAGCCCTGGCGAGACCGACAATGAGGGCGGTGGAGCAGGCGAAAACTACGGCACGAGCGCCCATTTGCCTTTACTGAATTTGAAGTTCATAAATGCATTACCGCCGGGGGGGACGCGGACTTTGAAATTCTTGTCGAAATACCATTTTCGATTGGGAGGACTGTAAACGTTGTCTTTACCCCACACGCCAATCGCTTGCTGGCTGTTGTAAAGCTCGATCATCGATCCATAGTAGGTGAAGTTCTTCCCGCTCCAGTCTTCAAGAAACCGCGGAAAGTTCTCGGCTCCGCCCGTGTACGTAAAGCCTGGACCATTAGTAACTATCCCCGAAACAATGGCGGTATTTACGGTAGTTGGGCTAGCGTCAGGAACGGTGCCGCTCACTGAATCATTCCATGCGTTTGAAAGGATATTCACGGCATCGGCGAGAATTGAGCTGGGTTGCCGGTTGTACTGGTTTCCGTTGGCATCGTTACCCTCCGGTTTCGTCGGATCACCGCTGTTTGATGGTGGGTTAACACCTGTGTTGAAGTCGCCCTGAAGATAAACGGGGTTCTGGCTGGCAATGGTCATACCACCAGCGGGGAGAGTCGAACCATCTGTTACTTTGATTCCGCGCTTCACGGTAGAAGAACCACTGGTGTCGTATATGTAAACCACACCGTTAAAGTTCGCCTGGCTTGAGATATTCCACTGCACACCATTAGTCGCGCTACTATTCGGCGTGGTAAGTTTGCCCACGTCGAGAGTGACGACGCGAGTAGGGGACGAGCCTTCGCGATTATCTTGGATGGAACCATTCGTGGTGATAACCCCGCTCGTGTTGAACATCTTATAGAGCTGCTTCTGCGCTGTTGTACGGGGATCGGCCCCGCTTATGGGCGGGCCAATGTTAGTAAAACCTCCCGCGCCATTACTTTGCCCAATGGTAACATTGTTGGTCGCGTCGACCTGAATGACGACGCCGGCTTGATCGTAATAGCGCGAACCCTGGAAAGGATCCGAACCCGAACTAGGAGGCTCGATCAGTTCGTGATAGCCAGTATTGTTCGGGTTACTCGGGTCAAAAGTCGTTGGATCGATGCTGGGATTCGACGCGGTAGGGGCGTTTGGTTCGCTCGTTGGCTTAACACCAGTTGGAGACGCCGGCGTCTGTCCGTTATGAGCTGTATCGTTACCGTCGCCATTTTTGTCTGGAGGCCGGAATCCGACTGTCCAGCCGCCTGGGTCAGTATCTCGTCTTAATGGATTTACACTGCCAAAGGTTGCCTTTTGCGAGAAATTCAGGGTATCGTGGCCCGTGTAAAGATCGCCGTTAGTGTGCACCCAGCCGGTAACGTTAAAGGGAGGACCTGGATGAATTTCGAGAGTGTCGTTGTAGTAGATCGCATAATTGAAAAACGAGTCTTGTTCTGCCTGTAAGACACGCTGAACCTTGGCGACGACATTTTTCTTCGGACCTATGGTGGGCAGAGTCACATAAGCGCTCGCCAGATAATTGTAGGTTACGGTGCCATCACCAATTTCTCCAGCATTAGTTAAGCGCGGATTGTCCGAGTTATTGAGTGGATTGAGCCACGGATCGACCGCGATCACCTTGCACTGTTGTATTGTGGTGGTGGCATTGGGATTGTAATTACTTCTCGTCGGCGCTCCCACCAGAGTAACATTGGGAAACTCCGCGGCCGTCGGCAGGCGGAGGGCAGTGGCTCCGGTGGTTAACTGATTAGTGGTTGGTGTGGGATTTCCGGGCAGGCCATTTTGGCACATCTGGCGCCAGAGCGCAAAGTTATGATCGATGCAACCATCCCCCATAGCAACGGCGCTCTCCAGGGTATTACTCCGATCGACGTGGCGCTGGACAGTCATCGTGTACTCGGCCGCGATACCGACAATGACCATCAGGGTCGCTAGAATGGAAATAGCGAGGACGATGGCCGTCCCTCCTTGCGTGGATCTGGATAGTCTCATGGCAATGTTGCGAGAGGTGGATTGGCGCGTACCGGGATAGTCTCGCTAAGGAGAAGCCGTGTGGACTTAAAGCCAAGATCGGAAGCAGTATTGCCGCGATTACTTGATTTGGAGTCGAAAGTGGAAAGATCAACTTTCACCGCATTGTTAGCCGCAATTGAAAATGGTGTCGCGCTATCGACGCCTCTGGCTAAGACTACAAAATTGCCGGCGGCGCCAGTTGGATGCCATTCCAGAGTGTTGTTCTTGACGACGTAGTAGGGCCTATTGGTGGCGAAGCAGGTTACGTTGTAGTTAGTCGGCCCTTGTGTTCCCGTAATCGGTACGGGCGAGGGCGCGGGCGATGGCTGAACCAGATTGATCGTCGTGACACCTGCATTGGCATCTGCGGCAATCGGTTCTTCTACATTGAAGCCTGGAATTATGAGGCGTTGACCGGCTGTGACGGGTTGTGGCAAATCGACAACAACGCTGCTCGTAGCGTCAGCCGCGTCCTGTGTGATTTGGAATGGGCCTCCCGCCCACTGTTCAAAAGCAAACCCCGCGGCTGGTGTTGCGGCGGTGGCATTGCCGTTCACGTCTACCAGCTCCGGAGCTGAAATGGCGGCGTGAAGGTTCTGCGTCATCTGAAGCAGGGCCGCGCGTGCCTGTTGGTGGGCGGTGTTCACCGCGGTGTTCTTTGCCCCAAGGGTGGTTCCCGTGTACAGGATAGAGAAGATCATGAGACCGAGGGCGGCGATAACGACCATTGTCACCAGCATTTCGACTAGCGTTAGTCCGGTCTGGGATGATTTATCTGCTTTCATCAATCGGAAACTCGCACTGTCGACATATCTAAGGAATAGCGATAACTGGGCTTCGGGTACGCGACGGTCACTGTTGTCCGATAGACGTTCACCCCATTGACGGTCAGCATCGCAACGACGGTGGTACGCTTGCCGAGTACGAGTGCGCCCGCGACTCGAGGGTCGTCGTAAATCGGGAGATCGAGTTCTGTCGTCGGACTATTAGCTGGGTTTAAGAGGCGCGGGTTCACTCCGGCCGCAGGATTGAACGGGACTGATTGGATCTCATCGATCTTACTCATGGCCAAAGCGTAAGCACCGGTTGAGTTACGGCTAACAGTTGAAAACTGATTGAATTTAGTGAGCGCTCCGATTGTGACGCTTACCCCTAGACCAACTAGAGCAATGGCGACCATGGCTTCGACCAAGGTGAAACCGGCAGGCGCGACCGCTTTGGGCGAAGCTGAGCGCGGAGATTTCATCGGTCGTAATAGACAGAGCAGGAGATATACCATGGGAGCATTCCCATAATTATCGTAAGCGTTGGACGTGAGTGGAATCGCCGGGCGCCTGTCGCGTTTCCGCAAGGGCGAATCGCGACGCGCCGAACTTCCGTTTGCCCCAGCGCAATCGGCGATTGCGCGACGGTGCGTCCCCCGCTTAATCTGCGGGCTCCAAATGTTCGCGCTTCAGCCTGAGATGAAGATTTTCAGCGGCTCGGCCAATCGTGAGCTGGCGCAGCGGATTTGCGATTACATCGGCGCGCCGCTGGCCAAAGCCACTCTGAGCGCGTTTCCCGATGGGGAAACCTACGTCCGAATCGAGGAAAACATCCGGGGGCGCGACGTTTTTATTATTCAGCCGACCTGCCCGCCGGCGAATGACCACCTGATGGAACTGCTCATCATGGTGGACGCGGCGCGCCGTGCCAGTGCCGATCGGATTACGGCCGTGATCCCGTTCTTCGGCTACGCGCGGCAGGACCGGAAAGACAAGCCGCGGGTGCCGATTACGGCGAAATTAATTGCGAACCTGCTGGTGGCGGCGGGCGTGCATCGGGTGCTGACGATGGACCTGCACGCGCAACAGGTGCAGGGATTCTTCGACATCCCGGTGGACCATCTCTACTCGATGCCGGTGCTGATCAAGTACCTGCGGCAAAAGCTCACGCGCAAGGTGACCGTCGTCTCGCCCGACGTGGGCGGGTTGAAAATGGCCTCGGCGTACTCGCAGGTGCTCGGCGCCGGGTTGGCGATCGTGGCGAAGCAGCGGCGCAGCGCGACTGACACGAAAGCGCTGTATCTGATCGGCGAGGTTGCTGACAGCGATATTCTGCTGGTGGATGATTTGACGGAAACAGCGGGAACGCTGACCTCGGCGGCGACGATCTTGAAAGAACGTGGCGCGCTCGATATTTATGCGGCGGTATCGCACGCGGTGCTGGTGGATGTGGCGGTGGCGCGGTTGCAAAAATCCGAAATTAAGGAACTGGTAACGACCAACAGCACGCCCGTGCGCCGGATCGACGGTTTCTCCATCCAGGTGCAGTGCGTGTCGGAGCTTTTGGGCGAAGGCATGAAGCGGATTCACAATGACGAATCGGTGTCGTCGCTCTTTGAAATTGAGGAACGTTAACAATGGCAACGCAAGTAAAATTGGCAGTGGAACGGCGTGAGGCGACCGGGCGCTCGGCCGCGCGCAAGCTCAAGGCGCGTGGCATTGTGCCGGCGGTCGTGTACGGCGGCCGGGAAAAACCGGAGCCGTTGCAGCTATCACGCCGCGATCTTAGCGCGGTGCTCAGTCACGCCTCGGGTGAAAATATTCTCGTCGAGCTCGAGATCGCCGGAGAGGGGAACACGCGCATGGCGATGGTGCAGGAGGTGCAACATTCGCCTGTGGGCGGCGATGTTTTGCACGTCGATTTCCATGCGGTGTCGATGGACGAGAAAATCGAGGCGGGCATTCCGATCGAAGCCACGGGCACGGCGAACGGGGTCAAGAATTTCGGAGGTCTCCTGGAGCAGAGCTTGCGTGAGCTGACGGTGGAATGTTTGCCGCGCGATCTGCCGGACCGGTTTGTCGTTGATGTGACTAATCTCAACGTCGGTGATTCCATTCACGTCCGCGATATCAAGCTTCCCGAAGGTGTGATCTCAAAGGTGCAGGCTGACTTGACCGTGTTCTCTGTCCTCGAGCCGACGGTGGAAGAAGAGCCCGCGGCGGCGACTGCGGCAACGACGGCTGCCGGTCCCGAAGTCATCAAGGAGAAAAAAGAAGAGGGCGAAGCGACGGCGGCTCCTGCCGGCGGAGGAGCAAAGGCGGCGGCTGCTCCAGCGAAGGAGAAGAAGTAATCTTTGCCGCAGCAGGCGGTGGACGGTTCGCGTATTCGGCTCGTCGTCGGGCTCGGGAATCCCGGCGCGGAGTACGCCGGCACGCGACACAATGTCGGCTTCGCTGTGCTGGATCGGTTTGGCCAGCGGGAGTCGTTAGCTTTTGAGCGCCAGGCGAAATGGGGCGCGGCCATTGGCAAATCGGGCGACGCAATCTTGCTCAAACCGATGACGTTCATGAATCGCAGCGGAGACCCGGTCGCAGCGGTCGCGGATTTTTACAAGATCGTTTCCGCCGAGATATTGATCGTGCTCGATGACCTCGCGCTTCCGCTGGGACGTTTACGGATTCGCGAGAGTGGCGGGCCGGGTGGACATAACGGACTGGAGTCGGTCATCGTTAACCTCGCCACGGAAGAGATTCCCCGGCTGCGGCTGGGGATTGGCGCCGCGCCGGAGCATGGCTCGATTGATTACGTGCTCTCGCCATTTTTCGAAGAGGAAAAACCACTTGTCACGGCGATGATCGAGCGAGCGGCCGATGCGGTGAAGTGCGCGATTGACAACGGCGTCGTTTCCGCGATGAACAGGTTCAACCGGGACCCCAGCCAAGGTAAAGAAGAGACATGATGAATCGTTACGAAGCGTTACTCGTTCTCAACACCCAGGGCCGCGACGACACGGTCAAAGACGTGGTCGAGCGGCTCGAGTCGGAGTTCGAGAAGGAAGGCGCAAAAATCGAGCAGGTGCAAAAGATGGATCGGCGGCAGTTTTCCTACGCGGCCGGGTCGCTGGACAGCGGCTATTTCGTGAACTTCGTTTTCGAAGCGGAGCCCCAGCTGATCACGCGGCTGCGGTCCAAGTTCAAGCTCGATACGGAAGTTTACCGGCAGCATTACCAGCGGCTTAAGCCGAAGAACGAAGGCCGCGCTGAAGAGCCGAAAAAACTCGCCGCCCAGAAATAACTTCGCTACAAGCGAAGCATGGCCAGTTTCAACAAAGTCATTTTACTCGGGAACCTGACGCGCGATCCCGAGGTGCGATACACTCCCAAAGGCAGCGCCGTGGCCGACATCGGCATCGCGGTGAACCGGCAATACACGCTGGAGAACGGGGAAAAACGCGAGGAGGTCACGTTTGTCGATGTCACGTTTTGGGGGCGGACGGCGGAAATCGCGGGTGAGTATTTAAAGAAGGGCCGGCCGATTTTCATTGAAGGCCGGCTTCAGCTCGACACCTGGGACGACAAACAGTCGGGACAAAAGAGAAGCCGGCTCAAAGTGATTGGCGAAAACATGCAGATGCTGGGCAGTCCGCGCGGCGGCGGAGGCGGTGGCGAGGTCGAAGAAAGCAGTTCGCGGCCAAGTAAACCGAGCGCTCCGCCCAAGCCGGCAGCGCCCGCTGAGCCGGACGACGACGAGATTCCGTTTTAGGGTCGCTTGACCGGGACACGTGCCGGTCGTAGCCTGCACGTGTGAAGGATAAGCTTACCCTGACCGTCGACCGTAACGCCATTGCCAAGGCGAAAGCATTCGCTAAGAAGCAGGGGACTTCTCTTTCCGCGCTGGTTGAGCAACAGTTTAATCAGCTTGACGGCCAGTCATTCGGCGAGAAATGGCGCGGCAAGTTCAAGGTTCCGAAGGAGGATCCCAACGATCCGCGGCTGAATTACCTGTTGAGGAAATACGTTCACCGGGTCAGATGAAGGTGCTGGTGGACTCCGATGTCTTGCTCGACATAGCGCTTGATCGGCAGCCATTCTTCGCGTCGAGCAACGCAGCACTCGAGTGGTGCCGGCAACACCCCGGCAGCGCCGTCATGGCGTGGCATACGGTCGCGAACGTTTATTACCTGCTGCGCCGCGCTGAGACCGACGCCGTGGCTCGCAAGTTCATTTCTGAGTTGCTCGTTTTTGTAGCAGTGGCCCGCAGTGACACTCGTGCGGTGCTGCATGCCTTTACGCTGCGAATCGCGGACTTCGAAGATTCACTTCAAGCTGCCGCCGCGATCTTTGAAGACGCCCCACTCATCGTCACGCGCAATATCCGCGACTATCGTCATTCACCGGTCCTTGCTATCGAGCCTGAGACTCTCGTCGCGCGATACGGGTGATGAATTCCACCGAAGCTTCCATCGCGCTGAACATGCTGCGGCTCATCGGGCCGGTGCGGCTTCGCAAATTGGTCGAGGTGTTCGGGTCGCCGGAGAATGTGCTGGCGGCGAAGCGCGATCAGCTACGACGGGTGGAAGGCATAGGAGCTGATGTCGCCGAGGAAATCGTTAAGTGGGAATCGAGCGTCGATCTCCCGGGGGAATTGCGACGCATTCAGGAGTTCGGCGCCCATGTCCTCACGGCGGAGTCGTCGGAATATCCGCGTTCGCTGCGGGAAATTCATGCGCCGCCCATCGTGCTTTATGTCTGGGGTGAATTGAACGAGCGCGATCAGCACGCGATCGGCATCATCGGCGCGCGGCGGACAACGCATTACGGGAGCGAATCGGCGAAGAAGCTGGCGTACCAATTAGCCTACGCAGGACTGACGGTGGTGAGCGGCCTGGCGCGCGGGATCGATACCGCGGCGCATCACGGCGCGCTCGCGGCGAAAGGACGAACGATCGCGGTGATCGGCTCAGGATTGGCAAAACTTTATCCGCCGGAGAACGCCGCGCTGGCCGATAAAATCCGCAACGGCAATGGCGCCATCGTGTCCGAATTTTCGATGGAAATCGAACCGGACCGCCAAACCTTTCCGATGCGCAATCGTATTATCAGCGGCTGGAGTCAGGGAATTCTGGTGGTGGAAGCGGGGCTGAACAGCGGCGCGTTGATTACCGCGAGCCAGGCGATCGAGCAGGGGCGCTCCGTTTATGCTGTACCCGGACATATCAATGCGCCGAGCGCTATGGGTTCGAACCGGCTGATCCAGCAAGGCGCGAAGCTGGTGATGGACGCGAGCGATATTCTCGATGATCTCCAGATTCTGCTGCCGGAGGCGAAACCGATTGCATCGGCGGCACGGCCGCTGCCTGAACTGTCGACCTCAGAGCGGAGCGTTTACGATGCGATTGATTCGAGTGAGACGGCGATCGACGCCATTGCGGAGCGCTGCAATTTATCGACCAGCATAGTTTCCTCGACTCTGCTGCGCCTCGAGCTGAAGCGGCTGGTGAAGCAGTTACCGGGAAAATATTTCGTCAAACTGGCCTGATTCGCGCTCCACCTGCTTCGGTGTAAAGTCCGGCGCTCGAAAAATGTCCAAGGCCCTCATCATCGCGGAAAAGCCGAGCGTGGCGCGTGATCTCGCGCGCGTTCTGGGCAAATTCCGGCACGACAAAGATTTCCACGAGAACGAGCGCTACATCATTTCGTCTGCGGTGGGGCATCTGGTCGAGATCGTGCCGCCCGAGGGCGCGGAGGTGAAACGCGGGAAGTGGAACCTCGAGAACCTGCCGGTGTTGCCGGAGCATTTCGATCTCGCCCCGATCGAGAAAAATAAATCCCGGCTCCATCTGCTCGCGCGCCTGATCAAACGGCCGGACGTGACCGAGATTATCAACGCCTGCGACGCGGGGCGTGAAGGCGAGCTGATTTTTCGCAACATCATGCGCTACACCGGCACGAAGAAACCGACCCGTCGTCTCTGGCTGCAATCGATGACGGCGGAAGCGATTCGTAACGGCTTTGCGCATTTGCGTTCGGAACAGGAGCTGCGGCCGCTGGGGAATGCGGCGACTTCGCGCGCGGAGAGCGATTGGCTCGTCGGCATCAACGCCACACGCGCGCTCACTTCGTTTAATTCGCGCACCGGCGGTTTCCAAAAGACCGCGGCGGGTCGCGTGCAAACGCCGACGCTGGCGATCCTGGCGGCGCGTGAGGAGAAAATCCGCTCCTTCAAGGCTCGGCCCTATTTTGAAGTGCACGCCAACTTCGGCGTCAGCGCCGGCACTTATCGCGGCCGATGGTTCGACGAAAACTTCAGGAAGGACGGCGATGAGGATGCGCGCGCGGAACGGATTTGGACGCAGGAGCGCGCGGAAGAGATTCGCGGCAAGTGCGCGGGCAAAACCGGTGAAGTCACGGAAGAGAAAAAGGCGACGACGCAGCAGTCGCCGCTGCTTTACGATCTAACGACTCTGCAACGGGAAGCGAACGGCCGTTTCAGCCTGAGCGCCCGGCGCACCTTGCAATTGGCGCAGGCGCTGTACGAGAAACACAAAGTGCTGACTTACCCGCGGACCGATTCGCGTTATTTGCCGGAGGATAATCTCGCGCAGGTTCGCAAGGTTATGGGCAGTTTCGAGGACGCGACGCTCGCTGCGCATGCGCGTAAAGCCTTGCAGAACGATTGGGTGAAGCCGAGCAAACGCGTTTTCAACAACGCCAAGGTAAGCGATCACCACGCCATCATTCCCACCGGCGCCTCCGCCGCGCATCTGGATGAATTCGAGCGCAAGATTTTCGACATGGTAGCGCGGCGCACGATCGCGATCTTTTATCCGCCGGCGCAGTTCGAAGTGACGACGCGGATTACGCGCGTGGAAAGCGAACCGTTCAAGACTGAAGGCAAGATTATCGTCGATCCCGGGTGGTTGGCGGTTTACGGGCGCGAGGCGACCGGTGAAGACGAGCAGTCGGTCGTGCCGATTTCGCCGGGAGAAACGGCGAAGGTTTTGAACATCGACATCAAGGCGGAAGAGACCAAACCGCCCGCGCGATTGACCGAAGCGACTTTGCTTTCAGCGATGGAAGGCGCGGGCAAACTGATCGAGGACGAGGAGCTGCGCGAAGCGATGCGGGAGCGCGGGCTAGGCACGCCGGCGACGCGCGCGCAGATCATCGAAGGCCTCATCCTCGACGGGTATGTCGAGCGGCAGGGGAAGGAGCTGATCGTGACGGCGAAAGGGCTGTCGCTCATTACGCTCCTGCGCAATCTTCAGACCGACGTGCTGTGCAAACCGGAGCTGACCGGCGAATGGGAAGCTCGCCTCAAACAAATGGCGCAGGGAAAGCTCGACCGTGACGAGTTCATGAGAGACATCCGGGCCTTGACCCAGCGCATCGTGGAGAAGGTGCGCAATTTTCGCGGCGAGCACATCGAAGGCGAGTACGCCACGCTGAAGGTGAAATGTCCCAACTGCGCGGGCGGTCCGATCAAGGAAGATTACAAAACGTTCCGTTGCAAGAATTGCGACTGGCTGATGTGGAAGACGATGGCTTCGCGGCAATTCACGCCGGAAGAAGTCTCCGAGCTGTTGACGCGCGAGCGTATCGGGCCGCTGAAAGGGTTTCGCAGCAAAATGGGCCGCGCTTTCGACGCGGTGGTGAAACTTGGGGAGGACAAAAAACCGCAGTTCGATTTCGGGGAAAACGGCGCGGCGAGTCTGGAGAAGATCGACAAGCAAACGCACAAAGCTCTGGGTTTGTGTCCGGTTTGCCAGAAGGGTCAGATCTATGAGCTTGAGCGCGCGTATGTCTGCGAAAATGCGCTCGCTTCGCCGCCGGCGTGCAGTTTCCGCATGGGCAAAACCATTCTTCAGCGCGACATCCCGAAGGAGCAGGTGCAGAAGTTAATCGCGACCGGTAAGACCGATCTGCTGCCGCGATTCATCTCGAAAAAAGGGCGGCCGTTTTCCGCTTATCTGAAGCTAAAAAGGCGAAGCCGACTCGCGCGTTCAAGCGCAAAGCACCGGCCACAGCATAGCAGCGACAACAACGCGCTGTCATCCTGAGCGAGTCGAGGGATCCCGTAGCGTCACCTCTACGATATCTTCGCGGGATCCTTCGACTCCGCTTCGCTTCGCTCAGGATGACAGCGCGCCAGCCATCCCATCGCGGTGCACGCCACGATGTTCGGGTACATGAATGCCCACACGGTCGACCGGTTCACGTTGGGCGCGGTCTGGCCGCTGCTCAAACAAACGTTCAACGAATGGCTCGAGGACAAGGCGCCGCAGCTTGGCGCCGCGCTGGCTTACTACACTGTCTTTTCCCTTGCGCCGCTCATTCTTGTCTTGCTGGCGGTGATCGGCGTGCTTTTCCGCCACGATCCTTCCGGCGCCTGGACGCGACTGACGGCACAGATGAGCTACTTTCTCGACAGCAGCGCGGTCGATGTCGTCCAGCAAATCGCGCAAAAAGCATCGCAGCCGAATAAGAGTCTGATGGCCACCATCATCGGCATCGCGCTGGCGATCTTTGGTGCGAGCGGCGTCTTCGGCCAGTTGCAGGATGCGCTCAACACCGTCTGGGGTGTGAAAGCGAAACCTGGCCTGGGAGTCAAAGCATTTCTGCGCGCGCGAGTTTTGTCGTTCACGATGGTGGCCGGCGTTTGCTTTTTGCTGCTCGTCTCCCTCGTGCTTGAAGGTTTCCTCAAAGGGTTCAGCCATTGGGTGCAGACGCATGTGCCCGGCGGACTCGCGCTCGCCACCACCGTCTATCTCACGGTCGATATGGCGGTCGTGATCCTGCTTTTCGCGATGATGTTCAAG
>DAIRIE010000056.1:0-12695 GCA_036809705.1 Chthoniobacterales bacterium
AAAACGCCGCCGTCACTGTTGCCTCTCGCGGCGAGCACGCGCGCACGAAATCATTCAGAATGCGGTTCGTCACCGCTTCGTTGAAGGCGCGTTCATTGCGATAGGAAGCGAGATAAAACTTCAGCGACTTCGATTCGACGCAGAGCTTGTCCGGCACGTATTCAATTTCGATCCGCGCAAAATCAGCCTGGCCGGTGACGGGACAGAGCGAAGTGAAGTCCGCCGTTTCAAAGTGGATGTGGTAATCGCGGCGAGCAGGATTTGGAAATGTCTCGAGCGTCGCCTCAGCCGGCGAAGCAGGAAGTCGCGCCACATTTCGCCCGAGTAACGTCAGGCCAGTTTTCCTGCTCATGTCAAAAGCATAAACGAGCACGAGCACGCCAACCAGTCATTCCGAGTGACCGGATTTTTCGAGCTAATCCGGATGCTGTAACATCGGATTCTTCAACGCCCGTTCGCGATCGCCGTTCTGGCTGTAGTTCCAGTAATCAGCTTTCAAATCGCGTTTCAGTTTTAACTTCGATCCGTCAGGCATGCTCCACTCGCGCAGCAGAAACGGGAACGCGCGATCCAGGATGAAGCGGTTGATGTTGTTCTCCTGTTGCACCGTCACCTCAATCGTTTTCTCCACCGCTTTCCACGAAACCTTGGCGGGTGTGAATTGAACCGTCGTTAGCTTCGTAGCGGTGACGATCGATGGCCCGAGCTGAATCTGGAACTCCGGCGGCGCCTTCATGAAATCGATGGTGCGGACACGAAGCGGCAGCTCGTCGATGAAGATGCCGTCCGATGGCGCGGAGATCGGCAGCGTGGATGCACCGCTGCGATAACTCTGCGAAAGAAGATTGCCGCTTTTCACATCGAGCCAGTGCGATGCATTTCCGAAGCTGTCGGTGCCGGCGAAGCTCAGCTGCGCGAGCGCGACGGGATTCACGCGCCACCAAGCGGTGAGCGATCCCTGTTCAATAAATAAGCCCAGCGGAATATTCCACATCTGCTGCATCCGCACCGCCGCGACCGCATCGCTGCCTTTCGGGTCATCCACTCGCCCCATCGTGTTCGGATCGACGCGCTCTCGAAGGAGAATGTGCAGCACTTCGCAATGCCGCGGCTGACCTCCGCGCACCAGTTGCGCGTCGTAAATGTTGAACTCCGCTTTGCCATCGCTCCAGTAGCTTTCATTGGCGAGAAGGCCGGCTGTGAATTGCGCGTCGGCCTCGCCCATGACGAGTAGAGTGAGGACAGCAACCGTCAGCAAAGTGCTTCCTGTCATGTCGAGCGAAGTCGAGACATCTCTAGCTTTGTCGTTGGACAGCTAGAGATTCCTCGGCTTCGCTCGGAATGACAAATAAAGCTTCTGATTCGCAAACGCCCCCGCCGGCGGCACCGGATGCATTCGCGAGCGACACCGCAGCGATCTCCGGCGTGAGCAACGCCGGCGTGATCGATCTCTTCGCGTTCGATCGGCTGCGCGACGAGGTGCTGCTGGTGATGAACGAGGCGCGGCCGTGGAATGGCGGCGATGAGCAGTTGCATGAATTGCAGGAGAAATTCAACGCCTACGCCTCATTCGTTCTCGACGGCGAAATGCGAGAGGCGCATCCGGAGCTGGCCGGGAAACGCGCGCGAATCGAATTGCGTTGCGAAGAGATGCCGAACGAACCGGCGCTCACTCTGCTCGGGGCGATTCACGATCAGCTCGCGTTGCAAGAGATCGCCGTCGAAGTGGTAGTGCGGGAGCCCGGCTGCGGGGATGGGTGCAGCTGTCATTCGTGAGCGAAGCGGGTTCCGCTGCGCCAGCACGGGATCCCTCGACTCCGCTGCGCTTGCTCGGGATGACAGCGCTAGTATTTCAGAAACGAAGTCACCGGCGTGGGCTCCAGTTTCTTGCGTCCGTTCAAAAACTCGAGCTCGATCAGAAAAATTGAATCGACCAGATCGCCGCCGACCTTGCGGATCAATGTCGCGGCGGATGCGCTCGTGCCACCGGTGGCGAGCAGATCATCGATGAGGACAATTTTTTCCCCGGGGTCGATGGCATCGACGTGCAACTCCATCTCCGCCTCGCCGTATTCGAGCGAGTAGCTGGCACTCTCCGTTTTGTAGGGCAGCCGTCCCTTTTTGCGCAGCGGGACAAAGCCGACCGAAAGCTCGTAGGCGACGGCCGAGCCGAAGAGAAATCCACGCGCGTCGATGCCGACGATTTTGTCAATGAGTTGTCCGTGACAGCGTCGCAAAAACAGATCGACCGAAGCGCGGAAGAGCGCGCCGTCTTTCAGGACTGGGGTGATGTCTTTGAAAACTATGCCGGTTTTGGGAAAATCCGGCACGTCGCGCACCGCCGCGCGCAGTTGTGAGATGGCATCTTCCATTTCCGCGCCGACGCTACTGTCAGGCTGGAAAACGTCAACGTTGCCGCGCGCAGTTGCCGGATAGCGCACGCGTCCGGCGTGTTGGTTCGAGAAAATCCGTTGCGGCGCGACGCCGCAACCAGCGCGAGACGCGCGCGCCACCCGGAAGTGTCGCGGCGCGCTGCGTTATCCTACACTCATTGCGGAGACAACGTTTGGTCGGTAACTTGCACGCTTGGATCGGCAGCTTCTGATTGCGTCAAGCTTGTGTTATGCGGCGGCGGTGTTGCGCTCGCTGCTGGGGTTGGGCGCGCGCGTTTTTCGCAGGAGCCGGTTCAACTTTCTCATGATCCTGCTCGGATTTCTGCTCCAGACTGCGTTTCTCGGTTTGCGCGGCCATGCCCTCGGTCGTTGCCCGATCACCAATCTTTTCGAAGTGCTGGTGTTTCTCGCGTGGTCGATCGCACTCATCTACATGATCATCGGTCCTGCTTATCGGCTGTCACTGATGGGATCATTCACCGCGCCGCTAGTGCTCGGGTTGCAATCATTCGCGCTGCTTGCGCCGCTCGATACGCCGCATGCTGTGCGCGTAACCCCGAACGCGTGGCTGGAATTCCACGCCTCCATTTCGCTCATCGCTTACGGCGCGTTCGCGCTCGCCTGCGTGGCCGGCATCATGTACCTGGTGCAGGAACGTCAGCTCAAAACGCACGCGTTACACTCCATCTTCTACCAGCTGCCGCCGCTCCCGAGTTTGTTTTCAGCCATGATGCGGCTGCTTTGGCTCGGCTTCGTTTTTTATAGCGCCGGATTATTGAGCGGATTCTTGACCGGTGAACCGCTGCCGTGGACGAAGGTGGCGCTCGCGCTTGTTATCTGGATGGTGTACGCCGCGATTCTCTTCGGGCCGCAGCTGCGCTCGATCGCGCCGCGGCGAATCGCTGCGTTTTGCGTGGCCGCGTTCGCCGCCGCGCTCTCGCTCCTCTGGAGCATTGAGTTTGTCGCGCATCACGCATGAAGCTGTTTTGCGTCGGGCTGAACCATCGCACTGCGCCCATCGAAGCGCGGGAACGTTTTGCCGGGCACGGCGCGACCACCGCCCGCCTGCGCGAATGCGGCTGCGGCGAAGCCTTGCTCCTAACGACCTGCAATCGAGTGGAGGTTTACGCCGCGCGCGAACGCGACGTGGCCATCGGCGACATCGCGGCGGCGTTGCAGACGCGCGACTGCGTCCTCGACGGGGATGAGCTGGCGCCGTTCTATCGCCACGAAGGCCCCGCGTGCGCGCACCATCTTTTCCGCGTTGCCTCGGGACTCGACTCGATGGTGGTGGGCGAGACCGAGATTTTCGGCCAGGTTAAACGCGCTTACGAGCAGGCGCGCGCTGCGGGTGAAGCGAGCGCGTTGTTGCACCGATTGTTTCAGCGCGCATTTCGGGTCGCCAAACAGGTGCGGAGCAGGACCGAGATCACGCGCGGCTCAGTGTCGGTGGGCTCCGTCGCGGTGGAGCTGGCGGAGAAAATCTTTGGCGATTTGCGCGGGCGGAAAGTCCTGGTGCTTGGCGCGGGCGAGACCAGCGAAAAAACGTTGCGCGCGCTCGCCTCGCGGGGCGTGTCTGATCTGCGCGTGAGCAATCGCACGCCGGCCCGCGCCGAAGGTCTCGCGGCTGAGCTGGAAGGCATCCCCGTGCCGTTCAGTAACTGGCTCGAGCAATGCCGTGAAATTGACATCCTTATTTCCTCCACCGCGGCGGACACACATCTGCTCACGCCGGAAACGCTGATGCCGGTGATTCGCGAACGGATCGACCGGCCGCTTTTCCTCATCGACATCGCCGTTCCGCGCGATATCGCGCCGGAGGTGAACAAGCTCGACGGCGTTTATCTTTACGACATTGATTCGCTGCGATCGATTGCGAGTAAAACGCTGGAGCTGCGCCGACAGCAGGTCGCCGCGGCGGAAGCGATCATTGACGAACATGTGGCGGATTTTGCGAAGTGGCTCGAGCCGCTGGTTGGCGGTGCGACCTGTGCGCAACGGCGTGAAGCAACGGTCGCCGCCGCGCTCAGGACGTCGGAGTTGTAGACGGTGTGACGGTCATTCTCGGGACGCGCGGTAGCGAGCTTGCGCTGACGCAAGCGCGCCTGGCAGAAGCGGCGCTGAAGGAGAAATGCGGTGCGGAGGTGCGCGTTGAGATCATCCGGACGCGGGGTGACGAGAGCGCGGCGAAACCAGGCGATGACGGGAGAAAGGGGCTGTTCACGGCTGAGCTTGAGCGCGCGCTGATGGAGCGGCGCATCGATGTAGCTGTCCATAGCGCGAAGGATTTGCCCAGTGAAATGGATGAGGCGCTCGCGATCGCCGCTGTTCTGCCACGCGGACCAGTGGAAGATGTTTTAATCACGAAACGCCCGGCGCTGGCTTCGTTTGGAATAATCGCGACGGGCAGCGTGCGGCGACAACGACAGCTTCGCTGGTTGAAAGAGCCGCGCGAGATTATCGATTTGCGCGGAAATGTGCCGACACGTTTACGCAAATTCGCGGCCACTGATTGGGATGCGATTGTTCTCGCACGCGCAGGATTGGAGCGTCTCGGTTTTTCCCCGCCGCAGTTCGAGTTCGAGCGCCAGGCGTTTTTCGCTCAAGTTTTGCCCGTCGAGCAGTTCGTGCCCGCGGGCGGGCAGGGGATCATCGCACTACAGACGCGCTCGCCCGACGCCGGATCGATGTCAGCAGTTGATCATCGTGAGACACACTTATGCTTGCGAGCAGAGCGAGAGTTTTTGCGCTTGTTGCAAGGTGATTGCAATCTCCCGGTCGGTGCGCATGCGCGTCACGTCAGCGGCGAAATCGAATTGCGGGCACAGCTCTTTGACGAAGACGCGGAGCCCAAAATCGGAGCAGCGCGGGGAACGGATCCGGAAGAAGTTGCGTCGCGTCTCTTCGAGCAGCTACGAGCATGAACAAAGGAAAATGTTTTCTGGTCGGCGCCGGGCCCGGAGATTTGGGATTGGTGACCTTGCGCGCGCGCGAGCTAATCGGATGCGCCGATGTCATCGTTTACGACGCGCTTTGTAATCCCGAGATGCTTTCGTGGGCGCGAGATGACGCGGAGATCATTTTCGCCGGCAAACGCGCGGGTCAGCACACCTTTTCTCAGGAGGAGATTAATGCGTTGCTGATCGAGAAGGGGGGCTCAGGCAAAAATGTGGTGCGGTTGAAAGGGGGCGATCCGTTCGTGTTTGGCCGGGGTGGAGAAGAAGCGGAGGCGCTTGCGAAGGCGGGTATTGAGTTCGAAATCGTGCCGGGCGTGACTTCAGCCATTGCGGCGGCGGCGTACGCCGGAATTCCGGTGACGCATCGCGCGGAGAATTCGCACGTGACCTTTTTCACCGGGCACGAGGACCCGGCCAAGAAAGAGAGCGCGATCAATTACGACGCGCTGGCAAAACTTGGCGGGACGCAGGTGATGTTGATGGGAACCGAGCGGCTGGAAGCGATCACGCGCGAAATGATGCAACAAGGGGTGAGGGAGGAACTGCCGGTGGCGCTGGTGCGCTGGGGGACTACCGGGCAGCAGCGCACGCTTGTGGGAACGCTCGGGAGCATCGCGCAACGCGCCGTCGAGTCAGGTCTGGAAGCGCCGGCCATCGCCATTTTCGGCGACGTCGTTTCGCTCCGGAAAAAGCTAAGCTGGTTTGAGAAGCGTCCGCTTTTCGCCAAACGCGTCGTCATTACACGCACGCGCAAACAAGCCGGCGCGCTCACTTCCGAACTACGCGCGCTTGGAGCCGACGTGATGGAATTGCCAACGATCCGCATCGAGCCGCCAACGGACCTGCGTGAGTTTGCCGAGCTGGTGCAGGACGCGCACGGGTATGATTGGATCGTGTTCACCAGTCCGAACGGAGTGGACGCGTTCTTCGACATCTTCTTCAAGCTTTACGATGACGCGCGCGAGATCGGCGCAGCGAAGATCGCGGCCATCGGGCCGGCGACGGCGCAGCGGGTAAGGAATTTTCATCTGCATGTTGAGTTACAGCCGCCGGAGTTTGTGGCCGAGGCCATGGTGAAGGAATTCGAGAAGCAAGGCGGCGTCGAGAACCTGCGCATTTTAGTCGCGCGCGCGGAGAAGGCGCGGGACTTGCTCCCCAAAGCGCTGGCAAGCATGGGCGCGATTGTGGACGAGGGTTTTGGTTATCGGACGGTACCGGAAACGCGCGACGTGACCGGCGCGCGCCGCCGTTTTTCCGAAGAAGGCGCGGACCTGATCACTTTCACGAGCTCATCCACGGTGGAGAATTTTCTCGCGCTCCGGTTGCCCTGGCCGAAGCAGATGAAGGTGGCGAGCATTGGGCCGATCACCTCGGCGACAGCGCGGGAGCACGGGTTGAATATCGATGTGGAAGCGAAGCAGCACGACGTTCCGGGATTGGTCGCGGCCATCCGTGAATTTTACGGCGCCTGAAAATGGCGAACGATTTTGCCAGCACGATGCGGGAGCTGAGCGCGGAAGCGGTCGTGCGGGAACGTCCGCGCGCCACCACCACGGAGCTGGCGGGGATGCTGCGCGAGTTTGATGCGCTCGATGCGCGATTGCAGGGCATCGAAGCGATGATGAAGTCGCAGCTGGAGAACATCGCGAATAATCTGGCGCCGGCGCGCGCGGAGCAGCACAAGATCGCGGAACACCTCTCCGCCATTCGCACCAGCGAGTCGGTCAATCAGCGGCTGTTCGATTCGCTGCACGAAGAGTTGCTCAAGTATCGCGATAATTTTTTGCACGAGACGTTGCAGAAGCCGTTCGTGCGCGATCTCATCGTTTTGTATGACGACCTGAGCACGCTGGCGCAGCAACTCGCGGCGGCGGCGGCGGAGAAGAAGCGCGATCGCCTCGCGCGCTGGCGCGATAATCTGGATAACGCGATTCACGCTTTGCTGGAAATTTTGCACCGGCTGGAGGTGATGGAGGTAGAGGCGAAGGAGTTTGTGGACCTTTCGGTGCACAAAGTGGTGAGCTTCGAGCCGGCGGAGTTCGCGGAGGACAACGGACGTGTCATCATGCGGATCAAACGCGGATTCACCTGGCGCGGGAAAGTGCTGCGGCCGGAAGAAGTGATCGCGAAGCGGTTTCAGTAGGCCACCACTACGCGTCGATGAAGCGCCTCGCGGTGCGGCCTTCTTTGTCATGTCGAGCGGAGTCGAGACATCTCTGATTTCACTCCGCGGAAGGAGCTACAGATTCCTCGACTCCGCTCCGCTTCGCTCGAAATGACAAAACGGGAAACACCACTGGAACGTGCCTCCGTTTCGGGCATGAAAATTGCATCCTGACACGCGGGCGCTGAGCACCTTCCACTCCTCCGAAAATGAACCAACGCAAAGCAGTCGGCATCGATCTGGGCACTACCTTTTCCGCGGTCGCACACATCGATGCCTACGGTAAACCGCAAATCATTCCCAACGCCGAAAGCGAGCTAATCACGCCGTCGGTGATTTTGTTCGATGGCAACAACGTCATCGTGGGGACGACAGACAAGACCAACGCTGTGGCCGAGCCGGAGAAGATCGTCGATTTCGTGAAACGCGAGATGGGCAAACCGAAGGAGCAATTTCATCGCGAGTTCGGCGGCAAGATTTATTCGGCGGAGGAATTGAGCGCGCTGATTTTGAAGAAGCTGAGAATGGATGCGGAAAAGTATCTGAAGCAGCCGATCACCGACGCGGTCATCACTGTTCCGGCTTACTTCAATGATGCGGAGCGGACCGCGACCATCACCGCGGGGCAACTCGCCGGATTTAATGTTCTGCAAATTCTGAACGAACCGACGGGAGCCGCGCTGGCTTACGGACTCGACAAGCTGGATGAAGATCAAACGGTCTTTGTCTTCGACCTCGGCGGCGGCACCTTCGACGTCACGATCATGCGCATCCAGGGTCATCACATCAATATGATCGCGACCAATGGCGATCATCGGCTCGGCGGCAAAGATTGGGACGACATCATCGTCAACCAGGTGGCGGAGGAGTTCGATCGGCAGCACGGGGAGAATCCGCTGCTGGATCTGCAAAGTTACCAGGATCTGCACACGCGCGCACTGGCGGCGAAGATTCAGCTCTCGAGCCGAATGCAAAGCGTGGTGGTGCATCATCACAACGGCAAGAGCGTGAAGGTGGAGATAACGCGCGAGGAATTTGAGAAGCGCAGCGCGCACCTGATCGAGAAATGCAAAACGATTTGCGAGATCGTGATGCAGGAAGCGAATTTGAAGTGGGACCAGATGGACAAGGTGCTGCTGGTCGGCGGCATGACGCGCATGCCGATGGTGCGCACGCTGGTGGCGCAGCTGACGAAGGCGCCGGTGGTGGACGACGTCAATCCTGACGAAGCGGTGGCGAAAGGCGCCGCAATCCAGGCAATTCTGTCACTTCTGGAAGAAGAGAAAACATCCGGCGAAAAGGTGCTGCCGGAAAACACGCGCGATCAATTCTCCGGTCGCGAAGGCGGACTGATCCAGGTGACCAACATCACCTCGCACAGCCTCGGGGTGGTGCTCTGGGATGAATCGCATCTGGAGGAGTACGTCTTCCCGATGATTCGCAAAATGACCGCGATCCCGGCGAAAGCGCGCAATTCATTCGGCACCGCGATGTCGAACATGCAGCGCGCAGTCGTACGCGTGGTGGAAGGCGAGAGCACTTCGCCGGCGGAATGCACGCCGCTTGGGATTTGTGATGTGGAGTTGCCAGCGTTTCTGCCGAAAGGCTCGCCGGTGGAGTTGACTTACGAATATAACGCGAACCAGGTGCTGGAGGTTTCCGTTAATGCCAGCGGCAATCGCTCGAAAGTGACGATCGAGCGCAATACTGGGCTGGCGCCGGAGGACATGGCGGACGCGGCGGCGAATCTCGGCGCCCTCAAGATGGCGTGATGGCGGTGAAATGCGCTCCGCTGTTTCCTGTCCCGCTGCCGGACGATCCGAAAAAGTGGGAAGGCTGGAGCAATTACAAATCGGCTAATCCGTATGAGCGGCTCTGTCTCGATCCGCGGCAGAACCCGAGCAACGAGCTGATCGAAGAGCATTGCCGCGAGCTCTTGCGCTGGTGGCAAAAAAAGCTGCCGCTGAAAAATCAGCCGAGCAATCCGGTGGCGCAATTGCTCCGGGAAGGGCTGGACGAATCTTCGCGCTATTTGACTGAAGCGCGGGTCGAACTGCTCGATCCCGGGCGCCGGCAAAAGGTGGATGAGCAACTCGCGGCGGAGGCACACGCAAACGCGGTCTCGGAATTCGAGAAATTTCTGGCGTTCACCATCGCCGACGGAACGCTGGCGGAAAACGAAGAGAAATCGTTGCTGCGCTTTGGCGCGGAGCAGGACTGGGCGAAGAGCAAATCGCGCGGCTGACCGAGCGCGAGATCACCTTGCGCGGAGTGGTGCGAGTCAAGCCGCCGGAACCGCTGCCGCCGGAGATCATCGAAGCGCCGATTGATCCCAGAGCGGAATTTATGCGCATGCTTCGCCTGAGCGGTCTTGATTCGGTGACGATGACGGATGATCAGCGCGATGCATTCATCAACGTGGCGGAAAACTCCGGAATCGATGCGGGTGAAGCGGAAGACATGGTGGATGAATTTCTGGAGGAGATTGAACAGAAGGAACTCGCGCCGGCAGCGAAGCCGCCGCCGGTTAGTTTGAACGGAGCGAAGCCCGGCAAGGTGGAGGAAAAGGTCGCGACAGCGGTCGTTCCGCAGATGTCGGTGGAAGAGGAGCGACGCCGTTTCATCAATTTCACCAACTCGGTCGGAGCGCAAATGTTGTTCATTCCCTCGAGTGAGTTCGTCATGGGCAGCAACGCGCCGGACGCGCCACCAAACGAGACGCCGCAGTTTCCGGTGACGGTCACGCGATTTTATCTCTCGCGTTTTCCGGTGACTAACGAGGAGTACGAGGAGTTCGATCCGTTGCACGCGCGCAAACGCGCGGCCGGTGCGAGTGGGCGGCATCCTGTCGTTTACGTCAGCAGTCTGGATGCGATGAAATTCTGCCAATGGCTGAGCACGCGCGAGCGGAGGAAGTACCGGTTGCCGACGGAAGCGGAATGGGAGTTCGCGGCGAAAGGAACGGACGGACGCATGTTTCCCTGGGGCGGTTTTGCGCGCCGCGGTGATCTGGCAAATTTCGCCGATAAGAACACGGTCTTCGCCTGGAGCGATCGCGAGATCGACGATGGTTTTGCGGAAAGCTCGCCGGTGGGCGCGTTTCCACGGGGAGCGAGTCCGTTCGGCGTCGAAGACCTGGCGGGGAACGTTTGGGAATGGTGCAGCGATTATTTCGAGAACTACAAAGCGCTGCCGAAAGTGAATCCGCATGGGCCGTCGCATGGAACGAAGCGGGTGTATCGCGGCGGAAGCTGGAAGTCGCGTTTCGCAAGCCTGCGCACAACGGCGCGCAACGCGAATGCGCCGAACTATTCGTGCAACGATCTGGGATTCCGCGTGGTCTGCGAGTGCGAAGGGTAGCGCGGACAAAATTCGCGGCCGCGTTTGTAGCTGCCGCCGTCCTCGGCGGCAGAACGAACGTTCGATAACGCGGACATCGAAACGCGTTCTTCTGCCGCCGGGGACGGCGGCAGCTACAAGGGGATTGCGTGCGGCGACACGCGTCTACGGCGAGGGCGACCGGTCGTAGACTTCCACGAGGGCGTTGCCGGTGGTGTTATTCACGCCGCGAACCAGCGCGGTATAATTACCAGGCGCCAATGTCCGCTCGATGACTGGCTCCTTCGCGCTGGAAGGCGCGAAACCTTCCGCGCTGATGGACCCTGCCTGGGAGCTTTGCTGCCAATCGTCATTCGCCTCGATCAAATTGCCGTTCGCGTCGCGCAACTCCAGGGTGGGATCGGCCAGGACGCCGCTGACGTTGAAGTGGGAAAGCGTGGGGCCGAGAGCGCGGATGATCACTGGCTTGCTTGCGCTGCCGCCAATGATGAACCCGGCGATCATAATGTCGTCGCCGGTGCCGACATGACCGCGGCTGGAAACGTTGCCGGCGCGGCTGGTGGTGGTGCGAAGATCATAAAGCTCGAAGAGTGCGACACCGCTCTGCGCCGGTTGGCTGGCCGAGGAATAGGAGTGCACGACGGCACTGTAGTTTCCGGGATTGAGCACAACGAAAACAGCGGACTCGATGCTGTTCGGCGGATCGCGGCGATAGCTGGCGATGGTGGGCGCCTGGCTGCTGGTGAACCAGTCATCGTTAGAGAGCACGAGTTTGTTATTCGAATCGTACACTTCGATCACCGGATCGTTGAGCGAATTGGCGACAGAGAAACTGGCCAGGGAATAGCCGAGCGCGCGCAGGACGAATCGCGCCGGCTGGGAGCCTTGGACGATAAATCCGCCGATGAGAACTGAGTCGCCCCCGCTGGTCACGGCGCGGGTGGAAAGATTCATCAGCACTGCGCTGCTCGGGATGGTCTGATATGCCGGGCCGGCGCCGTAGATCGCGGCGGCGCCATTGATGTCATCCTGCGCGAGGGTGTCGAGATTGCCCATGGTCGAATTCATGATGGCGACGACGTTCTGGCCGTGCTCATCCGGGTGATCGAGGCCGACAGTGTGGCCGAACTCGTGGAGAGCGACGCGGCGAAAATCCTGTCCGCCCCGCAGTGGCCCGCGATAGGAGTCCCAAGCGTAAGATTTGTTGTTAAACAGGGTGTCGGTTTCCTCCATGTTGCCGTTGCGGTAATTCAAGAGCGTGACGGCGAGGGTGCCGTTGCCGAAGGAATCGCCGAAGACGCTGGTGGCGAATTCGACCGACATGTCGTCGTCGCCCTGTGCCGGGGTGACAGGCGAGTTCATGACCCAGGAAAATTGCATGTGGGCGAGATGTGTGTTCCAGAGGCTTAGCGCGGCGACCGCGACCTGGTTGAATGAAGTCGAACCATCGGACAATGTGCGCGGGCCGCCGAGCGATAGTTGCATAACGACGGTGCGGTCTTTCACCCACGAGACGGGAGTGCTGCCGTCGAGTTCGCGGACGTAGGCTGAGGCGGTGGTGGCGATTGCGGCGATTGCGGCGGCCGCCGTTTTCAAACAGCGAATCTTCACGAGGGGAACTTTGACAATTAAACCCGGTAAGAATACGGGCGGTTCACATTTTTACAAGGCGCAGCCGGAAGCGCTCGTCGTAGCCGCCACGGGCGAAGCGGCGGCAGCAGGCGAGACAGGCGATGCGGCGGCGAAGAGGGCGGACACGGGGAAAATCTGCGCGGCAATTTCCGCAGCGATAAAGATAAGGCCGGGCGAGTTGCCGCGCTGGGATCGGCAAACGGTGACAGG
>DAIRIE010000057.1:0-2954 GCA_036809705.1 Chthoniobacterales bacterium
TGGGAAGAATCGCATTAGCGTCCTTGCCATACGATGACCTCGGCCGAGATCCGTCAATCCTTCCTAGATTTCTTTCGCGAGAAACAGCACACCATCGTGCCGTCGTCGTCACTTCTGCCGGACGCGCCGAACCTGCTTTTCACCAACGCCGGCATGAATCAGTTCGTCCCCATTTTTCTCGGCCAACGAAAGCCGCCATGGGTTCCACCGCGCGTGGCTGACACGCAAAAGTGCATCCGCGCCGGCGGCAAGCATAACGACCTCGATGACGTCGGGCTCGACACCTATCACCACACCTTTTTCGAGATGCTCGGCAACTGGAGCTTCGGCGATTACTTCAAGCGCGAAGCCATCGAGTGGGCCTGGGAGCTGGTGCGCGAGCGCTGGAAGTTTCCGCCGCAACGGCTTTACGCCACTGTCTATAAGCCCGGGCCGGGCGAACCGGCCGAGTTCGACCAGGAAGCGCATGATCGCTGGGCGCGCCTCTTCGAGAAAGCCGGACTCGATCCCGCCGTGCACATCGTCAACGGCAACAAGCAGGACAATTTCTGGATGATGGGCGACACCGGCCCGTGCGGCCCTTGCTCGGAGTTGCACGTCGATCTTACTCCGGCTGGCGACACTCGCGGCTCGTTAGTTAACGCCGGTGACCCGCGATGCATCGAGATATGGAATCTGGTGTTCATTCAGTTCAATGCCAATCCCGATGGCACATTCACGCCGCTGCCGCAGCGCCATGTCGATACTGGAATGGGATTCGAACGCGTCACGGCGATCATTCAGGGCACGCAAAATCTGACCGATTTTTCCGGCACGATCTCGAACTACGAGACCGACGTTTTTCGTCCAATCTTTGACGAAATCGAAAAACTCAGTGGCAAGAAGTACGCGAGCACTCTTCCGTCGGTGGGCGTCACTTCTGTCTCGGGCAGGGTCGGCGTCCCGCCCGCCGGTTCAGGCGTCTCGACTGAACGCACTTTCGATTCCAGGCAAGAGACGGGCCCGCAAGATGCAGCCCTCGCCGGGCAGGATGCCTGCCCTACCCCCGGCGGCCAAAACCCGGCGCGAGATCAAATCGCGATCGACATTGCCTTCCGCGTCATCGCCGATCACATCCGCACCGTCAGCTTCGCGATTGCCGACGGCGTTCAGCCGAGCAACGAAGGACGCGGCTACGTTCTCCGCCGCATATTGCGCCGTGCCGTCCGTTACGGACGCACCTTAGGTTTTCACGAACCGTTTTTCTACAAGATCACCGACGTCCTCGTCCGCACCATGGGCGACATCTTCCCCGAACTGCGCGAAAAACAACAACTCGTCCGCAACACGATTCGCCGCGAAGAAGACTCCTTCAACCGCACACTGGATCGTGGCATTGAACTCTTCGAGCGCGAAGTCGCGCGGCTCCTCCCCGCGGCGGGACTTCCGGGGAGCGCACGCGGCCCGCGTGCTGTTTCCGGCGGCCCGCCGGAAACCGAGAACGTGGCATACAGTAAGCGGCATCTTCCCCACTTCGAGCGCCCGCGGGGTAAATACGCCATCGCCTTCTCTACACTGAAGCGCGCTACGCTTTCACCAAGCGCGCGCGATATTGTTCTCGATTGCATCCTGCACTGGGCCGGCAAGCGTTATGAGCTTTACGCCGCGTGTGTCATGCCTGATCACGTGCACTTGCTCATCGAACCCTCGGTGAAGGACGACGCGACAGGGGCACCGATATTCTTTTCTCTCACGGAAATCCTGCACACCATCAAATCATTCACCGCCCACACGATTAACAAAAGCGAAGGCACCAGTGGACCGGTTTGGGAGAAGGAATCGTTCGACCGGCTAATTCGATCCGAGCGGGATTTGCAAGAGAAGTTCAACTATATCACGCGCAATCCTTGGCAGAGCAGTGTTGCCGCGCCTAACGAGGAGTATTCATGGGTTTGGTGGCCGGGACGCACAAGGCGCGCGGAGGCAGTTCGGCGGGCCGCCGAACCGAGCACGCCAGCGGCGTGCGCTCCCCAGAGCTCGCCCGTTCCCCAAATCTCCGGCGACTTCGCCTTTCGCCTTTACGACGAACAAGGTTTTCCGCTCGATCTTACCGAGCTAATGGCGCGGGAGCGCGGGCTCACGGTGGATGTCGCGCGCTTCGAGCAATTGATGGATGAGCAGCGCGCGCGCGCGCGCAAGGCTCAGAAGAAGCAGGTCATCAGTGTGGAAGATCGCAAGCTCGATCTCACGCCGACAAAGTTCCTGGGCTACGAGTTTCTGGAAACCGACGCCGTCGTTGAAGCAGTGCTGCCAGGACGATCAGCTAACGAGTTCAATATCGTGCTCGATCGCACCGCCTGTTATGCAGAAATGGGCGGCCAGGTAGGTGACCGCGGCTTGATCCATGTGCCGGGACATGATCGAACGGAACTTGGCCAGCTAACGATCTCTGACACGCAAAAACGCGGCGATGTATTCGTGCACATGACCGCGTTACGCGATGGCCGCGCGCCAGAACAGGGCGAAGCGGTGCGTGTCTCGGTCGATGCCGCGCGGCGCGCTCCCATTCAACGTCATCATACCGTCACCCACCTCTTGCATTGGGCGTTGCACGAAGTCGTCTCGCCCGAAGCCGCACAGAAGGGAAGCTATGTCGGCCCGGAGAAGCTGACGTTCGATTTTCCCAGCGCGCCGCTTACTCCGCAGCAGGTGCGCAATGTGGAGAAGCTGGTGAACGAGCGGATTGCCGAAAATGTGCCGGTGTCATGGTCGGAACTTTCATACTCCGAAGTGAAACAGCGCGCTGATATCCAGCAATTCTTTGGGGATAAGTACGGTGAAATCGTGCGCGTGGTGCAGATCGGCGGGCAACCTCACGCGCTCGATGGTTACTCGATGGAACTTTGTGGCGGCACTCATGTTCGTGCTACCGGCGAGATTGGCTGGTTTAAAATCGTGAGCGAATCGGCGATCGC
>DAIRIE010000057.1:2964-11805 GCA_036809705.1 Chthoniobacterales bacterium
AGTCCCGGACCGTGTCGGCCCAGGTGCTGACCCCGTGGAAGCTGTGGCCGGCGATGAAGTGCTGAAATGGGCGCAGCGCGAAGCGGCGAGGCAGGACGAGAAGCTCGCCCTGCTCTCGCGCAAGAAGCCGGGTCTGACGCCGCTCGCGCAGATGGCGACCGTCGATCGCGCCGCTGCTGTGCGCGCAATTGAAGAACGCGCGACGCATTTAAAACAGGTCGAGACCGAAGTGCACGAACGGGAGAAGCAGCAGGCGAAATCGGCCGAGGCTGCTCTCCAGTCGCGCGCGGCGCAATGGGCTGACGAGCTCGCGACGAGCAAGGCCGGCAGTCCGTTCCTCGTTAGCGAATTGCGCGAGGTGGATGGAACGTTGCTCCAGGCAATAATCGATCGGCTAAAAGTGAAACTTCCAGTGCCCATTCTCCTCGCCGGCACTGCGAACGGCAGAGTCGATCTCGTGGCCAGCGTGCCGAATACGATGACGGAGAAGCTGCGCGCTAACGAGATCGTGCAGGAGGTGGCGATGCTGCTCGGCGGCAAAGGCGGCGGCCGGCCCGATCACGCCCGTGGCGCGGGTAAGGACGTCAGTAAATTACCGGATGCTCTGGCGAAGGCGCGGGAGTTACTCAAACCGTGAGCTCATCGCGCTTGATCAAACGATCAGCGTGATGAATGCAGTCGCGCCCGTGGCGACCACGAGGATGACAAGGTAAGCCACCGCGCCGAGGAGGAGCTTGAAAGTAGAAAAGACCCAGCCTTGGCGATAGACGCGGCGAATCGAGAGAAAAATCTGCACGACGGCTGCGGTCGCCAGAAGCCCGATGATCCACCCACGCGCCCCCGGCAGCCAGCGCGCCGCGCCCATGGCCAGCAATGTCGTCACGACCACCGCGACATAGGCGAAGGTGTGAATGTGCAGCGCGTAAATGAGATGCTCGACGTAGAAACGACGCTGCCGCAGATAGAGCACCTTGAGGATGAAGGCGAAGACCGGGATGCAGCAGAGCATCATGGTGGGAACGTTGCTGCGCAGTGTTTCCACAAACAGTTGAGACTTCGTTCCGTCCTCGCCAATTTTGTCTTTAATCCGGCTCTCGATCCAAATCTCGGTCCCGCTTCTTTTCTCACCTTCGCGTCCCAAAGCGTTCATTGTCTCGGGAAATTCAAGATGACGCACGTTCTTCTCGCCCGATGATGCCGCCGGTGGTGACGCAGAAGCGCTCGGAGCGACCGACGGAGTTCCAGTTTGCTGTGGCTCGTTAGCTGGAGCCGCCTGACGCACCCGCTCGAGGGCCGCATCGATCTTCGCTCGATCCTCCGGCTTTAGCTTTTCCTTCATGCTCTCGCGAATAAGGAGGCTAAGCGCGCTGCGTAATTGCGCCCGGTCTTCCTCCTTAGTCGTGCCGGTGCCCTGCGCCAGCCGGGCTCGCGCGGCTTCGATTTTGGCCCGTTCCTCCTCGCTCAATCCCGAGCTAGGCGCGGCCAGTCTAGCGAGGGCTGATTGCAGCTCGGCACGATCCTTCGGGTCGAAGCGGATCGCGTTAGCCGCATTAAAATGAACCAGCTTCGCGAGGAGGAAAAAGGCGATGCTGGCCAGCAGATACAAACGCAGCGGGTGCACGTAGCGGACACGCCGGCCCGCATTGAAATCGTTCGTCAATTTCCAAGGGCGGCTCAGCAGCACGCCGATGGTGCTGAGGAACTTGGTGTCCCAGTTTAAAAACGAATCCGCAGCGTCCACCAGCACACGCCACACAGAGCGACGGTAATCCACCGCATGCTGCCCGCATTCCGCGCAGAACCGGCCGGTCAGTGCCGCTCCGCAATTTTCGCAATTCGTCAAGGCCGGCGGAATGCCTTTCTCCCTGCGCGAAAAGAAGCGCCGGCGCGGCGGTTTCAGGACGGCGCTCACGGCGCTTTCCGCTGCGATCATGCGCGACGACTCATCCATCGCTCGAACTGTAGAAAAGTTCGGCCTCTTCGTCGATGGCGGAATGGTCGCCTTAGTTGCGACGAAAAATAATCGCTGTGCCCGTCAGGGCCGCGCTCACGACGAGCAACGGCGCGTCCGCGAGGAGAAGGGGCAGCAACATGAGCGCGATACCGCAAAGCATCGGCGTCCAGTAGCCCATCCGTTTGCCATAAGTGAAGGCGACGAATCCGAGGGAGCTAAAGAGCAGACCGCCGATCAAATCCGTGAGCGACAATGCCGGCACAGCGATAAGTGGAGCTTGCGCCGCGCCATTCACACGCCCAGCGTGAATGCGGAGGGCAAACACGCATTAAGTAGTGATTGACCGATTCAATAGCTGGATGGCACCATCCCTCCGCTGCTGACCAAACAAAAGAATGCGCTCACTTTTTCGGACGAAAAGTCCAGAACTCTTGATGCGCGAAGCGGACGCGCCTGAGCGACGATTGAAGCGCTCTCTCTCCGCGCTCGATCTTACCTGCCTCGGAATCGGGGCCATCATCGGCGCTGGAATCTTCGCGCTCGCCGGCACCGCCGCCGCCGGCGAGGCCGCGCATGTAGGCGAGTCGATAGTCAAAACCCCCGTCATCAACTTCGTCATCGCTCTGGTGCAGCACACCGATCTCGTCTTCGGCCGTCCAGCGGCGGGACCAGCCGTCGCCTGTGCTTTTGCCGCGCTTTGCTACAGCGAACTGGCGGCAATGATACCAGTATCCGGTTCGGCTTATACCTATTCCTACGCCACCCTGGGCGAGATCATTGCCTGGATCATCGGCTGGGATTTAATCCTGGAATATGCCGTCGGAAACATGGCCGTAGCTAAAGGATGGTCGGATTACTTTGTCAAACTACTCTATAGCTTGAGTCATGGCTCAATTAAGCTTCCGCTTTGGCTGGTAACTGATCCGACCACCGCCGCGACCAAAGTCGCGCAGGGCGGTGAAAGCTCCCAATACTATTCCAGCTTAACTCTGCCCCATATGTTCGGGCATGCGCTGGCATTGGATCTTCCAGCTCTTCTAATCGTAGCCGGTGTTACCTGGCTACTTATCTACGGCGTGCGTGAAAGCGCTACGACGAACACGACTATCGTTTTGGTCAAAGTCGCCGTCGTTGTCTTTGTTATCGCCTTCGGTTCATTCATGGTGAGTCCCGGTAACTGGCATCCATTTGCCCCCAGCGGCTTCGGCGGTGTCATGAGTGGCGCGGCCATCGTCTTCTTTGCCTTTATCGGTTTTGACGCGGTCTCTACTACCGCGGAGGAAACAAAGAATCCCCAGCGCGACTTACCTATCGGCATGATCGCCAGTCTCATTATTTGCACGATACTTTACGTGCTGATGTCCGCGGTGCTTACCGGCATTAAGAAATATACTGTCTATCTCGGGGACTCCGCCGCCGTCGCCACTGCTTTTGCCAGCAAACCATGGGCGCAGGCTCTGGTCAGCGCCGGTGCGCTTGCTGGTCTTACTTCCGTCTTACTCGTCTTTCAACTGGGACAACCGCGTATTCTCATGGCCATGGCCCGTGATGGTTTGCTGCCAAACTTTTTCGCGAGGATTCATCCGCGCTTTCGCACGCCGTACGTTACTACGATCCTTACGGGTATCGTTGTCGGTGGCGTTGCCATGCTCATCGACATCGGTTCACTGGCCGACCTGACAAACATCGGAACGCTTTTCGCCTTTGTCCTGGTTTGTTGCGGCGTCATTGTTTTGCGCCGTAAAGATCCCGCCCGGCCGCGGCCCTTTCGCGTTCCCTTCGTCCCACTGTTTCCGCTCCTCGGCGTGCTTCTCTGTTTCGTTCTCATGCTCAGCTTGCCCATCGAAACGTGGCTGCGCTTCTTCGGCTGGCTCGTTCTCGGGCTTGTTATCTATTTCCTCTACGGCGCACGCCACAGCCGGCTGGCTCGAGGCATCGATACCGGCGATACCGAAGATGTGGTGCCGCCGATCGTGAAAACCTAAACGGGTTCTCTATTCAGCCGCGTCTAATCTATCGCGCGTCAGTCGCCGCTGCCCGGAGCGACCATTAGACCTGCGCAACTCGCACTTTCCCTGGTTTGGGCCAAAGTAGTCCGCCATGCCTGAAGATGTGCCACCCGGTGTAACTCCATTCGTCTTTTCCGATCCACTCGGGAAACGATGGCCGCGACTTCGCCTGGTTCTGCTTATTACCGGCGTCCTTCTCTTCTTCGGCATCGTCCTCTTTGTCCAGACTTTGTTTGTCGCCCCGCAAATGACCGCGCCTTTTTCGCTGCGGCAAATCAAAGGTCAGTTAAAGTCGTTGCAAAAGCAGAACCCGGCTGGTCAACAACCGCCCGCGAATTCGCTTCTTTGGCAAAAGTTCCAGGCTGCGAAACAAGCAGCGCGACAGGCGCAGACCAGCCAGCAATCACCTTCCGCGGCCCCGGCCAAGCCACGCCGCAAATTGCCCGATAACGAGGTGCGACTCGCCTTTTATACTAATGGAGATCCGTATGCGTACGCTTCTCTGGAAGAGCATGCCAGTCTCATCACCCACCTTTGTCCAGACTGGATGTCTGTCGTTAATGGACTGGGCGATATCCAGGTTGACGCTGACAATCGCATACCGAAACTGGCTCAGAGTAAGGGCATAGCTCTTATGCCACTGCTGACGAACCTTGTCGGTGATACCTGGCAACCCGAGGCGGTCGAGAATGTCGCGCACGGCCCGGTGGTAAGACAGGAGAAGTTCATCAGGAATGTTCTGACTGCCTTGCGTGACGTGAAAGCGAGCGGCGTGGTAGTCGATTGGGAGCAATTAGATCCCGCCTACAAGAAGGACTTCACCGCCCTGCTCGAGAAGCTGGCTGATGCACTTCATGCCGATGGGCGGCAACTGTGGTTATGCGTATCGCCTGGGCAGGAATTGGACTACGTCGACTTCGACGAACTATCCGACTATGTCGATCGCTTTGTCGCGCTACTCTTCGACGAGACCAGCGACATCGATCCGCCGGGACCGCTCGGCTCGCGCGGATGGTTCGAAGGCTGGCTGCGCGTCCTGATGGAAGACTCCGATCCGCAACAATGGGTGATTGTGCTCGGTAGCTACGGGTATGACTGGATAGTCGGCGGAAAGAAGGCAGAATTAATTAGCTTTCCCGAAGCGATGAGTCGGGCCAGTGGCGCCGATATTACTTCGGCCGAGGTGATCGGTCCAGACTACTCCCCTTACTTCTACTACGAAGACGGCGACAAGGAACACGCTGTCTGGTTTCTAGACGTAGTAACATTTCTGAACCAGGTGCGCGAAGTGCGAAAGCAAAAGGCCGGAGGCTTTGGCATCTACCGGCTCGGCACGGAAGACACCGCAATTTGGGAAGCATTGAATATCCCAAATGACTTCACTATCGATAAGCAAACACGGCCTTTACTGGAGACGCTGCGGGGGACGGACACCATCACTGACGTGGGCGAAGGGGAAATCGTCACCGTGGACGAAAGTCGCGCCGATGGAAGACGCGCTTTGAGCCTGGACAATGACAAGTATCTTACGGCGAAGTATTCCAGATTCCCGGAGTTCCCGACCTTGTATCATCAGGGTGAGGCTGGCCCGCACGATGTTGCCCTCACCTTCGATGACGGCCCCGATCCCGTGTGGACGCCGAAAATTCTCGAGATCCTCAAAGCAGCAAGGGTCAAGGCCGCTTTCTTCGTCGTTGGAGTTAATGCTGAACGCTATCCCAGCCTGGTTCGTCGCATCCTTGAAGAAGGCCACGAAATCGGTAACCACACCTATTATCATCCTAACCTCGCTTTGTGCTGGCCAGAGCACGTGCGCCTGGAACTCAACGCGACTCAGTTACTCATCCAATCACTGACCGGCCGCGCTACGACACTCTTCCGTCCACCCTATGCCGCCGATACTCAGCCCTCTGCCCTGGCCGATCTCGTCCCTCTGGAAATCGCGCAGGAGTTAAACTACCTGTGCGTTCTCGAGAACATCGATCCGCAAGATTGGGCCCGGCCCGGCGCCGACGTCATCGTGCAGCGGATCAAACAACAGCGGCACGACGGCAGTATTATCCTACTGCACGACGCCGGCGGAGATCGTGCCCAGACGGTCGAGGCGCTGCCGCGTATTCTTGAGTATCTGAAGGCGCGCGGCGACAGCATCGTGCCCTTGAGTCAACTACTTGGCACCAGCCGCGACGCGCTCATGCCGCCTTTGCCGAATGGACAAAAGGCATCGCATTACATCAGCAGCACCGGGTTCCGCATTTTTCACGCCCTGCAAGAGTTTCTCTGGGCCTTCATGATTGTTGCCACTGCACTGGTCGTCGTTAGGACGCTGATCGTTATCTACCTCGCCAGCCGGTTTCGAAAAGTGTCCGGCAATAACATTGTAGAACCAGCCAGCATTGTCATCGCTGCTTACAATGAAGAGAAAGTCATCGCCGGAACTTTGCGCTCACTTTTGCAAACCGACTACCCCAGCCCATTGGAGATCATCGTGGTTGACGATGGTTCGACCGACGAAACAGCCCGCGTCGTCGAGACGGTGGAGGACCCGCGCGTGCGTCAGATTCAGCAGGAGAATCGTGGCAAAGCCAGAGCCTTGCAACGCGGCATCGCCGAAGCCAGGCACGACCTGATCGTCTTTGTCGACGCTGATACTCACTTTCAGCGCGAGACCCTGGCGCAGTTACTAGCTCCATTCGCCGACAAAGGAATTGGAGCTGTTTCCGGCCACGCCAAGGTAGGCAATCTGCGCAGCTTCATCGCCCGCTGTCAGTCACTCGAGTACATCGTCGGCTTCAACCTCGACCGCCGCGCCTATACCAAATGGAATTGTATTACGGTGGTGCCGGGAGCTATCAGCGCCATTCGTAAAGAAGCTATTCGCTGCGCCGGAGGCCTGAGCCTTGAGACACTCGCCGAAGATACTGATCTTACTCTCGCGCTTCACAAGATCAGAACGCGAATTGTCTATGTCCCAGGCGCCATTGCCTGGACGGAAGCGCCGGAGACGGTGCGCGCCCTGGCCCGGCAAAGATTCCGCTGGGCTTACGGAACGTTGCAGTGTTTGTGGAAGTATCGAGACATGGTCTTCAACCCGAAATGGCGGGCACTCGGCTGGTTTAGCCTGCCCAGTATCTGGTTCTTTCAGATTATTCTCGTTGCCATTACGCCGGCCGTAGACTTATTCCTGATCCTGTCGCTACCTTTCGGCGCCTGGCGTGATCTCCTTCCCTTCGTCATCGTCTTTCTCGCGACAGACGTGATTCTCGCGACGCTGGCCTGCCTGCTCGAACGCGAGAATGTGTTGCAGGCATGGCGCATTATTCCCATGCGTTTAATTTATCGCCCGATGCTGAGCTACTGCATTTGGAAGGCGATCCTGCGCGGCATCAAAGGCGCTCTGGTCGGCTGGGGCAAGCTGGAGCGGACCGCGTCGGTTCCGGTGCGCGTTTAGTTGAGGTCGTCGATGTAGCCGCGCAGAACGGAAAGCGAATACGGAGGTAGTTCGTAGCTAGTCGATGCCGCGGCTCGGAGGCGCGTAGGCGAGAGGCTGCGAATAGGGTAACCATTGGGTCCGTCGTCGTGCCAGACATACTGCTCCCGCGAAAAGCTGATAAAATCGACCTTGCCGCCGAAGCTAGCACGAGCGTTACCGGCGAACCGAAACTCGGGATGTAATCTCGCGGCGCGCCGCGGATTCTTGTTGATGGCGAGAAGCGACCACTGCCCGTCAGGTCGAAGCAGAGCGTAAACGCTCAGAGCGGGATTCTCGGGGTCGATGGTGACGCCGTAAAGTTGGTGGCTTCCAGACTTGGGCTGCATCCACTCACTCGAGAGCATTCGCGCGCTGTGATAGGTCGAGAGTTTATAAGGTTCGCGGTTCTTTCTTAGCTGGAGCATCATGAGGTTGCCCCACGAGCATTGGAGTTCATCTTCCAGGTAGTTCGGCTCGTATCCATACACGTAAGCTCTGTTGCCGCCGAGGCTGAGAAAAGCCGCGAAAGCATCTGCCTGAAAGAGTGCGCCCTCGATTTCGACTTCGTGTTTTCCAGAGAAAACAGAGTAGCCGAATTCTGACATGAGCCACGGAATACCGGAACGTAAGCCATCTTTGCGCAGACTTTCGAACATGGCGCGGAGTCGTTGCGGAATTTCGAGTAGGTGCGGAGCAGCGTCGGCACAGACGTCGTCAAATGGGTAGTATTCGAAGGAAAAGAAGTCGAAGGGGGCGCCACGTTGTTGCACGAAGTGGAGAAAGCGGTTAATCCATGACCTGTTGCCCGAGTCGTCCGGCCAGGTGAGTAGTTGGCCCTCGAAATTCTGAAGGCTCGGCCCGCCGAGCTTCAGCTTCGGATTGATCTCGCGCAGACGCCGCGACACGCCGGCGTAGAGTGCAGCGTAATCTTCCGGCGCGACCCATTGCCCATCTGGTTCTTCGCCCAGTTCGATGCCGTCGAGCGGATAGTGTCGTTTTAGCAGGTATTGGATTTCTGCGACCCCGTTATCTGGAGTGTCGTAAAGGATCCCGAGTGGAATTAACGCCGGAAGATTATTGGTGAGCCTGCTGCGCAAAACGAAGTCAAGACCTGGCTGCTCGGTTTTGCCGTCGATATCCTGTGCCCGATGCCACGGGTCAGTGGAAGAAACATAGACAATCGTCTGACCGTGCCGACCCGGCGCGTGTCTAACGAGATCGTGAAACTGTCCGTCGTTAGCTATCTCGCCCAGCTCGATCTCGCGCACGGCGAAGCCCAGCTTATCGCGAATATCTGGTGCGTCTTGACCCGCGGAGTGGGAACTGGCACTCATGATGATGCGGACGAACTGCACTAGCTCGCGATCGAGGCGCAGTGAAGTAGTGCCACCCGCGCTGTCAGTTAC
>DAIRIE010000057.1:11815-12418 GCA_036809705.1 Chthoniobacterales bacterium
GATGCAGGTGCATGGCGTCTTTGCCAGTCCAGTATTCTACCTGGAATTGCCTGGCGTAAGGTGCGCTCCAATGGATCCGGATGAAATCGACTGCATGGGTCGCGCCGAGGTCGATGACTATCCATTGCGGACGAACCGCTTCTCCGGTGAAGTAGGAATCAAGGTAAGGATTGCTTTTCCAAAACGAAGAATCGCTCCCGTCAGTGATGCGCGAGTAGTCGTCGTCGTTGGCCTGGTCGATCGTATTTCCACGCCTCGGTAAACGATAGCCGTAAGAGACGGTGATTGGATTCATCAGCGAGCTATCGGAAGTCCAGTATCCGCAGGAATGAGCAGGGTCGCTCCAGTTGCCCCGGGGATTCCAATGCCAGACCTCGCCCGCGAGCTCGGTGCGCAGGCGATAGGTGACAGGTCCAAGCCCGGTGGCCAACATGGACGAGATGTTCTGGTGCGAGAACATGCGTGCGCACTCACCGCTGGAGTGACCATCTACGCCGCCGCCGAGAGCTTCTCTTCCATCGAACTGGTTAAGGCGATGGGTGGCATCTATTGTCGCGGTCACAGAAGCTAATGTTTGCGCGTGGGCGCGAGTTGCCGCGCTCA
>DAIRIE010000058.1:0-12337 GCA_036809705.1 Chthoniobacterales bacterium
GAGATGGCGGCAAAAGGGAATCCTGCATCGGTTTCGGATGTGGGCGTGGGAGCTTTGGCGGTGCGCGCGTGCATCGAAGGGGCGGCGATGAATGTGAGGATCAATCTGGCGAACTTGAATGATGAGCAGTTCAAAGCTTCGGCGAGCGAGAAGATGCGGAAAATCAGGACTGATTCAGAAGCTCGTTTCGCGGTGGTCCATCAGGCGATTGAGAGCAAGCTTGGTTGAAGATGCTGGCGATTTTGCACGCGGCGCAGCTGGTGACATTAGCTGGGCCCAATCGGGCGCGATGTGGGAAGGAGCTTAACGATCTCGGGATTATTTCCGACGGCGCGTTGCTGGTGGAAGGCGATCGCATTGCTGCGGTCGGAACTTCGAAGGAAATCGAGAAGCTCGCGCGCGATGCGGAGATCATCGACGCGAGCGGCAGTGTAGTGCTGCCCGGATTCGTCGATGGTCACACGCATCTGGTGTTCGCCGGCAATCGACTCGATGATTTCGAGGCTCGCGCTCGGGGCGAAACGTATGAGCAGATTGCCAAACGTGACGGCGGAATCCAGACGACAGTGCGCGCGACACGAGCGGCGAGTGAAGATCAACTTTTCTCGTTAGCAAAGGAACGGGCTGGTTGGTTTTTACGCAACGGAACGACGACGGTCGAGGCGAAGTCGGGTTACGGCTTAAGTGTTGAAGATGAGTTGAAGATTTTGCGGGTGATCCGGCGCATCGGCGCGGAGACGCCTTTGCAAACGGTTCCCACGTTTCTCGGCGCTCATGCGGTGCCGCCGGAGCTTGAGCGTGATGCTTATGTGGATCTGGTCAGGAACGAAATGCTGCCACGCGTCTGCGGCGATAAGCTTGCGGAATACTGCGATGTGTTTTGTGAGCAGAATTATTTCGACCTCGTGACCAGCCGGCGCGTGCTCGAAGCGGCCAAAGCCGGCGGATTGAAGGTGCGGATGCACGTTGACCAGCTGACGAATGGCGGCGGCGCGAAGTTAGCCGCGGAACTCGGCGCGACGACAGCGGATCATCTCGAACAAACAGATGCTGAAGGTATCGCGGCGTTGGCGCGAGCGACAGTGCAGCCGGTCCTGCTTCCGGGGTCGGTGTATACGCTGGGTCTGAAGAAATATCCGAATGCGCGGGCGATGATCGATGCTGGCCTTGCCGTTGTGTTGGCGACTGATTTCAATCCCGGATCCTCGCCGACGTGTTCGATGCCGATGGCGATGTCGCTGGCAATTACGCAAATGAAGATGAGTCCGGCGGAAGCGCTAAGCGCGGCGACGATGAACGCGGCGGCCAGTCTGGATCGCGGGGCGGAGATCGGCTCGCTTGAAGCGGGCAAGCTGGCGAACTTCGCCATCTACGATTGCGCTGACTATCGGGAGATCGCGTACTGGTTCGGTGTTTCGCTGGTGCGGGGCGTCGTGGCGCGAGGGCAACAGGTCAATTTGCGCGGGCCGCCAGCGCAGTCGAAGAATCCCGCGGCGTAAGCTTTAACGTAACTTCCACGGGATCCCTCGACTGCGCTCGGGATGACAACGTCGCTGATTTGCGACGGGCTGTTCGCCCGCCTAGCTTGCGCGCGCTGATGAAAGTCGAAGTTGAGAGCGAGCCCGGGTTTACTTCCACGCTCCAGATCGAATTGCCGGCGGAGGAGGTGACGAAGGAGTGGAATGCGATCGCCGATAGTTACGCGCGGCATGCGCGGATTCCGGGCTATCGGCCGGGCAAGGCGCCGCGGCGCGTGGTGGAGGCGAAGTATCGCAAGGAGATTCAGGAAGAGGTGACGAAGAAGCTGGTGTCGCAGAGTTATCGCGACGCGGTTGCGGAGAAAGAATTACGGGTGGTATCGCTGACCAACATTAAAGATGTCGAGATCGCCGATGACAAAACGATGCGGTTTCGTGCGACGGTGATCACTGCGCCGGAGTTCGAGCTGCCCGATTACAAGAACATCACCGTGCAATTGCCGCCCGCTGAAATCAGCGACGAGGATGTGAACGCCGCGCTGGACCGTTTGCGTGAGCAATCGGCGGATTTTGTTGATGTGGAACCGGCGCGGCCGCTGGCGATGGAAGATTTCGCGGTGGTCGATTTCGAAGGCTCTGTCGAAGGAAAGCCGATCAGCGAGGTCGCTCCGGAGGCGAACAAGAATCTTCAGGGCGGACGGAAGTTCTGGATCCGCCTCGCGCCGGATAATTTTTTGCCGAATTTTTGCGAGCAGGTCGCCGGAATGAACAAGGATGAGACTCGCTTAGTGATCGTCAATTTTCCGGCGGATTTCCCGGTGAAAGAGCTTGCGGGAGCGAAGGCGGATTACGCGGTGACGTTGCGCGAGATCAAACAGCGCGTGCTTCCGGAAGTGAACGACGAATGGGCGGCGAAGCTGACCAAAGGGAAAACGCTGGCGGAATTGCGCGAGATGCTGCGGCACGATCTCCAACACGAGAAGGAACACGCGATCGAACACGCGAAGGAGTCGCAGATCATCCGGTCGCTGCATGAGCGAACGCAGTTTGATTTGCCGCCGGCACTTTTGCGAGGCGAGACGCGGCGCGCGCTGGGGGAGCTGGTGCAACGAAATCGCGAGCGCGGTGTTCCCGATGAGATGTTGAAGACGAAGGAAAAGGAGCTGGTGGAAGGCGCCGGCGGGCTGGCTGCGAACAGGCTGAAGACAAACTTCATTCTGCACCGGATCGCGGAGGCGGAGAAGATTGAGATCACTCGCGAAGAAGTGGATGAGCGGGTTCGGCGTGAGGCGGCTCGCAACAATGTGGGCGTGGAGAAAATGAGGCGCGAAATTGAAGATCGCGATGGAATGAATGGGCTCGTGGAAGAGATCCTGCTGGGTAAGACCATTGATTTTCTCAAGTCGAATGTTAGCGTCGAAGAGGCGCCGGCCAGCGATGACAAAGTGGCCGCGTCGAGTGAAAAACATGACCATTAACAACAAAAATCTCTCGCAGGGTGTGCTCGTGCCGATGGTGGTGGAGCAGACCGGTCGCGGCGAACGCGCCTACGACATTTATTCGCGGTTGCTCAAGGACCGCATCATTTTCATCGGAACGCCGATCGACGATCACATCGCCAATCTCGTCATCGCGCAGATGCTTTTCCTGCAAATGGAAGACGGGAAAAAGGACCTCAATCTCTACATCAACTCACCCGGCGGATCGGTCACGGCAGGTCTCGCCATTTACGACACGATGCAGTTTTTGACCTGCGATGTGACGACTTACTGCCTCGGGATGGCGGCGAGCATGGCCGCCGTGTTGCTCTGCGCTGGCACAAAAGGGAAGCGGTTCGCGTTGCCGAACTCTGACATCATGATTCATCAGGTTTCGGGCGGCGCGCAGGGGCAGGCGAGCGATGTGGAGCGAACAGTGGAGTACATGTTCAAGCTGAAGAAGCGGCTCATTCGGATTATCTCGCAGCACACGGGGCAGCCGGAGGAAAAGGTGAAGGGTGATTCCGATCGCGACTATTACATATCGGCGGAGGACGCGAAGCAGTACGGTCTGGTGGATGAAGTGATCAAGTCGCGCAAGGAAGTGAAGCTGCTCGATGGCGCCGGCAGTGTCGATGGCGCTGATCGGACGGCGGTGGCTGTGGCGGAGGCGGCCTTGCCTCGCAAGATAGGGGAATAGAAGCTGCTTTAATTCCGGCCAAAATTATGGCGCGCGCATCCAACCTGACGATGTGCTCTTTCTGCGGGAAGAGTCACGCGGAAGTGCGCAAGCTTATCGCGGGGCCGGGCGTTTATATTTGCGACAGCTGCATCAACGTCTGCAAAAGCATTCTCGATAAAGAACTGAACGAGGACGCGCGGCGGCAATCGTCAAACATCCGCGTGCCGAAGCCGGCCGAGATCCGGCGTGCGCTGGATCAATATGTCGTCGGCCAGGATGTGGCGAAGAAGACGTTGTCGGTGGCGGTGCACAACCATTTCAAGCGCGTCTTGCAAACGGGAAGCTCTGACAACTCGGCCACATTTCAGCCGGATCCGTTTGCCGATGTGGAGATCGAGAAGAGCAACATTTTGCTGATCGGACCCACCGGCTCGGGCAAGACGCTGCTGGCGAAAACGCTGGCGAAAATTCTCGACGTGCCGTTTTGCATCGCGGATGCGACGACGCTGACGGAGGCGGGCTATGTTGGAGAAGATGTGGAGAACATCATCCTGCGCCTGCTGCAAAACGCGGACTACGATGTGAAGCGGGCCGAGATAGGCATTGTTTACATCGACGAGATCGACAAGATCGGGCGCAAGACGGACAACGTTTCCATCACCCGCGATGTCAGTGGCGAAGGTGTGCAGCAGGCGTTACTGAAAATTCTCGAAGGCAGCACCTGCAATGTGCCGCCGCAGGGCGGGCGCAAGCATCCGCATCAGGAATACATTCAGGTGAACACGGAAAAGATTTTGTTTATCTGCGGCGGCGCGTTCGTTGGCCTGGACAAGATCGTACAGAAACGAATCGGGCAAAGAATGATGGGATTCGGCAGCCCGACGCTGGAAGTGGAGGCGGCCCTGGCTCGGGAGGCGGTGCGGCATGTCGAGCCGGAGGATCTGCTGGCGTTCGGGATGATTCCGGAGTTCATCGGCCGATTGCCGGTGCTGGCTGCGCTCGACGCGCTAACTGAAGAAGAGATGGTCGCGATTCTGACCGAAACCAAGAACGCGATGGTGAAGCAATACACGAAGCTTTTCGCCATGGAAGGCGTGCGCTTGAGCGTGACGAAAGATGCGCTTAAGGCACTTGCGGGGCAGGCGGTGACAAAAGGCACAGGCGCGCGCGCTCTGCGGTCGATGCTCGAGCGCATCATGCTCGACATCATGTATGACGTGCCGAGCCGCGAGGACATTGCGGAAGTGACGATTAATCGCGCGGTAGTCGAGGGCAAAAAGCTGCCGCTCATTCGCAAGAAGCAGGACAAAGACGCGGCGTAATGTTAGTGTTCTTCCATGAACACGCAGACCGGCGTCGCTGCATATCGATTCACCGTCGACGAATTCGATAAACTCGGCGAGGCTGGCATCTTCGATGAAGATGATCGCGTCGAATTACTCGATGGCGAGATCATCGTGATGAGTCCGATTGGCAGCCAACATGCAGGAACGGTGATGCGAATGCTCTCCGCCTTTCAGGACCAACTCGGGAAACGAGCGGTCCTCGACCCGCAAAACCCGACAGTGCTCGACGAGTTCTCGGAAGCACAGCCCGACCTGATGGTGTTGCGACCGCGCGAGGATTTCTATACGACACGCCATCCAGTTTCCAACGATATCCTCCTGCTGGTGGAGGTAAGCGACACGACCCTGGCTTACGATAGCGGTCCCAAACTCCAAAAGTATGCACAATGTGAGATCAGTGAGGTGTGGATCGTTAACGTCACCGCACGTCAGATCGAGCAGTTTCGCGCACCTGTGGGAAAGCAGTACTCGTTTTCAGAAAAGAAGGAGCGCGGCGATGACATCAGTATTGCCGCCTTTCCCGGCGTCTTCTTCAGAGTCAAAGACCTAATCGGTTAGCGGCTGCTGGAGATTGCGATGGCGCCGCCGTTCACCGCGCGCGAGTAGTTGGCGTGCAAGTCCAGGTCATCAACACGGGCACCGAGCTTCTGCTCGGAGACGTTATCAACACGCATCTGGCGTTCATCGCGCGCGAGATTTTTCGCTTTGGTTTGCGTGTCGAGGAGCAGCGAGCTGTGCCTGACGGCGTTGCCATCCAAAGCGCGCTGAGGGATGTTTTCTCACGCGCCGGCATCGTTTTTGTCACGGGGGGTCTTGGTCCGACGAGCGATGACATTACGCGCGAGCTTGTCGCGGAGGGGCTTGGGCTTGAGCTGCGCGAAGATGCGACGGTGCGCGAGGCAATCCGGAGCCGTTTAGAGTTGCGCAGAGTTCCAACACCGGAATCGATCTGGCGACAGGCGCGGGTTCCCGCGGAGGGCGAGGTGCTGCCGAATGCGAATGGAACGGCGCCAGGAATCTATCTTCGAGCGAATATCAACCCGTCGATTAGATCGCCGCACATATTTCTGCTGCCCGGTCCCCCGCGGGAATTGCAGCCGATGTTTCGCGATTTCGTGCTGCCGATTTTGAGCAGCCTTCTGCCAGAGCGCGGCGAGATCGCGCTGCGGAAGTTTCGTGTCGCGCGCATGGGTGAGTCGATCATCGAGGAAAAAGTCGGTCGCCGCTTAACGGCGATCGCAGGACTCGAAATCGGCTACTGCGCCCGTCCAGCGGAAGTGGATGGCATCATCGAGCGTGGCTTGGGCTCTGCGATCTTTGCCGCTAACGAGGAACAGCTCGCTGAGGTGCTCGTTCGTATTTTGACGAAGCGCGGGGAAACACTGGCCGTCGCTGAATCGTGCACCGGAGGTTTGCTCGCCCACAAGATTACTAATGTCGTCGGAGCATCGAAAGTTCTGCTCGGCGGATTCGTTAGCTACTCCAATGAAGAGAAGATCCGCTCGCTTGGTGTCTCGGCAGCAACACTCGAGGAATTCGGCGCTGTCAGCGAAAACACAGCTCGAGAAATGGTAGAGGGCGCGCGACAAAAAACTGGCAGCACGCATGCGATCGCGACGACAGGAATCGCGGGGCCGTCGGGCGGAACGGCGGAGAAACCTGTCGGCACAGTATTTGTCGCGATCGCCTCGGCCAACGGAGCGACGCAGTGTGAAAGGCTTTTCTTTCCCGGTGAACGCGAAACGTTCAAGGAGCTCGTCGCGCAACACGCGCTCGATCTTTTGCGGCGGCGACTGGTGTAACAATACAGAAGCGTGGCGTTGTAGCTGCCGCTGTCCTCAGCGCAGGAGTGCAGCGGCGCGGTCTGTTTCTGCCGCCGAGAACGGACGACAGCCACAACATCCGTGATGGCGGCACCAGTGTCATCACGACTGCACTTCCACCGGCGTTCCGACTTTGATGTGATCGTAAAATAACTTGGCTGCGTCCGATGGCATTCGAATGCAGCCGTGCGACGCGGGATAGCCCGGGAGAATTCCCACGTGCATGCCGACACCGTCGCCCGTCAGCCGCATGAACCACTTCATGGCCGCGCCCTCAAAATGCGTGCCGCTGGGCGCCGCATCGATGTGCATGCTCACGCCCGCGCGCACGACGCGGCCGGAATTATCCACGAAATCGCCGTAGAGCGAGGAATGATGATTCGGATCCTTCTCCAGAATCTTGAAACTCCCTGACGGCGAGCTGTGGCCGCGTTTGCCAGAGGAAATCGGGGCGTCGATGACAATTTGATCTCGGGTCATGAGATAGGCGCGCTGCTTCGGCAGCGAGACGATGATGTGCAAGTCATCCGCCGGGACGCGCGCGAGCAACGCCTGATTAACCTGAAGCGGCGCCTGCTTCTTGATCAGATCGACTGCGCTGCGCATCGGCTGCAATCCGCCTCTCGGTGGAAAGAGCTGCGCGTGGGCTGCGCCGCAAGACAGAATGAGAGTGCAGAGCAGGAGTTTGCTCATTTTATTCGCGATAGCTCTCCACCCGCGCCAGCCAGCCCCGCAGCCAGCGCGCTTCACCGCGCTCAGGAGGTGAATTTTCGACCCGCCGCCGGAGGACAGTTGTGGCTGCGGCGACGAAACCGTCGAGCGCAAATTGCGAGCTGGAGTTGTTCATTGTTTCGAGGACCTGGAGCAATCCCCAGCCCTGACCGCGATAACGCTCAGTGGCGAGCGTTCCTTCGCCTTTGAAATTGACATAATCGACCAGCGCGTAGCAACCCTGAGCCGTGGCTCCTACTCGGTCGAACTCGCGCTGTACGTGCGCCCCATCGGAACTTCGCGCCAGCATTTTCGGCAAACCGTTTTGCAGCCGCCAGACCAGAAACTGCGCCTGAAGATCGATCGTGTCCGTGAGAAAGTGGCGCAGTTGCTTCATCTCAGGCGAACTCTGCGCGGCGAGGAATTCAGCGCGGGAATTCCACGGACATGGAGCGTCGTGCCTAACGAGAAGCAGTTTTGGCAATTTCGCGCCGCGCCCGCTGACGAACGCAACCAGTTCGGGAAAACTTTCCTCGAATGGCCCGCGGTGGCCTGCGGGATACCAGATGAAATGGCCAATGCCGAGGGAGGCGAAATTCTCCCCTGCATTCCACGAGGTCAGACCTTCAACCGCGCCGCCGCATTCGTTCTGCCAGATCTTGCGGCCGATGCTTCTCGCCTGCGCCGGCGTGGTCTCGATGGCGGGACACAACTGCGCGGAGGAGAGCAACGCGAACCCCAGCAACAATGCGGCCGGCAAACTTGACGATGGCGCTTTCTCTAATAGCATGGCGGACTTCACTCGCCGCCGCGCGGCCCGCTCACCTCCTATGAAACCATTCGCTCTTTTCATCGCACTCGCCGCTTTGGCCGCACCGGTTTTCGCTCAGGATCGCCCTGCGCTCAAGGACACAAAAGACAAAGTCAGCTACGGCATCGGCCTCGACATCGGCGGCACTTTTAAGAAGAACAAGATGGACATCAATAGCGATGCGCTCGCTGCCGGCATTCGCGACGCTCTGAGCGGCGCCAAGCCCTTGATGACTGACGAAGAGGTGCGGCAGGTGATGACGCAGTTCTCAAAAGATATGACGGAAAAAAGCAACGCGGCTCGACAGGAAACAGGGCAAAAGAACAAAGCGGAGGGCGAGAAATTTCTCGCTGATAACAAGAGCAAACCGGATGTGAAAACGACCGCGAGCGGTTTGCAATACAAGATGTTGAAGGAAGGAAGCGGCAGTCCGCCCAAGGCTGGCGATACGGTCGAAGTGAACTACCGCGGGACGTTGATTGATGGGACGGAGTTCGACAGTTCCTACAAGCGCGGCCAGCCGGCGACGTTCCCGGTCAACCAGGTGATCAAAGGCTGGACGGAAGCATTGCAACTAATGAAGCCGGGTTCGAAATACGAGCTCTTCATTCCGCCCAATCTCGCCTACGGCGAACGCGGCGCGGGTGGCGACATCGGTCCGAACGCGACGCTGAAGTTCGAGGTCGAATTGCTCAACGTGAAGCCAGCGGCCTCAGCGTCGCCCTCAGCCTCGGCCGCCCCGTAGCCGATTTTATTTGCCTTCCAGTTCGTCCGCGAGCCCGCCAGCGTCATAGACACTGCGCAGCGCTTCGCTGATGGCGGCGGAATCGACGCTGACGGCGCGTGCTTGTTTGTCGGAGTAAATGCAATCGAGCACGAGTGACTCGATGTTGCCGTCGAAAATAATGCCGACGAATTCGTTGTCCTTGTTCACCACTGGGCTGCCGCTGTTGCCGCCGATGATGTCGGCGTCGGAAACGAAGTTGAACGGCGTCTTGAGGTTCAGCTTCGTTTTGCGATCGAGCCAGCGCTTCGGGATGTCGAAGGGCGGCTCGTTTTTGTGCTCGACGCCGCGCTGGTAGAGGCCGGCGATCTCCGTCAACGGCGAAATCTGTTTTCCATTTTCTTCATACCCGCGCACGGTGCCGTAGGAGAGGCGGAGTGTGAACGTGGCATCGGGATACGTGCTCGTGCCCTGGCTGGCGAAACGCGCTTTGGCGATCTCCCCGTAGGCCTGCTGCTTAATCTCATCCTGCGCTTCGTAAACTTTGCGGGCGTCGCGCGCCGGGCCGTCAACGAGCCGCGCGAGCTCGATCATTGGATCCTTCGCGGCGGAAACTGCGGCGGCGCCCCCGGCGTAAAGCTGTTTGCGAAACGCGATGTCTTTCAACTTCGTGCCTGTGATCAGCTCGCTGGCGCGCTCGACCGGTGACTTGCCGCCGAGCACTTGCTTTACGAGAGAATCATCTTCCCCGAACCGCGTCGTCATGTCGGTGAGCGAATCTGTCAGCTTCACGATCTCGTAGTCATCATAGATCGGCTGGGACGAGAACAGCTCCAGCTCGAGGGATTCCTTATAGCTGTCGCGAAACTCCGGAAAACGTTCGCCATTCGGCTTCGTCATTTCGTCACCGTGACGGAGCAGGCGTCGCGCATACTGAAACAATGTGCTGTAGAACGCGCGCGGCGCCCGGTAGGTCGCTTCAGGCCGGCCGCGATACTGTTCGAAGTAGTTGTAGATCGGGAGCGCTTTCGCGGTCGCATCCTGCGCCTGTTTGATCTTGTCGAAGAAAGCGCCGGCATCGGCGAGTTTCTTCTGCCGGTCTTCGATCGAGCGCCAGATGTCGGGATCGAGCAGGCCGTCGAGATAGCCGTTGTAGCGCTTGCGATTATTCTCGACGCCTCGGGTGTCGTTTTGCGCACGCCGTTTGTTTTCGAAGCTGCGCGCCGCCCAGGCGTGGAGAAACGTCTCACGACGGTAAAACATGTTCAGCAGATAAGGAACTTCCTGGCCGCGTAACTCGGCGACTTCGCTGACAGCGAGTTGGCGATCGGTGCGGCCTGGATTTCCGCTGACGAAAGTGAGGTCGCCGTCGGCCGGACCTTTCGTGTTCCACTTCAGGTAATGCTCGATCTTCGCCGGCTGGCCATTCTCGTAAGCGCGAAAGATGCAGATATCCAGATCGAAGCGCGGGTACTCGAAGTTATCAGGGTCGCCGCCGTAGAATGCGATTTGTTCCTCGGGCGCGAAAACCAGTCGCACATCATCGTAGCGCTTGTAGCGATAGAGGTTGTAAACGCCGCCTTGATAAAGCGTGACAACGTCCGAGCGCAGTCCGGTTTTCTCGCGCGACTCCTTCTCGATTTGTGCAATCGCGTTGCCGCGCGCTTTGTTGGCGTCGTCAGGTGACATGCCGGGCTGAACCGCCGCTTTCACGCGCTCGGTTACGTCTTCGATCGACATGAGAACGTTGAGCTCGAGATCGGTCGCTTTCACTTCGTCCTTCAGTGAGCGCGCGTAGAATCCGTCGCGAACGTAATTGTGCTGCTCGCTGGAAATCTTCTGCAACGTGTCCAGCCCGACGTGATGATTGGTGATGGCAAGCCCGTTCGCGGAAACGAACGAGCCGCTTCCACCCGAGTTGAAGCGCACACCCGACTTTTGCAGATGCTCAAGCCACTGGGGTGTCGGCTCGAATTGGATATTTTTCCTTCAGCTGCTGAAACGGCGGGTTGTTGAACAACCACATCCCTTCATCAGCCAGGATGGTCGAAGCAGTGACGAGCGACAGCGCAGCGAGAAAACGCAAAAGCATGCGCGCACTGTAGATGTAGCGGCGCTTGTGCCAACCCCGACGACGTCTCCGAGCAGGCGGCGTTTGACACAAACGCCTCCACACATGTTCACGCTCATTTTCACAGCGGCAGCCACACGCCAGCCGAGCTCGAATACAACCCGCCGCGAGCCGGTTGTCCCGTAATGGCTGCAATCGCTTCCACATACGCGACGACCTGCGCGCCGTACGCTTCTCGCAACAATTCGGCCGCGCCCGATCCCACCAGGTCGGTCTTCCAATCGATGATTAGCCACTCACTGGAATCGGGCGCAAACATCGCTAGATCGATCACGCCTTCGACGCATTCGCCCGCGCTCTTGCGCCACAGCATCGGCATCTCCGCATGCGCCATGAACTCGCCAGAAAAAATCTGATTCGCCAAATCCGAAGTGTTGAACAATTCCCATTCGCGCGTTGAGCGCTTCTTGTCGGGCGAGTGTGGCAACGCGTCAGCAAAAATTCGCGTGCGCGCGTCGCTTTCACGCGAGGGCAGAGCCTGCATCAATTCGTGCCACCATTTTCCGTAAGCAATCGCCCCGGTGCCCGGCGCCGGGTCACGCCATGCTGGCTCGCGGTCGAGTCGCCATTTTTCGTCGCTGCGATGGCCGGCGAATGACGATGGTAGCGTTCGCTTCGGAAATTCCGATGCACGACGAGTCGCGCGCGAAAGCTGCTCGGCCGAAATCGGCGCGATCTCAACAGGCACGTCGCCCAACTGCATCTCGTTAGCTCCTGCCGGTAGTTCACCGGCGGAGAGTTCGCTGCCGAGCGCCTGCCACACGGCGTGATTCGGACCAGGAAAACTGCGCCACGATGTCCGATGCTGCTCGCACTCAAATATCCTGAGCGCGGCCGCAAAGGAGTGCCGGTGCACATTACCGCCGCGCTGAAAAAGAGCGGCATCATCTGCCAGGACGAGCGTGTGACGCGCGCGTGTGAGCGACACGTAAAGCAGCCGCTCGGTTTCCTGCCGCTCCCGCAGCTCCACCAGCTCTCGCGTTTCTTCCGTCAGATCCTCGCTCTCCAGCGCCACAATGGCCGGCAGCTCGGAGCCGCGATGGATCAGCCGCGGAAAAAGGCTGCGCGCCGGGTATGGCCGGCGATGGAAAAACGGCAGGATGACCGCGTCCCATTGCAGGCCTTTGGCTTTGTGGCAGGTGAGGAGCTGGAT
>DAIRIE010000059.1:0-9539 GCA_036809705.1 Chthoniobacterales bacterium
GCCGGCGGCTGAGAATTCTCCGGCTAACTCCTCGCCATCGACAGCTGCGACGGCCTCGCCGATTGTTGTCAGCAAATCGATAACCGCAGTCCTGGCGCGTGAGCCCGCCGGTGAACCGTCACAGGCGTTCTCGAAAGAAACGCCGACGATTTATCTGCGCTGGCACGGCGACGGTCTGAGTGCCGGTGAAAAGATTCGATGCATCTGGATCGCGGAAGATGTGGGTGCAGCTGCGCCCGCCAACTATCACGTGGACGAAACGAGCTTTACGGCCGATGGGCCGAATGCTTCCGGCACGTTCACATTGTCCAAACCGAAGAAGGGCTGGCCAGAAGGAAAATACCGGGTCGAGATTTATGCCGGGACCCAGTTGGCGGCGACGCTGGCCTTCAGCATCGAAGCGTTGCGCGGCGATTAGTAGCACAGCATCCGCAGGTATGCGGCCGTCGCGCGGTTGTAGCTGCCGCTATCCTCAGCGGCAGTTGGCGTGCCATGGTCTGGGGTCGCGCATCAGGAAAGGCGCTCGCAAACGCGCTTCGTGAAAACCTCCGGAGCCTACGGGGCTCGAACCCGCAACCTCTGCCGTGACAGGGCAGCGCTCTAACCAATTGAGCTAAGGCTCCTCGGCGGCTGAAAAGCGTGACACGATAGGTTTGAGGCGAAGGAGCTTCAACCCTTTTCGGGAACGCCGCCGTAGCCGCGATGTAGCCGTCGCCGTGTGGGCGACGCGAGAGAGCTCCGCTCCATCTCGCCGGTTGCGCCACCACCCTCACGCTTCGCACAGCGAAGCGGCTACAGCGCGAAACCGCAACAGCGATTCAGCACGGGAGATGCTCTGCCATACCTCATGCAAGCGCATGCCGCTTCGGTTCGAACAAGATTACCCGCGCGAAAGCGTACTTCAGCCAGGCAAACTGGAACCCTCCTGGCAAAGACCGGTACCAAAGAAGCGCGGGACGAAATTTACACCTACATCGCCATTCGCGACCTGCTCTTGAGCGATGCCGAAGTCACCACCACCGCGGAAAGCCTCCGCCGCGCAGCGACGGCGAATGAATTCGTCGAGACTTGCCTCCAGCCGGCGCGTACGCCCTACGAGGCCCAGTATTTGGGAGAGATCGATGCAGCTTCTGAACGCGAACGTTGCCGCGAATCGCGCCAGCGCCTCCAGGCTCTCCGCGTGAAGCTCTAGAACCGCCAGCTTCAGGAGCTGCATCGAGCTACGGGACGCTTTCACCGAACTAATGCCGGTGCCGCGCGCCATCGGCACGTTGCCGAATGTTTTTCCACAGCCTATAATTGTGTCGGGGTGAGAAACGGATGAGCGACGCGCAGGAACAGGGTGAGTTCGATCTGCTCGACCGCATCGATCTTCTCATCGCCACGCTCCCACCGGGCGATCCGATGCGGCGCGACCTGCTTGATCTGCGGCGCGAAATTTCCGAGCGTGAGGAGACATTCGTCGAGGCGCGGCAGATGATCGAAAAGCTCGAGGAAGTCATCAAAAAGGTCACGTCGCCGGCAAATCGCATCGGCACTTTTCTCGGCAGCGTAAGCAAGGAGACGGCGCACATTGTGGTGGGGGGCGCGGATTACTATTGCAACATCGATCCGCGTATCCCGATGGCGAAGTTAAAGAAAGGCACCCGCGTGCTGGTGAACGAGGCGTTCGTTATTGTGGGCGATCTCGGGTTCGAATCGGCCGGACCGGTCACTAAGATCACGGAGGTGATCGGCGATGACCGCTTGCGCGTAGGCGACAAGCACGGGACGCAATCAATCGTATTGCAACGCTCCGCTGAGCTAACGAGGTCGAGCTTGAAACAAGGCGATGAAGTGCGGGTGGACTCGAACTACCGCATGGCCCTGGAGATGATGAGCTCGCCTGGTTCTCACGAACATTACCTCGATAACGTGCCGGACTTACCCTGGAGTAAGGTAGGCGGACAGGAGCAGGCGATCAGCGCGATCAAAGACGCGATAGAGTTACCGCTGCTGCATCCGGACCTGTTCGCGAAATTCCAGCACGCCACGCCGAAAGGCTTTCTCCTTTACGGGCCGCCGGGTTGCGGCAAAACGCTCATCGGCAAAGCGACGGCTTTCAATTTGACCAGGCAATTGCGTGAGAGAGCCGGCCACGAGATGCGCGAGTATTTCATGCATGTCAAAGGCCCCGAGATTCTCAACATGTGGGTGGGCGAGTCGGAGCGAATGGTGCGGGAAATTTTCGCCACCGCGCGCGAGAAACGAGCCGAAGGTTTCGTGCCGTTTTTGTTCATCGACGAGGCGGAAAGCATTCTGGGAACCCGCCGCGCCTCGCGTTACTCAAACATTCTTTCAACGCTGGTGCCGATGTTCTGCTCCGAGATGGATGGTATCGATTCGCTTAATGATGTCGTTATTATCCTGGCATCGAATCGCGCTGATTTAATTGATCCAGCTATTCTGCGACCTGGGCGAATCGATCGAAAGATCAAGGTCAATCGGCCGAACAAGGAGGGCGCGCGTAATATCTACCGTATTTATCTTACTAACGAGCTGCCGTACGATGGGGCGCTGGCCAAGGAAGCGGAGAACATTGGCGCGGCCATCGATAAGTTGGTGGAACGTTTTGTTGATTGGCAGTTCGCCCGCCGCGACGAGAACAAGTTTCTCGAAGTGACTTTGCGCAGCGGCCGCAAGGAAGTGCTCTATCGCAGTGATCTGATCAGCGGCGCGATCATCGCCTCGGTGGTGGAGCGGGCGAAAGGCAGGGCGATCAAGCGAGCTATCGCGGCTAGTTATCCTGAGCAAAGCGAAGCGGAGTCGAAGGATGACGTGGAAACGACTTCAAAAGTTGCGCAACGGGATCCTGCGCTCGGGATGACGACTGGCGGCGGCATCAGCGAGCAGGATTTGCAGATCGCCTTCGACGCCGAATACGCCGAGAACGACATCTTCCCGCCGACGGACATCACTGAAGACTGGCTGAAGCTGATTGATTACGATCCGGAGAACGTCGTCAAAATCGCGCCCGTGCGTACGAATCTTACCCAGCGCCCGCATACGGTGGGTGGCGTGATTTAAGAAAAACACTTTCGCGGAGCGAGTGGCGGGTTCAGCATTGCTGTGTGAAAGCCCCGCTCTTCCATCTCATGTGCGCGTTCGTCATTAGCTCGCTCAATGCTCAGCCGCCCGTGCGCAAGCCTGATGTGTCGAATAAAGCCTTGATCACCACGCATACGCCCGCCACTACCGCCGCAACTCTCGATGCCGCGGCGCTGCAAAACCTGGCGCAGGATTACTACGATTGGCGCAACCAGAACTATCCGGTGCGCAGCAGCGAAGCTGGGCTGCATACCTGGGATGATCGGCTGACAGATTATTCAGCGGCGGAAATCGCTCAACGCGCCGAGCATGTGCGCAAGCTGCTCGAGCAGGTGCACGGCATCAAAAGCGAAACCTGGCCGAAGGATGACCGCATCGATACCATTCTCTTTCGCGCGCAGCTCGAGAACGTCGAGTTCGGCGATCGGGTGCTGAAGTTCGAGGAAACAAACCCGCTCGTCTACGTGAGCGAATGCAGTAACGCGATTTTCTCGCTGCTGAAGAAGGAGTATGATACCCCGGCGACTCGCGCGCGTTCGGCCGCGGCGCGTTTTCGCGCGATGCCGCAATTGCTGGCGCAAGGCGAGCAGAACCTGCGCAAGCCGGTCAAGCTCTACGCCCAGCTCGCTATCCAATCCGCGCGGAATATCGATCCGCTTTTCACCGAAAGCACGGCGCCGCTGGTGAAGGATTTGCCGGAGGGCGAGCGGGCCGAGTTCGAAAAGGCGCGTGATGTCGCGCTCGCGGCCGTGCATGCCTTCGGCAACGGCCTGGAGAAGAAGCTTGGGCAAATGATTGACTTCGTGCCCATGGGCGAAGCTAACTATAACTACTACCTAAAGCACGTCCTGCTCCTTCCACTTAATGCGGTGCAGGTGGAGATGCTTGGTCGCGCCGAGTTGGCGCGTTATCGCGCCCTCGAAGCTCTTTTGCCCGATCCCTCCATGGCCGACCCAAATCCGGCGCGGGCGAAAAGCATTCCACCAGACCAGCAATCATTCCTGCAAGCGTATGAAAGTCGCGAGCAGGAGATGATCGAGTTTTTAAAGTCGCATCAGCTAATTACGTTGCCGGAGTACCTCGGCCAGTTTCAAATCCGCCAACTACCCGAAGCATTCAAGCCGACTAGTCCAGGTGGTTTCATGAATCCGCCCGGTGTTTACGACAAAGATGCTACCGGCTTCTACTTTATCCCTACTTACAACCCGAAATCGCAGAACTTCTACATTCGCGCGGCGATTGAAGATCCGCGGCCTATTCTCGGACACGAAGGTATTCCAGGCCATTTTCTTCAACTTTCCATCGCCAACCATGTGCGCGATGAGATTCGCCGGCAGCATGACAATGGCGTTTTCGTGGAAGGATGGGCGCTCTATGGTGAAGAGATGCTCATGCGCACTGGCCTTTATCCGGAAGGTTCAGCCGCGCAGGGCCAAATCCTGCGGCTCTCGCGCTATCGCGCCGCGCGCATCGGCGTGGATGTAAACCTGCACACCGGGAAGTGGAGTTTCGAGCAAGCGGTTAACTACTTTATGGAAGCGGGCGGTCTCGATCGCGAGGCAGCCGAGGGTGAAGCGGCAGGGGCCGCGACTGATCCGACGCAGAAGATTTGGTACATCACGGGCAAATGGCAGATCATGAATCTCCTCGGCAAGTATCACGATAAAATGGGCGCTAACTTCCGGCTGGGCCAATTTCACGACGACCTGATCAAGAATGGCAGCCTGCCCATTTCCGTCGTCGAATGGATCCTGCTGGATGATGCGACGACGTTGAATGAGGTGCTGAAGTAGAAATCGCGGGCGGTCAGCGGAATATCTTTGACTTTTACCGTAAGTTCTCGTCGCTTCAGGTCGCCGTGAGAAATTTCATCCCACTCGCCGGAGCGGTTGCATTGATCGCGTGTGCTCCGGTCGTGCGCGCGCAGAGCGTCATTATCTCTGATGGGTTCAGCGGGATGAATGGCGCGGCGCTGGATGGTCGCATGCCCGATACGGTGGACCTTCCGGGAACGAGCTATTCGACGGCGTCGAATAATACTGGCGTCGGCGCGCAGCCCACGATCGACACTACCGCGGGCAATCCCGCGCCATCGGCGAACACCGGCTTTAACGCTTCTACCTTCATTGATATCAGCAGCACCGGTAGTTATTCAAAACCGACAGAGTTGACGCTGAGCATTAGCTTACAGCTTAATACCATTCAGGATGATAACACCGTCGGTGACGTCCGCGGAATCGGCCTTGGATTCTTTTCCCCAACGCCAGTCAATCGCGACCGGGAGGCGAGCACCAAGTTTACCGGCCTGACCGTGCGACCCGATGGCAGCCTCAATCTGGTCTTGGATGGAGTCCAAACGGCCAGCGTCGGGTCGTTTACCGGCTTTTCGGCGAGCAATTTCTACACGCTAACTTATACCGTGGAGACGAACACAGGCAGCATCACGAGCGTTTTATTTAATGGGATTGATGACACAGCGGCATTTTCGGGCGGTAACAGCGCCGGGTATTTTACGGATGCGCGCACGAATCTCGCTGGTTTCTACGGCAGCACAGCCTTCTTACCTAGCTTCTTCGGTCGAGTCGATAATTTCAGTGTCTCGTCAGTCCTCGAACCAGGAACGTGGCTGGCAGCGTGCCTTGTCGTAGGAGCGGGCGCATTGCGATTCCTGGGGCGACGCGCCTCGCCCCTGCCGAAGCGTCGTAGTTAGCTACGCCCGGACATTCTTCCTGGCTCAGACCAGGCTTTGTCCTTTCGCGGGAAACCGGTAGAATAAGCGCTCGGGATGAAACGCGTCTTTGGGTTGGAGACGGAATTTGGGATCACGGTAGAGGGGACGGAAGCCGTGGATGTGGTGGCGGAATCGATCGCGCTCGTGCGGAGCTATACCGAGCATGGGTCGCTCATGAAGTGGGATTACCAGCACGAAGATCCACACCGGGATGCGCGCGGATTTCGAGCTCCCACTTTAAGGCAGGACACGGACGAATCCGCCTACTATGAAATAGACAAGAATCGTCCGCTCAGTTTTCAGGAAATCAAGAGCGACCTCGTGCTTTCCAATGGCGCGCGCTTCTACAACGACCACGCCCATCCGGAATACTCGACACCGGAATGCACCACCCTGCGGCAACTAGTAGCCCAGGACAAGGCGGGAGAACGAATCCTGGCGGAATGTGCCCGCCGCCGCGATGCTCACTTACCCGAAGGGCAGCATGTACAGCTATATAAGAACAACACAGACTTTCTCGGACATAGCTACGGTTGCCACGATAACTACTTAATGCGCCGCGACGTCCCGTGGGATCATCTGGTTAGTGGGACACTGCCATTCCTCATCACGCGGCAAATCTTCGCCGGCGCCGGCAAGATGGGACTGGAATCAGAATGCGCGCCGAATGAGCCGGGAGTTTACCAGATCTCGCAGCGCGCCGATTTCTTCACCGTCCTGGTCAGCATCGATACCATGAATCGCCGGCCACTGGTAAATACCCGAGACGAGCCACATGCCGACACGAGCAAGTATCGGCGCTTTCATATCATCATCGGTGACTCCAACATGAGTGAATGGGCGGCGGCGATGAAGGTCGGTACAACCTCGCTCGTGCTGGAGTTGATCGAGCGGGGCGAGGCGCCGGCCATTGAAATCGCGCAGCCGATCAGCGCGACAAAGTCAATTAGTCGCGATCAAAGTTACCAGTGGATCCTGGAATTGCGCGACGGGCGCAAGATTTCGGCGATTGACGTGCAGCGGCTTTACCTGCGTGCGGCGGAGCGCGTAGCTAACGAGTCTCAGGAGGCGCAATGGGTCTGGCGGGAATGGAAGGAGGCGCTGGATGATCTCGAGCGGGACGTGGCCCGGTGCCGCGACCGCGTCGATTGGATCGCGAAGAAGTTTCTGCTCATGTCGTTGCAGAAGGAAGAGAAACTGGCGTGGACGGATCCGTGGCTCCAGGCCATCGATCTGGAATACCATAACGTTGGGCTGGAGCGCGGCCTCTATTACGAGTTGCTGCGGCAGGGGTCGATGCGACGGGTGGTGAGCGACGAGGAGATTCATACCGCCATTTTCTCGCCGCCCGAAACCACGCGGGCCTTTTTCCGCGGCCGCGCGGTGGCGCGGTTCAACGAGCAGATTGAGTCAATTCAGTGGAACGAAATTGCCTTTCGCGACAACGGACGATCGCTGCGTCGGGTGGCGCTGCCGGAACCTGCCGACGACAGCTTGAATGGAATCGTTCGCGACAGCGGCGGATACTCAGAGTTTCTGCGAAGTCTGGATCACGCTTGACCCGGCGCTTGCAAGGCGGGCAAATAGAGCTTTGTTAATTCGAGGGGAACCATGGGCAGAACTGTGCGAGCTGTTTTCACTCTACTGATCGTAGCACTGGCGTCGCCGGCGCTGGCGTTCACGCAAATCATTGTTTTCGGCGACAGCCTGTCCGATGATGGCAATGTGGCCCACCGGACGCGTGGTACGGTCGGGTTCAGCTATCCGAGCGTCACCTTCAACTATAGCAGCTACCGGTTTACTAACGACTTCAATACTAATCCAGGTTCGCGCCTCTATCAGGGAACGTGGCACGAACAACTGGCGAGGACCTTTCTGCATCTGCCTGTGGCGACGAACAGCCTGGACCGCGGGACAGACTACGCCTTCGGGGGCGCAACGACGAAAGATGGGACGCAGGAGCGCACCGTCATCAACAATCCCACGCCATTCGGCGGGGGCGATATCGCCATCACCATTGATAACATTGGCCAGCAGGTTGACGATTACCTCGCTACTCATCGGCCGGATGCCAGCGCTCTCTACGCCATCTGGGGCGGCGGGAATGACCTCTTCGATGACGATAGCTCAGCTAATGTCACTGCTACGGCCAACCGCGTAGGCGCGCTCATTCAACGCCTCGCGCGAGCGGGCGCGCGCAATTTCCTCGTGCCGAATGTGCCGCCTTTGGGTGCAGTGCCGAACTCCTTCGGGAATCCGGCGAGTGTTACTACACTGGATCAAGCTTCCTATAGCTATCGCAACCAGCTTTACGCAGTCATCGCTTCTACCAGGAATACTCTCGCGGCGAGTGGTATCTCGATTCGGGTCTACACACTTGACGTGTGGTTAAATACTATCCGCATCCTGGCGGAACCGAACAAGTATGGCTTGGTTGATGTGATTCATCCGGCGCAAGGTGAGTCAGTTAATCCGGATCAGTTCCTTTACTGGGACGATATTCACCCAACTACTGCGGGTCACTACCAGATCGCGAGAGAAGCGGCACGGCTGATCAGCGGTCAAGTGCCAGCGCTTGGCCGCGCCACGAATATCTCTACCCGCGGCTGGGTCGGGACAGGTGATAATGTTCTCATCGGCGGGTTTATCATTAGCGGAACCCAGCCTAAGAGAGTGATCGTACGGGCACTGGGTCCATCGCTGAGTTCATTCGGCGTTCCGGGTGTGCTGGTCGATCCCAACGTTACGCTCTTTAATAGTAGAGGCGCGCCCATCGCAGCTAACGACAATTGGCAATCATCGCAGGCGAGCGCGATCGCGGCAACTGGCCGCGCGCCAGGAGATATTCGTGAGGCAGCTATTGTTCTAACTCTGGCGCCGGGCGCGTACACCGCGGTAGTGAGTGGGCAGGGCGGTGGAATTGCGTTGGTTGATCTTTACGATCTGGACGTGGCGGCTAACTCAACTTTCCGCAATGTGAGTACGCGCGGCTTTACTGGGACGGGAGACAATGTCCTGATTGGCGGGCTAATTATTGGAAGTGGCGAACCACCAGTGGTGATGTTGCGAGCGCTTGGTCCGTCGTTAAGTCACTTCGGCATCACCCAGCCACTCCAGGATCCGACCTTGGAATTGCACAATTCGAACGGAGCGGTGATCGCCTACAACGATGACTGGGCGAGCTCGGCTTCCACCGCAAAAAAGGCGGCTTTGCTGGAACCGGGAGACACTCGCGAGCCCGCAATCATAGTTTCGCTGCCTGCGGGCAACTACACCGCAGTTGTGCGCGGGAGAAATGGCACGTCCGGCGTAGCTCTGGTGGAAGCATACCGGTTGCAGTGAGCGGCGGGGCTAAACTGATACGGCGCGGCGTTGAGCGGCACGACGCGAGCTAAGCGCGGCGCGGACAAAGTTGTTGCCAAGTTCCCACATCGGTCCGGGGAATTTGCGGCACTCAGTCAGCACGCTGTCGAGGGCGTTGACGAAGAGTGCGATCTCTTTCTCGCCGATGATGAGCGGTGGCAGAATCTTGAGGACGTCCATGGCATGGCCGGCGACCTGAGTAAGAATGCGATGTTTGCTGAGCATCTGAGTCACGACCATTTGGGCGAAAAGCACCTTGTCCACTTTGTGAAGTAGCTTCCAGGCCATCTTAAGCTTGAGCTCAGTCGGTTCCTGGAACTCGATCGCAATGATAAGACCTTTGCCGCGAACTTCCTTG
>DAIRIE010000059.1:9549-12310 GCA_036809705.1 Chthoniobacterales bacterium
TCGATGCCTTCCATTAACTTCGCGCCCATGGTTGCGGCGCGTGCTATCAGGTTCTCCTGATCGATTACCTGGAGTGCGGCGAGGCCGCAGGCCATGGCCAGGTTGTTGCGGCCGAAAGTAGTGGAGTGAACGACGCAGCGATCCATCCTGCTAAACGTCTTCTGGTAGATGTCGCGACGCGCGACAATGGCGCCGCAGGGAACGTAACCGCCGCTCAAAGTCTTGGCCAAGGTAATGATGTCCGGCTCAAGGTTCCAATGTTGAAATCCAAACATCTTACCCGTGCGACCGAGGCCGCATTGCACTTCATCGCTAACGAAGAGTGTACCGTGCTTTCGGCAGAGTTCCTGCGCGCTCGGGAAAAAGTCAGTCCTGGGGAAGTTACAGCCTTTGCCTTGCACCGGCTCGATGACGAAAGCTGCGACATCGCCTTTACTCAGCTCGCGTTCGAGGGCAGCGATGTCATCGAGGGGAATGCGAGTATCCCATTCATCCATGAGGGGACCGAAACCATCAGTGAAGCTGTCGCAGCCCATGAGGGAAAGCGAGCCGATGCTAAGTCCGTGAAAGGCGCTGGCGAGCGAGAGAACGCGTTTCTTGCCCGTAGCCGCGCGCGCAAACTTCAGCGCCCCTTCCATCGCTTCGGTGCCGGAATTACAAAAGAAAACGGCGTCGAGGTGGGGCGGCGTGCGCCTGGTAATTGCTTCCGCGAGCAGGCCACTTAGTAACGAGCAATCCATCTGCACCATATTAGGCAGGTCAAGGTCGAGAACGTCGCGGATGGCCTGCTTAACTATCGGATGGTTGCGGCCGATGTTAAAGACGGAGTAGCCGCTGAGGAAATCAAGGTAGGCGTTGTTATCCATGTCGTAGAGATAAGCGCCTTCAGCCCGAGCATAGACTTTGTCGAAGCCGATGACACGCTGGGCGGCCACAAGGGTGCGATTAATGTGGCGATGGTGCAGCTCGTAGTTCTCGCCGAGGCGCGCCGCGATGATTTCCTTCAAGTCAAAATTCACGAGGAACGTTCTCCGACTTGGCCGCTGAACGCAAACGCGCTTCGAGACAGAAAAAAGCCGCAGGATTCACGTGGAACCCTGCGGCTTGGAATTCAGCGATTTGCTGAAGGATTAATCTTCAACAACAACGCGCTCGACGGTGCGTTTCTCCGTTGGGCCGCTGTAATAGACGCGCACTTTCTGACCGGCGCGGATCGGGGCAGTGATGATCTTGCCGGCGCCGTCGACCACGCGCGCGGCGGTGCCGAGGGCGAAGCTAACCGGACCTTCGGGGCTTTTCACCACGATGGTCTTGCCGGGTTCGTAGGTAGTAACTTCGCCGCTCGAATAGGTGGTGGACTCCGTGGTGGTGGTAGTCGCCGGAGCGGGGTTGGTGGTTGTTTCAGTGGTGGTCGTGCTTGTCTGCGCAAACGCGATAGGGGCAACTAGCGCGCATGCGACGGTTATGATGGCTTTGTTCATTAATTCTCCTGGTTGAGTTAGTAGTTAGCAGCGCACTCCCGCGAGCAGCGCCGGTTTGTGTATTTGACCGGATTAGCGCGAAAGTATTCGAAGCCTTTTTGAGCTGTAGCCGCTTCGCTGTGCGAAGCGCCGCGTGTGAAGTCACGCGCGGCGTCGCCTACAGGGTCAATCCTCTACTTCTACGCGCTCGACCCGGCGCTTTTCGCCCGCGCCGGTGTAATGAAGGATGACGCGTTTGCCCGGCTTGATGACGTGGTTGTCAATTTCTTTGCCGGCTTTGTCCACGTAATGCACGGTTTTGCCGAGCACGTAACTGACCGGATTATCGTGCTCGCGAATGACGATGGTCTTGCGGTTGTGGCTGGTCACTGTGCCTGAAGAAGTCGATTCCCTGCTGGTGACGCGGGCGCTGGCCGCGGGTGAGGGGGATTGCGCGAATGCCAGCGGGGCGAGCAAGGCGCAAATCAAAGCTAATGTTGTTTGTTTCATGATGAGGTTTCGTTTGATTTTGATCCAGTGGACGTGCTGGCGGGCGCGCTTATTCGGGGAGAAATTGTGTAAGCCGGATAGCTCCGCTAGCGTGTCGCCGGCATGATGACGGACCCGCAGGTCACGCCCGAATTAGTGGCGAAACACGGACTAACGGCCGAGGAGTTTGAGCGCATCAGACGCATTCTCGGCCGGGAGCCGAACTTTACCGAGCTGGGCATCTTCTCGGTCATGTGGAGCGAGCATTGCTCCTACAAAAACTCGCGTAAACAACTGAGGAAGTTTCCCACGGCCGGACCGAACATTCTCGTGAAAGCCGGCGAGGAGAATGCCGGAGTGGTGGACATCGGCGACGGCTGGGCGGTCGCGTTCAAGATCGAGTCGCACAATCATCCGAGCGCGATCGAGCCGTTCCAAGGCGCGGCCACGGGCGTGGGCGGGATCATTCGAGACATCTTCACCATGGGAGCGCGGCCGGAGTTTTGCCTGAATTCGCTGCGCTTCGGGTCGATCAAGGAAGTGACGAGTGACGAGTGGCGAGTGACGAGGGAGACGGCAGATCAGAAGCAAATCGGAAATCAGAAATCGGAAATCAGAAATAACATCCGGCTGTTTACGGGGGTGGTTTCTGGAATTGCGCACTACGGGAATTGCATCGGCGTGCCGACTATTGGCGGTGAGATTTACTTCGACGAAAGCTTCGAGGGAAATCCGCTGGTCAATGTTTTTTGCCTTGGCGTTTTGCGGCATGAGCAATTGGCTCGCGGCGCCGCGCGCGGTGTGGGTAATCC
>DAIRIE010000060.1:0-345 GCA_036809705.1 Chthoniobacterales bacterium
TGCGCGCGATGTTTGTAGGCGCTCCCGCCAGAAGGCGACGGCGAGAAGACCGAAGCTGGGAAAGGCGAGCGCGTCCCAATTTGGGGCGGCGGCTTTGTTGACCGAGAGCACCGCATAAAAGACAAACACCGGCAGGCCGAACCACATCAGGAATAATCGGCGCGGCTGTTGCCAGGAACGTTTCCACAACGCGATCACCGCAATCGCAATGGCGAGAAGAATCAGCGGCGAATACGCAAGAAGATGCTGCGCCAGGAACGAGAGGAATTCCACGGGATGAATCCCGACATTTCCCTCGACGCCGCCGCGCGATTTCAAATGCGCGAGCGTGACCCAGGCGTGTTG
>DAIRIE010000060.1:355-3080 GCA_036809705.1 Chthoniobacterales bacterium
GCCCGGCGAAATTCCACCCGCAATTTGGGGATGAGCGCGAGCACCATGATGACGGAGACGAGCTCGAGCGCGTTGGTGTATTTGCAGAGAAAACCGAGGCCGATGAGCGCGCCGGTGGAAAGCCAATGCCAGGAAAAGCGCGGGCTCGTTTCAACCACGCGGTAAAAACTGAACATGGCCGCGATCCAGAAGAACAACGAGAGCGGATCGATGGTCATGACGAAATTGCCGATGTTGAAAATGGGTGTGGCATTCAGGCCGATCACCGCCCACAGACCAGCGCGCGCGTCGAAGAGTTTCCGCGCGAGATAAAACAGCAGGAGCGAGCTGCCGGCCCCCAGGAGCGGACTGAAAAAACGAACGCCAAATTCGTTCGCGCCGAAGAGCATCGTGCTCGCACGAATGGCGAAGGCGACGCCGGGACCTTTGGAGTAATAGGCGGGCGCGAGCCGCTCCGACCACATCCAGTAATGCGCCTCGTCGAATTGCAGATCGGTTGTGCCCAGCAACGCCAGCCGCACGCCCGTGAGCGCGAGCACGAAAATCCAGACCGCGCGTTGGATTTTCACGCGGCTGGAAGCAAATGCGGGTGACGGCTAACGAGGTCTGGCAAACGCCGCGCGACGAGCTTTTGCCAGACCATTTCGCAAAGTCCCAGGATGAGCAGTGTCTCGCCGGCCGCGAGGAAAAACGTGCTCAGCACATCGCTTGGCCAGTGCGCGCCCAAATAAATGCGCGACCACATCACGGCCGCCGTTATGAGCCAGTACACCTTCCCCCACCGGCGATAAAACAGCGTGCAGCAGACGCCGATGACGGTGTTGTTGTTGGTGTGACCCGATGGAAACGACGCACCCGAGCGCGACCGTTCCTCGTCAGTGGAAAGCCGGACGCGCGGCGTTTTGAAGATGGTGAGCAGCATCGGACGCGTTTTCTCCAGCTCGATCAGCCGCACCGTCTCCACCTGCTTCGGGCGCGGACGCGCGACGGCGTTTTTGAGCGGATCGACCACCGCGTTGGTCAAGCCGAGCGCGAGCGCTGTGCAAAAGACGAATGCGCGGCTGTGGAACCGGCCGAAGATGAGAAGCGAAATGCCAATAAGAACGAAGAAGGGAACCCAGATGTCGGCGCGGCTGATCACGGCCATGAACAGGTCGAGCGCGCCATTCGTCCATTGCTCGTTAATCAAATGAAGAATTGTCTCGTCCATTTCTCGCCGCGGCAGCGCGAGAATAGAAGCGCGCGTGCTCTGAAACAAGCGGCTCTCCTCGCAGTGCTCACCATCGCGACCGCACCAGGTCAGAACCTTCCCGATGCACAGGAGGTGCTGGCAACGGTGCGGCTGCGGCAGGCGCAACAGCAGATCGATCTGCGCGGCCAGCTCCGGCAGGACGCGCTGGTGGTGCCGTTCCGGCTGGTGCAGGAGGGCACGGTCGTTCGTTACATATTCAGCAATCCAGATGAAACCTTGCAGCTGCGACTGGGCGCCAAGGATTCGCGGCTGGAGGAAATTACGCGGCGCGGCTCCGCTCGGATTTCCGGCGCGCAACTCGATGAAGCGGTGCGCGGCACGGCCATCACCTACGAAGACTTGGCGCTGAAATTTCTTTACTGGCCGGACGCAAAAATCGTCGGGTCGGAGTCGATCCGAACACGGGACTGCTGGAAAATAGAGCTTCGTCCGGCGGCTAACGAGTCGCAGTACGGCGGAGTTTTGTTATGGGTCGACAAAGAGGGCGGCGCCCTGCTGCGCATGGCAGCGTTCGATCGCGCCGACAAATTGGTCAAGCGCTTCGAAGTTATTTCCGCGCAAAAAATCGAAGGCCGCTGGTTCCTGAAGCAGATGCGGGTGGAAGCGATTGATCCAAAGACGGACCGAGTGACGGCGCGAACGTATTTGGAAATCAAGAAGCTAGTTCGCCATCGTCTTCAAAGCCAAGGACCTCAAAAAATCTTGCCTGGAATGCCGACGGGCCCGCGCGTTGCGAGGTTCTTCGCCGTCTAGCGGCTCAGGATGATAGAAGTGTTTGTGCCGCCGCTTCGTCCTCCTCCGCTGCGAGCACGATTTGGGCGAAGATGCGCGCTTCAAGACTCGCGCCGCCGACGAGCGCGCCGTCGATATCCGGCTCCGACATGAGCGCGCGCGCGTTTTCCGGTTTGACGCTGCCGCCGTACTGGATGCGGATGCGTTCCCCGGTGGCGTCGTCGGACAATTGGCGCAGCATGGCACGAATGAAGGCGTGTGCTTCCTGCGCCTGCGCGGGAGTGGCGTTGCGGCCGGTGCCGATGGCCCAGACCGGTTCGTAGGCGATGACGGTGTCCTGGAATTCTTTGCTTTCCAGACCAGCGAGACTGCCGCGCAATTGCCGCTCCAGAATTTCCTCCACGCGGCCGGCGTCGCGCTGCTCCAGCGTTTCGCCGATACAGACGATCGGTCGCAGTGTCGCTTCGTGCGCCGCGCGAACTTTGCGGTTCACAATTTCATCGGTTTCGCCGAAAAGCTGACGTCGCTCCGAGTGGCCAAGCACCACGTAGCGCACAAAAAGGTCGCGCAGCATTCCCGCGGAAATCTCGCCCGTAAATGCGCCGTTGCGTTCCCAGTGCATGTTCTGGGCGCCTACTTTGATTTGCTGATCCGATCCAAGCGCCTCCGCCACTTTCGCGATGGCGGTGAACGGCGGGACGATGACGACTTCAGCGGAGGGTTTGTCGCCCAGCTCCAAGA
>DAIRIE010000060.1:3090-12171 GCA_036809705.1 Chthoniobacterales bacterium
CCTTTGTCATTTCGACCGAAGTCGAGAAATCCTGTGGTGGAGGTGAGGGCAAAGGCAACGGGATCCCTCGACTTCGCTTCGCTGCGCTCGGGACGACGGAGCGAAAAGGGCAACGATTTTCTTTCTCATTAGCTAGACAGGATTCACGGGATTAGCAGACGAGAGGCGAAGAGCAGTCGTGTTAATCCAGTAAATCCTGTCTAGTTCCCTTCTGTTAAGGCAGCCACGCCGGGCAGCTCTTTCCCTTCAAGCAATTCCAGCGACGCGCCACCGCCGGTTGAGATGAATGTCATCTTGTCGGCCACGCCGGCTTGTTTCACTGCTGTGACCGAATCGCCACCGCCGATGATTGTCGTTGCATTTGATTGCGCCAGCGCGCGCGCGATCGCGAAGGTTGCCTGGGCGAAATCGGGAATTTCGAAAACGCCGAGCGGTCCATTCCACAAAATCGTTTTCGCCATCGCGATCTCACCGGTGAACAAGGCTATTGTTTCCGGCCCGGCATCGAGATTTTGCCAGCCATCTGGAATGCCGTGCTCACGCGAAAGGCGGCCGGAGTCGCGCGACTCAGCCCCGGGGCCGACTTCGCGCGCGATGATGGCATCGACCGGCAGCACCAGTTTCACTCTGCGCTTTTGCGCGAGCGCGATCAGCTCGTTGGCGAGATCGACTTTGTCTGCTTCCACCCGGCTCGCCCCGATCGGGATCCCCTGCGCTTTGAAGAACGTGTTCGCCATGGCGCCGCCGATCAGAATCGTGTCGGCCTTCTCCATCAGCGCTTTCAAGACGCCGATCTTATCCGACACTTTCGCACCGCCCATGATGACGAGGAACGGCTTGGCCGGATGATCGAGCTCTTCGTGTAGATAGCGCAGCTCTTTTTCCATGAGCAATCCCATGGCTGATTGCGTGACGAACTTTGTGATACCGGCGGTACTGGCGTGCGCGCGATGGGCCGCGCCGAAGGCATCATTCACATAGAGATCGCCCAGCTTGGCCAGCGCCTGCGCAAACTGTGGCTCGTTAGCTTCTTCCTCCGGCTGAAAGCGAAGATTCTCCAGGAGCGTGAGGCCACCTGGGCACATGTCAGCAATGATCTTCTCGGGAATCTCCCCGATCGTCTGGTGGGCGAACGCGACCGGATGATTGATGAGCGTGTGCAGGTAATCGCCGACCGGACGGAGCGAATATTTCTCGTTAGCTTTTCCTTTTGGCCGCCCGAGATGCGACATGAGAATCACTTTCGCGCCGTGATCGCGCAGCCACTCAATCGTGGGGAGCGATTCGCGGAGGCGGGTGTCGTCCGTGATGACCATTTTGCCGCCGCGTTCTTCCATCGGCACGTTGAAATCGACGCGGACGAGCACGCGTTTGCCGCGGACATCGAGGTCACGCAGAGAAAGCTTGGCCATCAGGCGCGGACTATAGCTGGAGTCGTCGCCATTGCATCATCGCGCGCGAGCAGATTGCAACGAAGAGGCAGGCGTTTCGGTCGTCGTGACATGGAGGTCGTGCAGCAAGCCATCGGCGACGTCGTAAATCCAGCCGTGCACGGCAAGCAATTGACCGCGCGCCCACGCCTTTACCACCGGATCAGCCCGAGCAACATTCCGCACTTGTTCGATGACATTGAGCTCGCACAAGCGTGCAGCGCGATCATCCGCGATCGGAATTTTGTCTAGTTCCGTTTCGTGCCTGGCCCGCAAGTCATGGACGTGTTGCAGCCACTTGTCGACCAAACCATGGCGTTCATCTTCAAGCGCGGCGCGCACGCCGCTGCAACGATAATGCCCGCAAACGATGACGTGCCGAACGCGCAAAACGTCGATGGCGAATTGGAGCACCGAGAGACAATTCAGGTCGGAATGAACGACCAGGTTCGCGATGTTGCGATGGACAAAGACTTCGCCAGGTGGCAGGCCGATAATCTGGTTCGCGGGCACGCGGCTGTCGGAGCATCCGATCCAGAGATACTGCGGCGATTGCTGGTGAGCCAGGCGCTCGAAGAAATGTGAGTCCTGCTCGCGCACGCGCCGGGCCCAGGCGGCATTGTTGCGGAAAAGGGGCGTCAGATCGTCCGTCGCGCTCACGCCGGCTCCGATCAAACCAGGAATTTGCCCCCGCGCATCACCGGCTGACCATCGAACCAGATGTCGAAATCGCGCCCGACGCAATCGATGTGCGTTTTGGAAATCCAGTTCGCGCCAGTGTGTTCGGCGTAAGGATGGCCGAAGGCAATGTGCACACCGGGGATTTTTTCGTCCTGCAAAATGTTGCCGATGATGCGGGTGCAGGCCGTGTTGGTGCCGATGGCAAATTCGCCCACGCGATTGCTGTTTTCGTCCGTGCTGGTGTAAGCGCGGAAATCGTCGCGCAAATCCTTGTTCTCCGACGTAAGTGACCGGATCCGATTATTCTCCACCTCGATGAAGAGCGGCGTCGCCTGCAAATCGCCATAGCGCTCGCAGAGGTAGTCTCCAACCACGCCGTCCACCACGAAGACGCCGTTCGTATTCTGCGGGGCGGTGAAAATCTCGCCGCCGGGCAAGTTCCCCCATTTGTCCGGAGTGATGAGACCGCTGGTTTTGAGCCATTTCAGATTCGGCGAAAGCTGCGCTTCGAACTCGGTGCCGCTAGCCGTGCGGCAACGGACGCGCTCGGCGAGGCGCACCCGCTCGATGAGGCGCTGGCTCAAGGCGTCGACCGCGATGAAATCCGCGCGCATCCCTTCGAGCATGATCTCGCGGTTGATGTTGACCATGTGGCCGTGGCGAATGCGATGATGATTGACCACCGCGCTCATCTCCATGCGCGCCGCGAGCTCGCCGGGCTGCGATTGCGCGGCGAAGATGGAAACCTGCGAAGTGGCGAGATCTTCCAGGATCGGCTCCGGCATGAACTTGAGTGGCCGGCGCGCGTGATGCTCGAGCGAAAAGACTCGAAACTCGGACCCCACCTCCTCCACTTCGGCCTGCAACGCGGCGGCGATGTCTTTGGTCTCTTCGTCGGTGATAATCGTGATGCGCTCTTCCGGTTTCAGCCGCAGACAAACGCGGATGGCATTGCGCGCGCCGGGCAGAAGCTCGGCGTCGATCGTCTCGGTCAACAGGCGGTCGGGCATAAAGTCGGTTATTTTCGTCGCGGAAAGTCGGGCGGGCAACCCGGCGGCGACAATCGCTTTACCCCGAGTATTACAGACGCCACAACATGGTAACGAGCAGATCGATGGCCAAAATCCAAACCAGAATTACCTGCACAAACGCAAATTGCGCGCGCCGTAATAGTCCCCCTTGACTTGCGGATCACGCGCCAAAAACTTTTGCCGGTTTCGAAAGATGTAAACGCCGGCGAAGGTGACGATGACGAGGCAGATGGAGAAAAAGATGCGCAACGCCAGGACGGAATCGGCCGTGGGAATGCGCCACGGCGAAAAGCATGCTCATCAAATAGTTTATCGCGCGTGTTTACCACGACGGCCTCATGACGGCCATGCATCCCGAGCGGAGCGCAGCGAAGTCGAGGGATCCCGTTGCGGAACGAAAAGGTGACTTCGTCAGGATCCCTCGATTACGCTCGGGATGACAGCGCGTTTAGCTCACCACTACGGGCGAGAGCGCGCGCAATTTGCCGATTACTCGCGGCACAATTTCCAGCGCCCGATCCAGCTCAGTCTCGGTGTTGAAACGGCCGAAGGAAAAACGCAGGCTGGCGCGCGCCTCGTCATTCACCAAGCCCATCGCGCTCAGCACATGTGACGGTTTGAGTGAGCCGGTGCGGCAGGCTGATCCGGCCGAGCAGCAAAGATTTTCCTGGTCGAGCATGAGCAAGGCCGCTTCGGATTCGATGCCATCGAACATGAGGCTGGAAGTGTTCGGGAGTCGCGACGCGTCGGTGCCATTGATGCGAGTGCCGGGCACGCTTTCGAGCAACGCTTTCTCGAAGCGATCGCGCTGCGCGCGTACCCGCGTTTGTTCCTCATTCAGGCTGGCCAGCGCGAGTTCCGCCGCCTTTCCAAGGCCCACGATTGCAGCCGCGTTCTCTGTTCCGCCGCGACGATTGTTCTCGTGACTCCCGCCGCGGATGAGCGGCTGGAAACGCGCGCGCCGATTAACGTAGAGCGCGCCGACCCCTTTTTGGGCATGCAATTTGTGGCCGGAAATGGAAAGAAATTGCAGCGGCGTCTGGCGCAGGTTGAGGGAAATTTTGCCCGCGGCCTGCACCGCGTCGGTATGCAGCGGCACGCCTTTGTCGTGCGTGATATCGGCAATCGCATCCATGGGGAAAACCACGCCGGTTTCGTTATTTGCCCACATGATGGAGACGAGCGCTGTGTCGAGGCGAATGGCATCGGCGAGTTCGCGCAAACTGATCCGGCCGGAGCGATCGACCTTCAGATAGGTCACATCGTAGCCGCGCTCCTCGAGATGCTGCGCCGGGTTGCGCACCGCACTGTGTTCGACGGCGGTGGTGACAATGTGTTTGCCATCGGGCCGGCTGGCGAGAGCGGAATGGATGGCGGTGTTGTTCGACTCTGTTCCGCCGCTCGTGAAAATGATCTCGCTCGCGTCGCAACCAAGCAACGCCGCGACCTGCGCGCGCGCCTGCTCGATCGCATCACGCACCTGCGCCGCGAATCGATAGCCGCTGGAAGGATTGGCAAAATATTTTCCGAGAAACGGCTGCGTCGCTTCGAGCACGGCAGGATCGATGGCGGTGCTGGCGTTGTTGTCGAGATAGATGATGTCGTCGCAAGAAATCATCGCTGTGGGAATTATGCCATTTCCATGCCGCGCAATAAACATCATTCCGCCGGGCGCGGCTCGTTACCCGGGTGTTTCGGGTGATGATGACTGTAGCGGAAATACAAATTGCGCAGGTAAACTGGGAGGGGGAAGACTGCGCTCAAAACGCCGACGGAGTCATGCCGGTAAGCGCCGAAGTAAACGAGCAACAGAAGCGAACCGATGGCGCTGCATTCCCAAAAGCCGACCGGGATGATGCTCCTGCGCGCACGCTCAGACGCAATCCATTGAATGATGAAACGCGCGCCGAAGACGATGTTCCCGGTCCAACCCACGATTTTCCAGGCGTTAATGGTGACGCCGAACGCGCGCATGTCCGCGAGAAATTGAAAAGACTCCATGGCGCGAACGTTGGCGAAGAAGGCGGCGAGCGGCGAGCCTTTTCGATTGAATTAAGAGGCACGAAAGCAGGGAAGAATTTGAAAACCAAAAAACCAGAAACCGAATATACTCCTGTCGCTCTTCGCGCGGCGTTCCGCTGTGGAGTGGTATTTTCCTAATCACTCGTGCTTCATGCGCGCTTTCTGGTTTTCTGGTTTCAAATTGAAAATTTCCGGCTGGCCAGTTAAACCGTAAACTGCGACGGTGGAAACGATCTGGGACATGGCCAACCCGCACCTCCGTGAGCTGGCCGTTTATCAGCCGGGCAAGCCCATAGAGGAAACGGCGCGCGAACTCGGCTGCGATCCGAGCGAAATCATCAAACTGGCCTCGAATGAGAACCCGCTCGGTCCATCGCGCAAAGCCGTAGCCGCGATGCGCCATGCGGTCGAGAGCGCGCAACTCTATCCCGACGGCGGCGCGTTTTATCTGCGCCAGGCGCTCGCGGAAAAGCTGGGCCTCGCGCCTGAGAATATCATCGTCGGCAACGGCTCAAATGAAATCATCGAATTCCTCGCCCACGCTTTTCTCAAACCCGGTGACGCCATCGTCACTTCCGAGCACGCCTTCGTGGCGTATAAAATTATTGCCCGCGTTCTCGGTGCGCAGACGATCGAAGCGCCGAGTCGCGACTGCGGCCACGATCTGAATGCGATGCTCGCCGCCATCACCGACCGGACGGAGCTGATCTTCGTTGCCAATCCGAATAACCCGACCGGCACCTTTCTTTCCGCGCGCGAGATCGAGCGTTTCCTCGATCGCGTGCCACCAAAGCTGATCGTCGTTTTCGACGAAGCCTATTACGAGTTCGTCGATGATCCGCCGGATTTGCTGCCCTACGTGCGCGACGGGCGGAACGTTCTCCTGCTCCGTACGTTTTCGAAAATCCACGGCCTCGCCGGCGTGCGGGTGGGCTACGGCATGGCGCGGCCGGAGTTGGTCGAAGTCCTCCAAAAAACGCGCGAGCCATTCAACGTGAATTCCATCGGGCAAATCGGCGCGCTCGTGGCCTTGCAGGACACGGAGCATCAGCACAAAACCAAACGCGTGGTTAATGACGGCCGCGCCTTTCTGGAAGCAGAGTTTTCAGCGCTTGGCCTGCGATTCATTCCCGGCAAAGGCAACTTTATTCTGGTGAACGTCGGCGACGGCCACACCGTTTTTCGTCGAATGCTGGAGCGCAAAGTGATCGTGCGCGCGATGAAAGGCTACAACCTGGCGGAGTGGGTGCGGATCACCATCGGCAGGCCGGAGCAGAACGAGAAGTGCATTGCGGCCTTGAGTGGGTCGCTAAAGCATTGAATTTGGTTCTGGCCAAAGTATGGTATTAGTATGGTATGCCTGCCGTTAAGTCCACCTACTCACTCGATCGCGATACGCTCAAGCAGCTACAGCAGCTGGCGCGCACCTGGCAGGTGTCGAAGACTGAGGTTGTACGGCGCGCGATTCGCGCCACGGCAGAACGCGAATTGCCGATTCCGTGGGAAAAACGCATGGCGGCAGTGCGTGCGTTACGCCAGAGCATGCAGCAGCGGGGTGTTGATTTCGACAAATGGCAGCGTGACACACGCAAGCTGAGGTGGTGATTCACCTCGACGCGAATTTTCTCATTAGGGTAGTGCGCTCGGATGAAGCGGCGCGGGAGGTGGGAGAACAGGCTGCCGGGGATTACATCAACCTCAGTGCGATTGCCTGGTCCGAATTTCTCTGCGGGCCAGTCTCTGCCGCGGAAGCTCTGCGTGCTCGGGCGATCGTGGACGAAATTGAGCCGGTTGTCCGTTTAGACGGGGAGACCGCTGCGGAGTTGTTTAATCGAACCGGGCGCCGTGTGCGCAGCTTACGGGACTGCCTTATTGCCGCCGTCGCTATTCGTTGTGGAGCATCCTTGGCGACGAAGAACCTCACTGATTTCGCGCGCTTCGAGCAATTTGGACTAAATTTGCTGTGAGCGCTGCTTCAATCCGCGCAGAGACAATCGCTGCGATTTCTACTCCCGCAGGGGAAGGAGCCATTGCTCTCGTGCGGATCGCGGGTGTAAACGCAATCCCGATTGCAGATGACATTTTTCGGGGCGCGCAATCGCCGTCGCAATTCACATCGGACACGCAGCATCTCGGCGAGATTGTGGAGAATGGCAGCGTCATTGACCAGGTGGTGCTTTCGGTGCATCGCGCGCCGAACAGCTACACGGGCGAGGACCTGGTCGAGATCAGTTGCCACGGCGGCGTGCTCGTGACGGCGAAAGTGCTGGATGTCTGTTTGCGCGCCGGAGCGCGCGCGGCGCGACCGGGGGAATTCACGCAACGCGCTTATCTCAATGGCAAAATCGATCTGACGCAGGCCGAGGCGGTCATCGATGTGATTCGCGCGCACAGCGACCTGGCTTTGCGGTCGGCGACGGAGCAGCTGGCTGGGAAGCTGGGTGAGGAATTTCGTGCCCTGCATCGCGAGTTGATCGAAACGCTCGCGCATGTCGAGGCGGGGATGGATTTTCCGGAGGAAGGAATTTCGCCGGATGACGATGCGGCGGTTCGCTCGCGCCTGGAAAAACTTCGTGGCCGCATTGATCAACTGTCGGCGACGGCTCAGACCGGACGCGTTCTGCGCGAAGGTGTACGGGTTGTGATCTTTGGTGCGACGAATGCCGGCAAATCCAGTTTGCTCAATCGCATGCTCGGTATCGAGCGTGCGATCGTGAGCGACACGCACGGCACCACCCGCGATACCATTGAGGAGCGCGTGAATCTTCGCGGCGTCGCACTGCGCTTGTTCGACACGGCTGGTTTGCGGCCACCCGAAAACGCCATCGAGCGGGAGGGAATGGACCGCACACACCGCTCACTCGCCCTGGCTGATCTGCGACTTCACATCGCCGATGGCAATACAACGCGGCCTGGCGATTTTGCCACTGACGGCAATGAGTTGCTCGTCTTGAACAAGAGCGATTTGCCGGAACACGAGGATTGGAAGGCGACGGCGGCGATTCGCATTTCATGCAAGACCGGTGACGGAATTGCCGAGCTGGAGGAAGCAATCTTTCAGCAAATCGGCGGCGCAAAGCTGGCGGCGGAAAGCTCGCGCGCGATCAACGCGCGACACGCCGCGGAGCTGCGGCGCGCGGGCGAAGCGATCGAGCGCGCGCTCGCAACTCTCGACGCTGGCGGAACGCCGGAGATGTTCGCGGTGGATTTGCGCGAGGCGCAGCACGCTTTCGACGAACTGCTCGGCGCGACCGATGATGAAGCGATACGCGACGCGATCTTCAGCCAGTTTTGCATCGGCAAATGATTTACGAGCGGCTCGCGCGGCGGCTGCTCTTCGCGCTTGATCCCGAAACGGCGCATCATCTGGCGCTGGCATTTCTGCGATGGATGCCGTGGCCGCGGCGCGCGACGACCGAGCGCACGGCCATTGCCGCTTTCGGTTTGAAGTTTCGCCATCGCGTCGGACTTGCCGCCGGTTTCGACAAAAACGGCGTAGCTCTCCCGGCGTGGGAAGCGCTCGGGTTTGCCTTCGCCGAGATCGGCACGGTCACGGCGCAGGCACAACCGGGCAATCCGCGGCCGCGCATTTTCCGTTATCCGGAAGAGCACGCGTTGATCAACCGGCTCGGCTTCAATAATGATGGCGCGGATGCTGTCGCGGCGCGACTCAGCCGGCTGCGGGAGAAGCAGAGATGGCCGGAGATTCCGATCGGTATCAACATCGGAAAATCGCGGGTCGTTCCGCTCGAGGCGGCGGTGGATGATTACCTGTATAGCTTTCGCAAACTGCGGCCGTACCCCGATTACATTGCGCTCAATGTAAGCTCGCCGAACACACCGGGGCTGCGCGAGCTGCAAGCCGCCTCGCAATTGAATGATCTGTTGAGTGCGATTAAAGCGGAGAGCGGTGCGTT
>DAIRIE010000061.1:0-5004 GCA_036809705.1 Chthoniobacterales bacterium
GAGTCGATCTGCGCAACATCGACCAGGGCGAGCCGCAGATTTCGTCAATCGGTCACGCGCGGCAGGAACTCGTCATCAAGCAGGGGCTGGAAGGTGAGAAGGCAAAGGAGATCATTCGTGCCATCAAGGATGCCGGTTTGAAGGTGCAGAGCACGTTGCAGGACCGGCAGATTCGCGTGAGCGGGAAGAAGAAGGACGATCTGCAAAGCGTGATCCAGTTCGTGCGCGGCAAAGACTTCGGCGTGGCGACGAACTTCAAGAATTTCCGGGATTGAATTTCACCGCAGAGAGCGCAGAGTTTTGTGAAGCAGTCTCTGCGGGAAATCATCCGCCTTGCACGGGTGGCATGATCGCAACCGCATCGCCGTCGCCGAGCCGATGATCGCGATTCACAAATTCGACGCCGATGCCGAAGAGTATGCTCTTCTCGAAATCGCGCAGACGCGGATAATCGCGGCACAATTTCTCCACTAAGTCACGGACCGTCGCGCCGTCTTCCAATTGAACATCGACCGCACCGGCGCCGGCGACTTCGCGCAGTCGCGAATAAAACTCCGCCCGCACCTTCACATTCGCACCAGCTCTTTCCGCAGCACGCCGATGCAGGGCAAATTGCGATAACGTTCCATATAATCGAGTCCGTAGCCGACGACGAACTCGTCCGCGATATCGAAACCAACGTAATTGGCATCGATGGCACGAGCGCGCTCTTTGATTTTGCGCAGGAGCACGCAGACGCGGATGCTGAGCGGATTCGCGGTTCGCAGTTTCTCGCGGATGGCGTTGAGCGTGATGCCGCTATCGAGGATGTCGTCGAGCAAAAGAATATCGCGCCCGGCAACGTCCGGCGGCGCGATTTGGCGAAAGATGACTTCGCCGCTCGTTTGCAAGCCGCCGTGGTAGCTCGCGACGCTCAGGCAATCGAGCTTGAGCGGCAGCGGGATGCGTCGCAGCAGATCGGCCATGAAAATGAGGCTGCCATTGAGAATGGCGATGACGGTGAGCTCGCGGTCGCGATAATCGTAGGAGATTTGCGCGGCGATCTCATCGAGGCGCCGCAGGATGGTGGTCTCATTAAAGAGCACCCGCTCGAGGTCCTCCTGCATTTTGGAAACATCACGTCTTCCCGACCGAAGTCGAGGGATCCCGCGGAAGTTACCGTAGCGTGGCGCTGCGGGATCCCTCGGCGTTTCGCTCGCGACGACGAGGTGCGTTATTCTGAGTCCATGCGCGTCGTCTCCGAGCAATTCACAATCGCCACTTCAGGCAAGGGCACATACGACATCACTGATCACGTCGCGCAAGTGGTGGGCAAGGCCGGCGTTGGCGTCGGAACCGTCACCGTTTTCGTGCAGCACACCAGCTGTAGTCTCATCATGATGGAGAACGCCGCACCGGCCGCGCGCCGCGATCTCGAGAAATTCTTCGAGCGGCTTGTGCCGGAAGACGCGACCTACGAGCACGATGACGAAGGCACCGATGACAGCACTTCGCACATCCGCATGGCGCTCACGCGCACGAGCGAGACGATCCCGATCGCAGGTGGCGAAATGCAGCTCGGCACCTGGCAGGGGATCTTTCTCTTCGAACACCGGCGCGCGCCGCACCGGCGGCGGGTGCTAGTGACAGTGGTAGGCGAGTAGCGTGCTGTGAATGGTGAATGGTGAATAGTGACTAGTGAATAGTTTCGCGTTTCGCCATTCACTTATCACCAGTCATCATTCACCTGGTTGTACAGCGCATTCACCAGACGCAGCGACTTCTCGTTAGGCAACAACGTTTGCTCCATCTGGTTGATGACGTAGGCGAAAGCGATTCCGTTCTCTGGATCGGCGAACGCGTGGCTGCCGCCAGCGCCAGGCTGGCCGAACGCGGTCTTAGACGCGCCGAAAATTCTCCTTGGCGCAGCCGCCGAATCTTTCATGAATCCCGCGGAGAACGCCGTTGGGATTTCAAACACGCGATCCACGCCGTTAGCTAACGTGGTTGTCATTTGCTCGATCGTGCAGCGGTCGAAAAAGTGCCGGCCTTCCATCTCTCCGCCATTCGCGAGCATAGCGTAAAATTTAGCCAGCGCCGTTGCGCTGCCGATCCCGCCGAAAGAAACAATGTCGAGCGCGCGATTTTCCGGTTTGTTCATGGCGCTGACCGCGTGAAGTCCGTGGGGCGAGGTGAAGGTCTTGCGCTGGAGCGTGCCGGGCGTGGCGAGATCCCGGTAAAACTGCGCCGGTTCAGGCGGCTTACCCGCTTTCGCCGCATAGATGGTGGCGCAGCGCGCATTCAGCTCTGCGGGCAAGCCGATCCAGAAATCGAGCTCGAGCGGCTCGGCAAAGTTGCGCCGCCAATAATCTGAAATGGAACTGCCGCTGATGCGGCGCGTCAGCTCATTGATGAGGAATCCAAACGTTCGCGCGTGATAGCCATGCGCGCTGCCCGGCGGCCAAAGCGGCGCCTGCTTTTCGAGCGAGCGAATGACGGCGGAATCATCAGTGACGTCGGCGTTCTCATCCAGTGCGCAAAGTCCTGCGGAATGCGCCATCAGCTCCGAGATTGTGATCTCGTTTTTGCCCTTCTGCCCGAACTCCGGCCAGAACTCCGCCACGCGCCGGCTGAGTTCGATCCCGTTTTCCTGCAACACATGCAGCAGACAAGCGCTCCCGATCCCTTTCGTAGCCGACCAGACGAGCACGATCGTGTCGTGCGTCCAAGCCTGCTCGCGTCGCGCATCGCGGAAGCCGCCGTGCAACTCGAGAATCGATTTTCCATTTTGCCAGATCGAAACCGCGGCGCCGAGGTCACCGCCCGATATGAAATCCTCCTCGAAAAGAGGAGCGAGGCGTTCGCGCAGTTCCCCGGGATGCAGACGCATCGGGCAATCTGGAGGGACGGCGGCCCTTCCGTCCAGTGATTTGGGACGAGACAGAGCTCGTCCCTCCTCGTTAGAGCAAATCGTGCAGCGGCTCGAGGTCGGGATCTTTTTTCGCGAGATCGCGGAAGCTCGCGTCCATTTTGAAGGAGATGTCGAGATGCATCCGCGCGTCCTGGAGGTTGCCGAGCAGCACTTCGTAGCAGCCCATGTTGTAGTAATAGATCGGCTCGCTCAGCAGCGCGCTCGGGCCTTTCAGCAGAAGTTTCTTCGCTTCCGCCGTGCGTCCGATTTGATGCAAACAGAAACCGGCGTGAAGAAATCCGGCGCTCGCTTGAGGCGCGACGCGACAGAGCTTGCGGCTGACGGTGAGCGCACGCGTCCACTGCTTTTTGCGCATGAGATGGTGCAGGCGCAGTTGCAGCACTTCCGGACGCTGCTGGTATTCGTCGTCCATCGCGTTGAGTTCGGCGATTGATTCGGCCGTCATGCCGAGCTCGGCGTATCCGCAGGCGGCGCGAAGTTGTCGCTCGAAAGTCACGCATTTGCTTCAAGCAGCCAGCTTGCCAACTGCTGGTGGAGCTTTGAGAATTTCTAGAAACCTTGTAGCCGTCGCGCTGTGGGCGACGCGGGAGAGCGCGTCGCGATTTTACTCCGTGACCATGCCTCATGTGTCACGTTTCGCGCAGCGGAACGGCTACAGGAGTGCGATGACCGCTTGCAGCGAAACGGCTACAGAAGTTGCTCGAGCTCACTTAGCCGCCGCTCGAAGAGTGCGAGCGTGCTGTGCACCGGTTCGGCTGTGGTCATATCAACGCCTGCGTCCTTCAATGTTTGGAGCGGGAATTTCGAACCTCCCGACTTGAGGAAGCCGAGATAGCTTTCGACCGCGCCTGGTTCGCCGACGAGCACGCGTTGTGAAAGCGCGACTGCGGCGGCGAGACCAGTGGCGTATTTGTAAACATAGAAGGCGCTGTAGAAATGCGGGATGCGTAGACATTCCAAATCGAGCTGCGGATCGATGACAACGGTGTCACCGAAGTATGTCTTGAGTAGTTCACGATACTCATTCTTGAAAACATCCCGCGTGAGCGCCTCGCCTGATTCTTCGATGGTGTGAATCACCTTCTCGAATTCAGCGAACATGGTTTGCCGGAAGACTGTGCCGCGAATGTCGTCGATCTGCCGGTTAATGATGTAGGCGCGCATCTTCGGATCAGTTGTCTGTTCTAACAAGGAATGAGTGAGGAGCTCTTCGTTGAAGGTGCTTGCGACTTCGGCCAGAAAAATAGGGTAGTCGTAGTCTTGAAATAGCTGTGATTTCTGGGCGAACCAGGTGTGCATTGAGTGACCGGCTTCGTGCGCGAGGGTGTAGACATCGGCGAAGACATCCTCCTTGTAGTTCATGAGGATATAAGGCGGAGCGCCGTAGCTGCCGCTGGAGAAAGCGCCGCTGCGCTTGCCTTTTGTCTCGTAGCGATCGCACCAGCGGCCGCGCAAACCTTCTTTCAAGGTCTGCACGTATTCGCCGCCCAATGGATGAAGCGAAGCGGTCACTTTCTCGATAGCCTCTTCGAAGGAGATGCGGGTATCGATTTCGGGAACTAACGGGACATAGGTATCATAGGCATGGAGTTCACTTAACTTAAGCACGCGACGCCGTAGCTCGTAGTAACGCAACAAGGCGGGAATGCCGTTGCGCACCGACGCGATCAAACCGTCATAAACGGCAATCGGCACATCGTCTTTGAAGAGCGATGCTTCCAGGGCGCCATGGTAATTGCGCGCGCGGGCGCGGAAGACGTCGGCCTTGACTGAGTAAGCGAGCGAAGCGGCGAGAGTGAACTGGTGATCGGTGAACTCGCCATAAAACTGCGTGAAAGCGCGCTCTCTGACTCCGCGATCGCGCTTGAGCAGGAACGAGCTGTAGGTGCTTTGCGTGAGCGGCTTCTCGCGGCCATCAGAGTCGATAAGCACGCCGAACTTCATGTCCACATTCGTCAGCTGCGAAAACGCATCATCGTAGCCGCTGAGTGCAGCGGCCCCCAGCGCGAGCAGGCGTTCCTCTTTCTCCGACAGAACATGCGGGCGCAGCCGGCGGATTTTGTGCAACTGGATACGCCATTCTCTTAACGCCG
>DAIRIE010000061.1:5014-12138 GCA_036809705.1 Chthoniobacterales bacterium
TCCCAGCGCGCGTCGTCGATCGCCTGAATCTCCGGCACGACGAAGGCGGAAGCTTCGCCGATCTGCGTCATCAAATTCTGGAGCTGACCGACGCGGGTGAGGTATTCGTTGTTCGAGCTATCCTCGGCGAGCTGAAGCGACGCGTAGTGATAGACGCGCTCGATTTTGAGATCGAGCTGCTTCTCGAACTCGAGCACCTCGGCCAAGGTGCGGGGTGACTCGGCCACACGGCCTTTCCACCGCGCGATTTGCGGAAACGTGCGCGTGATCCAGGCCACATCGTCCTGCCATTTACCCACATCAGCGAAGAGATGCGTCAGGTCCCACTTATCAGCTTCGGGAATCTCGGCTCGTGTTGGTGTTGTCGTCGTTTCCATTTGCCCTCGCGAAATGCGTAGCCGCCCATAGCATGCCGTGGAACCGCTGCAAGTACTGCCGGTGCTCAGTCCTGCGAGCTGCGGTAAGGAGCGGCCAACTCTGGGCGCCCGGCTGCTTCGTAGAATTTCGCCAACACCTGCGCGGCGGCGCGCGCGCGCGGATGTTCCGGTCCCAGCGCTGCTTTGAGTCCTCCATAGCCGGCGAGGAGGATCGGTTCGGCCGGCTTGTTTTGCGCGAGCGCTCCCTCTCCCTGTCATCCCGAGCGACAGCGAGGAACGTCACAAATGGTCTAACGCTTTAGCACGTTCGTGAGGTTCCCTCGCCCTCTGCGCGGCTCGGGATGACGAATGGGACAACGTTGCGAAGTGCACGCTGCCTCCGCTTGAACCTCGCGCGCGTTTCACGTACTCAAAGGCGTGAATCCCTCCGTTTACGCGCTCATCGGTCTCGGTCTCGGCGCGGCCGTCGTGCTCCTTGCTTTTTTGCTGACGCGTTCCCGTGATCGCGGCTCCGAGCTGGGTAAACAAATCGAGTCGCTCGCCACCGCGCAGGAGCGGGAGGAGAAAACGTTCCGCGATGAATTTGCGCGGAACCGCGAGGAATCAGCCCATGCAGCGAAAGCGCAGCGCGAGGAATTAGGTGGCGCGCTCAAGAACGTGAGCGATACCACGCTCAAATCATTTGGTGAAATCAGCGCGATGCTACGAGCGCAGCTTGAAAGCGTGACGGTGCAGGCGCGCCGGCTGACGGACAATGTCGATTTGCGGCTGAAAGAGCTGCGGGAGGAGAACACGGCACAGATCGAGAAGATGCGCGCGACCGTGGACGAGAAATTGCAGAGCACGCTGGAGAAGCGGCTCGGTGATTCCTTCAAGCTGGTGAGTGAGCGGCTAGAGCAGGTGCATCAAGGGCTCGGGGCGATGCAGCAGTTGGCGAGCGATGTGGGCGGGTTGCAGAAGGTTCTGGCGAACGTGAAGACGCGCGGCGGCTGGGGTGAAGTGCAGCTTGGCTCGCTGCTCGAGCAGGTGCTCACACGCGAGCAGTTCGCGCGCAATGTGCCGACGCGCGATGACACGGGCGAGCGCGTCGATTTCGCGATCAAATTGCCGGGCGATAACAACGGCGCGCCGGTCTGGCTGCCGATCGACGCGAAGTTTCCGGTGGAAGATTATCAACGCCTGGTCGCGGCGCAGGAAAATGCGGATGCGGTGAAAATCGATGAGGCCATGCGCGGGCTTGAGACGCAGCTGAAGAAGTGCGCAAAAGACATTTGCGGGAAGTACATCAACCCGCCGAAGACGACGGACTTCGCCATCATGTTTTTGCCCACGGAAGGGCTTTACGCGGAAGCGATTCGGCGCGCCGGATTAGTCGAACAAGTGCAGCGGGATTGCCGCGTTGTGTTTGCCGGCCCCACGACGCTGGCAGCTTTGCTCAACAGTTTGCAGATGGGGTTCCGCACGCTCGCCATTCAGAAGCGCTCGAGTGAAGTCTGGAACTTGTTAGCTGGGGTCAAGACGGAGTTTGGGAAATTCGGGGACGCGCTTTCCGCGGTGAAGGACAAGCTCGATCAGGCCGCGCGCAAGATGGAAGACGTGGATGTGCGTTCGCGCGCCTTGAGCAGGAAGCTGCGCGACGTGGAGGAGATGCCGGAAAATCCGCAGCCATTGTTGCCGGAGCTGCTCGAGCGCGAAGAGGGGGAGGAAGGTGAACCGTGATCGGCGAATCGACCTTCAGCGATCTGACCCTTCAACGTTCACCCAACAACAGCGGGCCAACGCGCGCAGGCGCGGCGCGAGATGCGAAGATACGTGAGGGCAATCTGGCCCCTCCAGCGTTGTTAACGAACCCTCCCCGAAACAGAGCCCCGGCTTTTCGTCCGGTCGCAGCCACCGCTCTCTGATGCAGATGCCGAAAAGCAAAACCGCCGCGGCTGATGCGCTCGTCGGCCTTTGGACACTCGCTCTTACTGCGTTTGTCGTCCTGACCCTTTACTTCACGCGCGAGCTGCTCATTCCCATCGCGTTGGCGGCGCTCCTGACTTTTCTGCTTTCGCCGCTGGTAAGCCGGATCGAGCGCTGGATTGGCCGCATCGCCGCCGTCTTGTTCGTGGTGGCGATGATCTTCAGCATCATCGCCGGCGCCGGCTGGATGCTGACGCGCCAACTGGTCGATCTGGCCACGAAGCTGCCCGATTACAAGGTCAACATTGAAGCCAAGCTTCATTCCTTCAAGGTGCCGAGCGGCGGCGCGTTCACCCGCTTTTCCCAGACGATGGAGGAACTCAAAAAGGAGATACCGGGCGGTGCTGGATCGTCCGCACCGACCGTTACTCAAGAAGCTGGCAAACCGGAGACGGCAGTAGCGTCGCCGCCGCATCCAACGCCACCAGCCATGCCGGTGCAGGTGGTCGAGACGTCGAAAGCCAATCCGGTTGAGTTGGTCAAATCGATCATCGCCCCGCTGCTCGGCCCGCTCGGGACTGCGGCGCTGGTGTTCCTGCTGGTTATCTGCATGCTTTTTCAGCGCGAAGATTTACGCAGCCGTCTCATTCGTCTCATCGGCCAGGGCCGGATCAGCGCGACGGCGCGAGCGATGGAAGACGCCGCTCACCGCGTCTCGCGCTACCTATTTCTCCAGCTCACGGTCAATATCACTTACGGCGTTTGTATCGCGATCGGGCTTTACTTCATCGGCGTGCCTAATCCCGCGCTCTGGGGCGCCTTTGGCACCATGCTCCGTTTCATTCCTTATCTCGGCCCGTGGATCGCGACCTGTCTGCCCACGCTGCTTGCCATCGCAGTCTCGCCCACCTGGCTCATGCCCATTTTAACGGTGGCGCTTTTCGGTGGGATCGAGCTCGTGCTCAATAACGTGATGGAGCCGTTGCTCTACGGAAGGCACACCGGCGTTTCTTCCATCGCGCTCATTATCGCGGCGGTCTTTTGGACCTGGCTTTGGGGACCGCTTGGTTTGATGCTTTCCACTCCGTTGACGGTATGTCTGGTCGTGATGGGCCGGCATGTGCCGCGACTTTCCTTTCTCAGCATCGTGCTCAGCGATGAAGAAGCGCTCACGCCCGCGGAAGAATGTTATCACCGGCTGCTCACCGGTGGCTTGAATGAAGCGAGCGAGCTGGCGGAAGACTACGTAAAAGCGCACTCGCTCACCGCGCTCTACGATTCGGTGCTGATTCCGGTGGTGACCGCGACGGAGATGGATTACCGGCGCGAAGCGCTCAATCCGGACCAGCGTCTTTCGATAGAGCAAGCTGTGCGCGACATTGTCGAGGATCTCGGCAATCGTCCGACGCCGCAATCCAAGATCGACGCGGACCAGATAGTAGCCGAACACACGCCCGAATCACCGCTGCTCGCGCCCGGCTGCCGCGTTTATTGCCTGCCGGCTCGGGCCGAACGCGATGAGCTGGTGGGCGCGATGCTGGCCCAGTTATTGGAAGTGCATGCTTTCGAAGCGCAGAGCGCGCCGGGCAAACTGGTGGCGGGCGAGCTCATCGAGTTGGTGGAAAAGGGGAACGCGGATTCCATTTGCATTTCGGTCGTCGCTCCCACCACCGTTATCCATGCACGTTATCTGTGCACCAAACTGCACACTCGTTTACCCAATTTAAAAATCGTGGTCGGACTCTGGGGCGCGACGGAAAATCTGACTGACGCGGCGCAACGCCTGCGCGATTCCGGCGCCGACGAAGTGGTGACCACGCTGGCCGACGCTGTGGTGCAATTGGCAAAACTGGCCCCGGTTTTGGACGAAGAACCGACTCTGGTGCCGATTCCCACAAATGAAGACGAACGCCTCGCTGCTCTGGCCGAATTGAACCTGCTCGACACCGAGCCGGAGCGCGCCTTCGACCGCGTCACGGCCAAGCTGGCGCGCGTCTTCGACGTGAAGATCGCACTCATCAGCTTGATGGACCGGGAACGGCAATTTTTCAAAAGTCAGGTCGGTTTGCCGGACGACATGGTCAGCAGCAGGCAAATGTCGCGCGCGTTCTCGCTTTGCAGCCACGTCATCGCCAGCAACGAAATGCTCGTCGTAGAAGACCTCGTCCGCGACCGTCGCTTCGCCAGCAACCCGCTTTTGCGCGAGCGCGGGCTGCGCTTTTACGCCGGCGTGCCATTGCGCGCGCCTAATGGCCAGCCCATCGGCACACTCTGTCTCTTCGACAGCGCTCCGCGCCAGTTGAGCGAGCGGGAAAAACGTTTGCTTCAGGAATACGCTACCGAAGTGAGCGAGGAAATCGCGGAACGTGCACCGATCCCGAAAGCGGCACCCGTGGCCTAATGACGCAGGCGACACTTCCGCGCAGCGATCGCACGGCTTTTACACTGCGTCCTTCCGGCTCCTCAGAGCACCTGGCCTGCCCAGAATGCGACGCGCTTTTTCAGGCCCCGGTTTTGCACGAAGGCGAACGCATCGTCTGCTCGCGCTGCGGCGCGCTGCTGTTTGGCTACCGGCGTAATTCGCTGCGGCGCGCGGTCGCCTTTGTTCTCGCTGCCGCGCCGCTGTTTATAGTGGCGAACTCTTTCCCCTTCCTCAGCTTGCAAGCGGAATTTCGCGAAAGCCAGATGTTGCTTTGGCAAAGCGTCTCCGGTTTGGAAAATCAAGGTTACCCTTACCTGGCAATGGCGGTCGCTATCTTTACCCTGGCCGCGCCGGCGCTCATGATCGGTGGCCTGCTCTATTTGCTTTTGCCGTTAATGGCCGGGCGGCGATTGCCGGACGCGATTCCACTTTGCCGCTGGGTTTATCGAGCGCGGAAATGGAACATGATCGAAGTCTATTTGCTGGGGGTGCTGGTTAGCCTGATGAAGCTGGGCAAGCTGGCGACTTTAACCCTGGGCCTGTCCTTCTGGGCCTTCGTCGGGTTGATCATTTGTTTGACCGCCGCGATCGCATCCATAGATCCGCGCGAAATCTGGACACGTCTGGAGAGCAGCCAGCCAAGCCTGTCATCCCGAGCTAAGCGAGGACCTCACGAACCATTCCCCGGGATATGTTGAGAGGTTCTTCGCTGCGCTCAGAATGACACATGCGATGGCAGCATGAATACCTTTGCGCCTGAATCCGCCGCCGCCGCCGGCCTCGCCCTCTGCCATTCCTGCGGTCGCGTCGATCCGATCGCCCTCGGCCGTTGTCCGCGCTGTCATGGCCGACTGCATTTGCGCAACCCGCAAAGTTTGCAGCGTACTCTGGCTCTGACGTTCGCGGCCATGATCCTTTATTTCCCGGCAAATCTGCTCCCGATTTTGCGCGTCGAATCTTACAAGGGCACGCAGGAAAACACCATCATCGGCGGCGTCATTCAATTCTGGCAGGATCACGATTATCCGGTGGCCATCATTATCTTTACTGCCAGCATTCTCATCCCCATCGTGAAAATCATCTCCATCCTCGCGCTCTGTCTCGCGGCGCGCACAGGCTGGAGGCCGCGCGGAATGACCCGACTTTATCGGGTGACGGAATTCGTCGGGCGCTGGTCGATGGTGGATGTCTTCGTGGTCGCCATCCTGGTGGCGGTGGTGCAGCTGGGCTCGACCATGTCGATCCACGCCGGAGCCGCCGCCATCTCCTTCGCCGCGGTCGTGATTCTAACCATGCTGGCCGCGATCACCTTCGATCCACGATTAATCTGGGACGCCGCTGCCCGCCCGAAAAACGCGGCCAATAAACTCAATGGCTGAACCTACTTCGCCTTCTCGCCCGCCGGTCGCGCCAGTAGTCAAGCCGGTGCGGCGGTTTTCGCCCGTTTGGATTATCCCCGTGGTGGCGGCGCTGCTCAGTCTCTGGCTAGTTTGGAAATACTACTCCGCGCGTGGCCCGGAAGTGACTGTTCGTTTTGAAACGGCCGAGGGCATCATTGCCGGCAAAACACCTGTGCTTTGCCGGAACGTGAACATTGGAACCGTCGATCGCGTCCGGCTGACGCGAGATTTAAACGGCGTCATCGTCACTCTCCAAATGACGAGCGAGGCGAACGAACTGTTGCGCAAAGACACCCAAATCTGGGTGGTGCGACCACGCTACGGCGGAGCGGGAATATCCGGTTTGACCACCATTGTCTCGGGGTCGTACATCGAGCTTGCTCCCGGTCTTTCCAAAGAAGAACGTCGCGATTTCGTCGGGCTCGAGCAGCCGCCCGTTACTCCAAAAGGCGTGCCCGGTTTGCATATTACCCTCGTCTCCGATCAGGCCGGCGGGATCGCGCCAGGCTCCACCATTACCTACAAGGGTCTGAACGCGGGGAAAATCGAGACCCGCGTTTTTCATCCTCAGACGGGGAAGGTCGAGTTCACTGCTTTCATCAACGCGGATTTCGCAAAGCTGGTCCGCGCCGACAGCAAATTCTGGAACATCAGCGGCATCGATGTGGACGTGGGCGCGAACGGCTTGCACGTGCGCACCGGCACGCTCGAGACCCTGCTTATGAGCGGGATCACCTTTAGCGAACCAGACGACGAAACGACTTCGCCGCCCGTCGCCGATAACGCGATCTTTACCCTCTACAACAGTTTCGAGGACACGAAAAAATTCGTGATGAAAACGAGCCTGCCTTACCTGCTTCTCTTTACCGAGAGTGTGCGCGGGCTCAGCCCCGAGGCGCCGGTCGAGTTCCGCGGCGTTCGCATCGGCACCGTGGAAGGAATTTCGTTCCGGTATCTGCCGGCCGATCCGCAGCAGAGAGTGCCGGTGCTCATAAAAATTGATCCGAGCCTGATTACCGA
>DAIRIE010000062.1:0-12090 GCA_036809705.1 Chthoniobacterales bacterium
GGTCTGGGGCGTGATGGACACGTTCACGGATGTGGCCGTGGCGGGCTCGCCGAATCTCACTACCATGGCGCCGGGCGTTTCCGGGGCGCTCATCACCACGGTGACCGCGCTCTGCGTCGCGATTCCGGCGATGTTCGGTTACAATTTTCTCGTCACCAGCATCCGCGGCATCGTCGTGCAGATGGATAATTTCGCGGCGGAATTAGCGAGCGAGTTCGACCATAGGTACGTCGAGCACAACGCGCGGGAGTTCGCCCGATGAGACGGATGACCGCGTGATGCGCCGCTACTCGCAACGGACCAACTTCTCCACGTTGAGCGAGATCAACGTCACGCCGCTGCTCGATCTCGCTTTTGTGCTGCTCATCATTTTCATGATCACAACGCCGCTGCTGGAGAACAGCGTGAACCTGGTCATCCCTTCGAGCGGAGCGGCCAGCGCGCCGGTGAGCAAGAGCAACGTCCAAACCATTTCCATCGATCGCGCCGGACAGGTGACACTTGGCGGCGAAGCGATGGACGCGACCGAGGTGACGGCGCGGCTGCTGGAACTCAAGCGCGCGAATCCGGAGCTCGCGGTCGTGATTCGACCAGATCGCGAGTTGCCGGTGCAGGAATTGATCAGGGTGATGGATTCGTTGCAGCGGGCGCAGATCACGAAAGTGGGGATCGCGACGAAAGCGGAAGCGAAGTAACCGATGCGGGCGCGTTTCTGGCGCAATGTCTCGCTCATCGCTCTGGGGCATGTGTGCGCACTCATCGCGCTATTGCGCTGGACCGGAAATACGAAAGCGGCGAGCGCGGAGGAAGTGACGTGGCTGAGCGAGGTTGACGCATCCGGCGCTGAAACACCGAGCTCGACACCGCCGGCGGAAGAAACGCCCGAGCCGATTCCTAAGAAAAACTCCGAAGCTGAAACAACGCCGGCGGCGACGAGCGACATCGTCCTTCCGAGCGCGTCGCCAACGGTTAGTGCAACGCCGCGGCCAGAGCCGAAGAAAGCGCCGGTGAGACCGAGCGCGACGTCGAAGAAGAAGGCCAAACCGAGCGCAACTCCCGCGAAAAAGAAGACGGAACTCGGCACAAAGAATAAACAGGAGCCGGCCGGGAAGGAAGGTACAAAACGCTCGACGCCGGGCAGCGCGAAAACGTCAGGTGTCGCGGGCAGCAGTTCTGCCAAAGCTGACGCGGCGACGGCGAGCTACTATGGCAATATGTTGCACGACAGGTTTTATCGGGCGTGGGAGCAGCCGCAGACGGTGGTGGCGAGTGGCGCGAAATTTACTGCCGTGGCCCGAATCCGGATCGCGAAAGATGGACGCGTCACGGAGTTCAAAATTGTGCAGCCTTCCGGCAATGTGCTGGTGGACGATTCGGTGGTGGCCGCGGGAAGGAAAGTGACGCAGGTGGATGCGCTGCCGGCCGGGATTGGCAGCGGGGATAATTATGAAGTGAATCTTAGCTTTGCCTTGAACCCGCGTTAGTTTACGAGAGCGCGCTCGGGGTGATCTGCCGCCAGGGGCGGGCGGCGCTACAACGCTTCAGTTGCATCGAACGCGCTCAGACCTAGCCGCGGCGCTGTAGCCGCTTCGCTGTGCGAAGCGACGGGGTTGCGTTCCGCAACGCGCAAATCGCGGCGAAGCCGTCTCTCGCGTTGCCCAAAGGGCAACGGCTACAGCTGCGCGACGGGACGCGGTTATTTCCCGAAGACTTTCTTAATCTCGCCGACTTTGCGCTGCACTTTGCCGCCGGCGCGTTCGGCCGTGCCGCGGTCTTCCATTCGCGGATTACCCAGCGCGCGGCCGACTTTCTCTTTAATATTTCCCTTGGTTTCTTCCGCTTTTCCCTTCGCCCGATCTTTGGTGCTCGATTTCATCAATAACTAATTCGCAGCTAGGCCGTGCGATAGCCGCTTCGATGCCCTTGCCTTCCGTCAACGAACGTCGGTGACGCGAGCGACGCAGCTGCCGATTGCGATTCATTGAGCAAATGGCGCGGCGACGACGAAAAAACGATCATTGGCTCAATTTCCAATGGTGGGAGCTGGCAGTCGGGGAATGGATTGCGCTCACCCTGGCGGTGCTCGGCGCGGTCGCGCTGCTCTGCGTTTTTCTCATTCGGCGGCATACGCTCGATTATCATCTCGAGCACACGTTCGCCGTAGCCGATCCGGAGTTCTACGGTTCGGCCCTGGCCATGGCGGAGCCGGTCCCGATCGAAGGCAATGCGATCGAGATTCTGGAAAATGGCGACCGGTATTTCCCGGCTATGCTGGAAGCCATTCGCGCGGCGAAGAAGACGATAAATTTCGAGGCTTACATCTTTCATTCCGATGACGTCGGCCGCGAATTTCGCGATGCGCTTTGTGAACGGGCGCGCGCCGGTCTGGAAGTGCGCGTACTGCTCGATGGCGTCGGTTCGAGCTGGAGCCTGGACAATTCCGATGTGCGCATGATGAGGGAAGCCGGTTGCAAGTTTACCTATTACCATCCCACGCATTCCTGGCGGGTGGATCGCACGAACCGGCGGACGCACCGGCGCGTTTGCGTGATCGATGGCCGGCTGGCGTTCACAGGTGCGATCGGCTTTGCCAAAAGCTGGAACGGCCATGCGCAGGATCCCGATCACTGGCACGATGTGCAGCTGCGGGTGCGCGGGCCGCTGGTGAGCAATTTGCAGGCGGCCTTTCAGGAACATTGGGCCAAGACGGCGGCCGAAGGTTTGAGCGGCGCTGACCAATTCCCGGCGCTCGCGCCTGCCGGCAATCTCAAAGCCCAGGTGGTGGCGTCGCATTCGTTTTCGATGGCGCCGGTGCCGCTGGTGCAGGCGGTGGCGTTCGCGGCCGCCACCAAACGTATTTGGATCACCAACGCCTATTGCACGCCGACCACCGGCCAGGTCGAGCTTCTCACCCAGGCGGTGCGACGCGGGGTCGATGTGCGCCTGCTCCTCCCGGGCGAGAACAACGACCAGCCGCTGACGAAATCGGCCGGCCGCAGCGCTTACGGCAAGCTGCTCGAAGGCGGCGTTAAAATTTTCGAATACCAGCCGACCATGATCCACGTGAAAGGCATGGTGGTGGACAGCATGTTCGGGATGATCGGCTCATCCAATCTCGACGCCCGCTCAGCGGAGATAAATGAGGAGTTAGACGTCGCGGTTTACGATCGCGAGTTCGCGCGGAAGATGGAGGAAATGTTTGAGCGCGATCTGGGGCAGAGCCGGGAGTATACGCTGGGACAATTCCGCAACCGCTCGTGGTGGGAGCGGCTGACTGAGTTCCTGGCGCTGCCATTCCGCTCGCAATTGTAAGCATCGCCCCGTAATTTTCGCCGCGTGAACGAGCCCGCCGATATCGCCGCGCTGCGCCAGGAATATTCGGCTCACGGAGTGCGCCGGAGCGATCTCGACCCGGACCCGATCAGGCAATTTGCGGTCTGGTTTACGGCGGCGGTCGAGGCCGGGATTGCTGAAGTGAATGCCATGACGCTGGCGACGGTTTCGCCCGAGAACAAGCCGAGCGCGCGCGTGGTACTGCTGAAGGGATACAGCCACGATGGTTTCGTTTTTTACACCAATTACACCAGCGAAAAAGGCCGGCACCTTGCGGCGAATCCGCACGCCGCGCTGGCCCTGCATTGGAAGGAACTGGAGCGGCAGGTTCGTATCGAAGGCGTGGTGAAGAAAAACTCGCGGGAAGATTCGAAGCGGTATTTTCATTCGCGCCCGATGGGGAGTCAGCTCGGCGCCTGGGTCTCGCACCAGAGCGAGGTGATCGACGCGCGGCGTATTTTGGAAGCGCGCCTGGCCGAAATGGAGCAACGCTTCGCCGGAAAAGAAATTCCGCTGCCGCCGAAGTGGGGCGGATACGTGTTGCAACCGAAGCGAATGGAATTCTGGCAAGGCCGAGCCAATCGGCTGCACGATCGCTTCCGTTATACGCGCGAAGGCGACGGCTGGCGGCTGGAGCGCCTGGCGCCCTAACCAGCTCAGGATTCTGCCTTGCAAGCTTCGAGCGCCAGTTGCCAGCCCAGTGCGGAGCAGGGCGCGACCATCGCTACGTGATCGTCCACGCGTTTGATCCTGACGAATCCCGCCGCTTCCATGCAAATGCGCAGCGTTGATTCGTCGAAGACGCGCCGGTGCAACACCGCTTCGGGCGCCCGCCCACGCAGGTCGGCCTGCTTCACGCCCGTGGTGATTTCGACAATTCCTTCCGCAGGCCCGACCTCGAGACCCGGAAAAGTTTTTCCTTCGAGCCACAGTCGATTGGCGCCGCGGCAATCCGGCACAGTGATGGTGATGCGGCCGCCGGGTTTCAACACTTCATGCCAGCGCATAAAGGCGAGTTTCACGTCGTCCACGTGCTCGGCGATGTGCCCCGCGTAAATTTCATCCACGGAATTCGCGGCGATGCTCGGCAGAAGCTCAGCGTCCTCGTAGAGATCGGCGCGGACGGAGCGGTCACGGTCGACATTGACCCAGCCGTCGCGATGAAAAATCCAGCAACCGAGGTTGAGTCTCACGACCCCAAGATAGAAGCGCGAGGGGGCGCGGCAATTCCTTGGGCGCTGGCCGCGCAAAGCCGTCCGCAAATCCGAACTCTCTTTAGTATGATTAATCCAAGCGGCGATGAATTTGAGAACGACCCGCTGAGCGCGGCGGGCGATGTCAGCGGGACGCAAGATTACGCTTCGCGGAGCGTTTCGGAGAAGGCGAGCGATGCGTGGGAACAAACCAAAGACAAGGCGAGCGCGGCGCGGGATCGCACGGAGGTCTTCGTGCGGGAGAATCCCATTCCGGTTTTGCTCGGCGCGCTGGGCGTGGGGATCGCCATCGGCCTGGCCATTCGTTACGCCTCGGCCTCGGCTGATCCGGTGGAGGAAGCGCGGGAGTCGGCGAAAGAGACGGCGTGGAGATTTTTCTCCCTGCCGTTCCTGTGGCCGTTGCTCAAGTCGGTCCGGGCAAAAGCGGAAGATTCGGCTGACGCGATGAAGGAAGGATTGGACAAGGTGAAAAACGTGAAGGTTTCCCGCTACACCAAACCGATGAAGAAACAGTGGAAACGCTGGACCCGTTAGATGGCAAACTCGCGCGCGCCAAGCACTCGCACCTCGAAAAGTAAGAGCGCGGCGGAGAACGCCGATCCACCCGGCCGTGAAGCGGTCGCGCGCAAGAACCCGCGAACGAGCGCGCTCGGCGCTACGCCGGTGAAAATGAACAGGGCGCTGCGCAAGGGCAGGACGTGAATGGTGACTGGTGGTTAGTGAATAGAGTCCATTCACCAGTCACTATTCACGATTCACTCATGCCGCGCAGTTGAACGCTCCGCCCTTCGCGCGGAGATTCCGCGCGCGATGGCTGGCAACTCTTCACCGCGCCCCCACCTGCAGCGCGGTCCCATTTTTCAATTCTTCGCGTCGCTGAAACTGGCCGTCGTTCTGCTTTCGGTGCTCATCATCGCGAGCATCACCGGCACCATTTACGAGTCGAGTTTCGATGCTAAAGTCGCGCGCACTTACATCTACGGCGCTCCCTGGTTCAATCTCTGGCTCGTCCTCCTAGGCGCGAATCTTGCCGTCAGCGCCCTCTCGCGCTGGCCGTGGCGGAAACATCACGTCGCGTTTCTCATCACCCATCTCGGCATCATTACGCTGCTGACCGGCTCGCTCATCGGTCGCATCTGGGGAATCGAGGGAACGATCACTCTGTTGAAGGGCGAGCCGCCGGCGAATCGACTCCTGGTGGATGAGCACCAGCTGCGGGTGCACGATGCCGACGGTATCATCAAAGGGTACCGCGCCGAGTTCCTGCATCATCCCCCCACGCCCGAGCACCCGCGCAATCTCGGCCCGCTGGCGAACGGAGCGCGGCTGAGCGTCGTTAACTACGCGAGCGCGATCGAAGCGAAGTTGAATCCCCGGCCACTCGATACCGGTGGAACGTCGGCGCTGCATTTTAACATCACCACCGCGATGATGGGTCAGCATCTCGAGAGCTGGCTGCTGGCTGACGATCCGCAGCACGGCAGCTTTTCCATGGGATTAGCGACGATCGAATTCAAGCGAGGCAAAGCACCTCCGAGCGATGCGAACGTTGCCGCGCCCGGCGCCATGACTGAGATCGAAGAATCGATTTTCGCCTTCGCCAAATCGCCGGAACAGGTCGGTCATGTGGCCAAAGGCGGAAGCAGTGGCGCAAAGGTCACGCTCTCTCAACCGGCCGGCGGCGATAAAGGACGCCTCACGATTTCGCTCGGGCAACAGACGCAAACACTCGACGTCGCATCGAATCTGGCAAAGAGCGTGCGGATTGATGGCACCGAGTTGACCGCTCGCGTCGATAATTACTGGCCCGATTTCCGGATGCAGAACGGCCGGCCGGTGTCGGTGAGCGAGACGCCGAATAATCCGGCGGTGATGGTGACGATTAGCGGCCGCGGAATTCCTGCCCCGGAGGTGAAACACGCTGCGCCGGCATTCGGCGCGGCGAACGCCTCCGCACCGTCTGAAGATGGGACGCAAAATCATCTCACGATTTTCATCGGCGATGACGGCGCGCTCTCCTACGAGTTGAAGTCGCGCAAAAGCGGCGAATCATCCGGCGCGCTGGAGTTGAACAAACCGCTTGTGACCGGCTGGGCCGATTGGCAGTTGGTGGTCGATAGGACCATGCCGCATGCGCAGCAATGGATGGAGTTCACTCCAGCGCCGGCCGAGAGCAAGGAGCTGCCCGATGGTGTGCGGGTGCGTTTCGAGCAGAACGGCCAGCGCGTCGAACAATGGGTGCCGAGCGGCTGGCAAATTGCGATTCCGGCCGAGCCGCAGCCGATCCCGGTCTCGTACGGCTTCCGCTCCATCCCGCTGCCCATCGGCCTCGAGCTGCTCGATTTCGAAGTTGCCCGCAACGAAGGCAGTGACGCGCCGGCGGGATTCAAAAGCACGCTGCGCGTCTCCACCGCCGAAGGTGACGCTGCCACCGGCCAGTGCTGGATGAATCATCCTTATAATTTCCCCGGCGCATGGTGGCGCGCCTGGACCGGTCTCACTTTCAAAATGTCGCAAGCTTCCTGGAACCCGCAGAATCTCTCGGAAAGCACCATCCAGATTTTGCGCGACCCCGGCTGGTCGCTGAAATGGATCGGCTCGCTCCTCATCGTCACCGGCGTATTCCTGATGTTTTATGTAAAAAGGTTTCGCCGTCCCGCTGGCCAGGGAAAAACAACACGACGGGAAGCAAGACCGGCCGAAGTGATGGCTGCGTAGCGTTCTCCCCGTCTCGGAGTGATCGGCGCAATCAGGTTACTGAAACGGCTCGTGCGTTCCCGCGATGCCACCTTCGCGTTTGGACGTGGCAGTCAGGGAGCGCGACAAGTCTTGCGCTGGAAGGGCCATCGCATCACCTATCGAAGCGATACTTCCGACGGCGCGCAGATCGAGCGGCTGCTGCTCTTGGGCAAACGATGCGAATACAACCTGCCTCGCGCCATTGATCCAAGCTGCATCCTCGACGCCGGGGCGAACATTGGTTTGGCGGCGCTTTTTTTTTCCGAGCAGTTTCCGCGGGCGAAAATCATCTGCTGCGAGCCCTCGCCGGATAACCTCGAGCTTCTAAAGCTAAATACGGCTGAGCTGCCGAACGTGACGGTGCTGCATTGTGCTCTGGGCGCGGGGCCGTCTCGCGGCAGCGTGGTGCGGAAAAGCGCACGCAATTTCGCCAACGCCAGCGTGGCCCACGATGATAGAGGCGAGATTCTTGTCTACGACTTTACCGAGCTAACGCGAGTCGCGGGCACTCCATCTTTTGATTTGATCAAGATCGACATCGAAGGAGCGGAGTACGGTTTTCTCAGCTCGATGACTCAGGAGCAACTCGCGCGCTGCAAGTGGATCGTGGGCGAAGTGCACGGTGTGGACGAATGGCGATTGCTCGACCTGCTCTCGCGTCAATTCGCCATCGACATCCGCAAGACCATGAACAAGCCGGCAAGTAAATTCCATGCCTGCAACCTCGCCCACGTCGAGTCGCTGCTTCGCGGTTTTGACGTTTCCATTTTGCAAAAGTAGCCGTTGGCGCGGGCGCCGGATTGTCTTGAACTCGACCGTTTTAATCAGATACTTTAACAAGGCAGCGGTGAGGTTTCGGCCGGCCGCTGATCGAAAATCGGTATCTACCTGTTCTGTCTTTGCCTCGGTTTCGCGGGGCTGACAGCAATACCTTTTCTCGGGCACTTCCACGGGTTCGGCCAACACGGTCATCTGCACGGCCACGGTCCTGCGCATGGCGCGCATTCCGCGCACGCCTCGCACGCGAGCGGGAAGCTCCAGCATCGCAGCGGGAAACAGTGGATGTGGCTTTCGCCGCGCGTGCTCTTCAGTCTGTTGTTTGCCTTCGGCGCGGCCGGGTTTTTTCTCGAGCATCTTTTGCCGACCGCTGCTGTCATCGTCATCGCGCTCCTGGCGGCTTTTGTTTTTGAACGTTACATGGTGCAGCCGATCTGGCGCGTGCTCTTCGGTTTCGCTTCCAATCCCGCGCGCACTCTCGACCACGCGGTGCTCGAAGAAGCCGAAGCGGTCACCAATTTCGACCGCCAAGGACACAGCTTGGTGGCGGTAAATCTCGATGGTCAGCTCGTGCAACTGCTCGCGCGTGTCTCCGAGCGCGAGCGCGGCGCGGCCATCCGCGCGGGCGAGCGGCTGTCCATCATCGCGGTCGATACGCGCCGCAACCGCTGCACCGTGACGCGTCTGCCCGTCAGCTCGATGTTCGCAACAACCCCATAGAACACTCCCATGTCCATCTCTCCCATCCTCGTTATCCTCATGATCGTCGGTGTCCTGGTATTCATCGTGCCGGCGATCGTGACGTTGTTTCTGCGCAGCGTGGAAGCCGGCACCATTCGCATGGTCAGCTGGTGGGGCGGCACCACGCGCATTTATCGCGGCCCGGGCAAATCGTACGAAATCCCGCTGCTCACCACCGGCACCACGCTTTCAAGCAAAGCGATCAACGTCGATCTCGACATCACCGACCAAACCGCTGACCTCGACGAAAATGGCGTGCCGCGACCGATCAAAGTGCGCGTACTGGCGAGCGCGATCGTTTCCGTCGGCGACACCGACGTGCTCATCAAAACGGCGGCAAACCGGTTTTTCTCCAAACCGAACGACGAGCAGATCAACATCCTCATTGATTTGCTCTCCAGCTCGGGCCGGCGCGCGATCAATCTGCTCACGCACGATCAATTGTTCTCCGCCAAAAGTCACCGCGGCGGGCCGAGCGAAGAGCCGAATACAGAAACGGCGCTCGTGCCTGCCCCGACCCAGGCGATCCAGGCGGCGGAAGATGACGATGATCCGCTCGCGATCATCATCCGCAAAGCCTGCTCGCGCGAGCTGACAGACCTCGGGCTCATCTTTAATTCGCTCAACATCAAAGTCGTGCAGTCGGAAGTGGCGGAAGCGCGCCGGAGGCAATCGGCGGCGGAAGCGCAGGCGAACGCCGACATCGTGTCGGCGCAGCAAGCGCGTCGCGCGAAGGAAGCGCAGCTCGAAGCCGATCGCGTGATTTCCGACAAACAACGGGAGCTGGAGCAGACGCGGGCGTCAAACGCTGCGCTCATCGCCGAAGCCGAAGCGAAGAAGCAGGACGCGCTCGCGGGACAACGCGAGTCGGAGTTGCGGGCGACCGAGATCGCGCAAGCGCAAGCCGACGCGGAAAAGGTGCGCATCGCGGCGCAGGCCGGCGCGCAGGCGAACGCGATCCAGATTACAACAGTGGCCGAAGCAAACGCGGAAAGTATTCGCAAAGTGAACGAGGCGATCCGTGAAGGGGGCGAAAGCTATTTCCGTTACCGCCAAATCGAGATGCTGCCGGAGATCGCGCCGTCAATCGCGCAGGCGTTGGCGCAATCACGGCTGGTCACGGTCGCCGGCGATAATGGCGGCGAAGGCGCGGCCGGCGCGACATTGCACAACGTGACGAGCGTGATCCAAACCGTGCTCGCAGCGCAGCTCGTCTCACGCAGCGGGTTAATCGACGCGCCCGCCGCCGAGACGGACGCCAACCCGAACGGCACCGCGCGCAGATAAATGTTCCGGCGGTGGCGCTCTGCGATTAGAACAAAGGGATGATGCGCCGAATCGCTCACTTATTTCGCGGTTGGCTCGCATGTCGGTGAGCAATCTGGAGCGGCGCAATCCGGCGGCGTTGCTCGAGGTGGAGAAGGACCATCTGCGCAAACAGATCGCGAATTACAATGAAGGGCTCGCGTCGCATGCTGCCTTGTGCGAGCGGCTGATGGCGCAGGTGCGGAGCCTGGAGAAGGAAGAACAGCAATTGCGCGCGAACACGACCGCGCAAATCCGCTCCGGCAACCGGCGAGCGGCGGCGGAATCAGCTCTGCAATTCCAGACGGTGAAGGGGCAGTTGGCGGAGAATCGCAAGCAGCTTGAGCAGGCGGAAACGACGTACAAGGAATTGCTGCGCGCGCGTGAAGTGGCGATTCGTGGCGCGCAGGAGAAGCTCGAGACGTTGAAGCAGAACATCGACGACCTGAAAGTGCGGCGCGCCACCGCTGAGATGACCGAGATGGCCGCGGGCATGACGGCGAAGCTCGGCGGCAGCGCCGACACGCTGGAGCGGCTGGCGAAAATGGTGGACGAAGAACGCCAGCTCGCGGCGGGCCGCACCCGCGTAGCGCGCGATTCCATTCCAGATACGGGCGCGGCGCTAGGGGAAGATGAGCACCGCGCACTGGCTGAGCAGGCGTTGGTGGATTTTGCGGCGGAGGAAGACATCGCGCTGGAAACGCGCGTGCTGCCGTATCGCTCGACCAACCCCGGTAACCAGACCGAATAAGATTAGCGTGCCGGTTTGGCCGCGCGATATTTTACATTGGGCAGGTCTTTGAAATCGGCATCCTGTGTCCAGATCGTGGCGCGGAATGCTCGCGCGGTGGAGAGAATGAAGCTGTCGGCCTATACGGCCCCTCTCAGGAAACCACGCATTCCCGCGGCTTTTCGCACGGGATCAGCTGGATGCGGCCATTGTTCTCTGCCATCCGCCGTTTGCCTGCTGGCGGCATGCGGTAGGTTGAGCGCGGGATGAAGATCATCAGCTTGTGTTTTCTTTGCGCGCTCACGGCCTGCGGCGGAAGGAGCGCGTCGCCGTGGAACGCAGCCGCTGCGCGCGGGGACCGGCCGTGGGGTTACTACACCGGCCACGTCGAAGCGCGCTGGGAAAACGATGGGCGAACGATGACGCTGCTGAGCGAGCTGCGGTATGTCGATCCGGACGGCGTCGTGTGGATGGCGCCCGCGGGTTCGCAGGTCGATGGCGCGTCCATTCCGCGGTCGCTCTGGTCGTTCATGGGCGGACCGTTCGAGGGCAAATACCGGAACGCTTCGGTGCTGCACGATGTCGCCTACGATCAGCACACGCGACCGTGGCCGCAGTGCGACCGGATGTTTTATGACGCGATGCGTTGCAGCGGCGTAAGCGGGGTCGAGGCCAAGACGATGTATTTCGCGCTGCGACGATTTGGCCGGCATTGGAAGGAGCCGCGCGCGTTCGCCGGCGCGGTCGCCCGCAGCGAAGAGACGGTGCGTCGCGCCATTCCGGTGGATGAAGCCGAGCTGAACGAAACGAAGAGCTGGATCCAGAACGCCGACCCGTCGCTCGCGCAAATCGAGCAGCGTGCGGATACGGAACGGCGCTAGCCGCGCTTTGCCGCAGGTGCATTCCGCGCTAGATACGCGCGGTGAAAAAGCGCAATGCCGCCGTCATTTTCGTCCTCGTTACCGTCACGCTCGACATGCTTTCGGTCGGGCTCATCGTGCCGGTGCTGCCGAAGTTGATCCTCGATTTCCTCGGCGGCGAAATGAAGAACGCGGCCGATTGGAACGGCGTCTTCGGCACCGTCTTCGCGCTGATGCAGTTTTTCTTTTCCCCGCTGCTCGGTGTGTTGTCGGATCGCTTTGGCCGGCGGCCGGTCATTCTGCTTTCGAATCTCGGTCTCGGCCTCGATTACATCGTGATGGCGCTGGCGCCGGCTTTGAGCTGGCTCTTTCTGGGTCGGCTGATTTCCGG
>DAIRIE010000063.1:0-11944 GCA_036809705.1 Chthoniobacterales bacterium
GCGCTACCAACGCGAGGCTTACGTCTTCCTGCGCGACGCGCTCGATTTCACCACCAAACAGCAGAAGAAAATGAAAGGCGCGGCGGTCAAGCATGTGGCCGGGCCGGAACTGCTCGAAGGCGTGCGGCAATATGCGTTAAAGGAATTTGGCCCGATGGCGCTGAGCGTTTTTTCCTACTGGGGAATCAAGCGCTGCGAAGACATCGGCCAGATGGTTTTCAACCTCATCGCCGCCGGGATTTTCGGAAAGACAGACGAAGATTCGATGGATGACTTCAAGGCCGTTTACGATTTCAATGATGCATTCGTGAAGCCGTTCAAGCCGCAGTCACTCGCGCCGAAATCGCTTCCGCCCAGCCTGCCCGCGCCCAAGGCCGCGTGAGCGCGGTGCAGGGTTCCGGTTCCGTGAATTTGAAGCGCGCTAATCTCAACACCGTTCCCTCCGCCGCGGCCGAACCGCCGATGATCACCTGTCCGCCGCACACCGCGCTGAAATGGACGCTGCCGAACGGCCTCACCATCATCGTGCAGGAAGATCGGAGCGCGCCGGTCGCCAGTGTGCAAGCGTGGTGCGCCGCCGGTTCCATCACCGAGGATAAACATCTCGGCGCTGGTCTCTCGCACATTCTCGAGCACATGCTCTTCAAAGGCACCAGGACGCGCTCGACTAACGAGATCGCGCAGAAGATCCAGGACGTCGGCGGTTACATCAACGCCTACACTTCGTTCGATCGCACCGTCTTCTGGATCGACGCGCCCAAAGATGGCGTCGCCACGGCGCTCGACGTTCTGGCTGATGCGATGATGAACTCGACGCTGCCGCCGGCCGAGTACTCGAAAGAGCAGGAGGTCATCCGGCGCGAGTTCGCCATGGGGATGGATGATCCCGACCGCACGCTGACGCAACTGCTCTTCGCTAACGCCTATCAGCAACATCCCTATCGCCTGCCGGTCATCGGATTGCTCGACATCTATAACAGCCTCACGCAAGAGCAGGTGATGGCCTACTACAAGGCGCGTTACATTCCTAACAATCTGACCTTCGTGGTCGCCGGCGACGTCGATGCCGCCAAGGTGCGCGCGCAGCTTGAGTCGGTGTTTAAAGAGCACCCGGCGCGCTCGCTAGAGCCGGTCTTCATTCCAGCCGAACCGCCGCAGCTCGGCCGCCGTGAAGTGCACGAAGAATTCGCGACCCAGCTCACCCATCTGGCGATGGCGTGGCACGTGCCTGAGATCAGCCATCGGGATGTCCCGGCGCTCGATGTGCTCTCGGTCATACTTGGCGAAGGCCGTAGCTCGCGACTTTATCGGACAGTGCGCGAGGAAGCGGGCCTGGTTTTTTCCATCGCCGCTTTCTCATACACCCCGGGCGAGCCGGGACTCTTCGGCATCGACGCGACGCTTGACCCGTTGAAACGCGACGCGGCGCAGCAATGCATCTTGCAGATCGTCGATGATGTGCGGCGCGATGGCGTCACGGCGGATGAATTGCGCAAGGCGAAGAAGATCGCGCTGTCGCATGAGCTCTCATCGCTTACCACCATGCGCGGGCAAGCTTCGGACCTGGGCACGAATTGGTTTCTCACGCGCAATCTCAACTTCAGCCGTGAGTATCTCGAGAAAGTGCAACAGGTGACGCTGGAGGACGTGCAGCGAGTGGCGGAGAAATATTTAACCGGCGAAAATCTCACGCTCGTTTCGCTCAACCCGAAAGGATCGCTCGCGCGCAAGAACGGCGCGCCGTCGCGAGTGAACCCCGGTGAGATTCAGAAGTTCACGCTGTCGAATGATCTGCGCGTGCTCGTGCGCGAAGACGGGCGATTGCCGCTCGTCTCGATTTCTGCCGTGTTTCGCTGCGGTCTTCTTGCGGAAACGCCGGCGACTAACGGTATCACGCGACTGACGGCGAAATCACTTCTTAAAGGAACGAAGACGCGCAGCGCGGAACAAATCGCGGAAGAATTGGAGGCGGTTGGCGGCGCCATTGTCGCGGAAGCCGGCAACAACAGCCTGGCGGTGAAGATCAGCGTGACCCAACCCGATCTTGCGCTCGGCCTCGACGTTCTGGCTGATGTGCTCCTGCACGCGACCATGCCGGAGCAGGCAGTCGCGCGCGAGAAAGAAAACCAGCTGGCGCGGATCAAGGAAGAAGACGAGCAGCCGACTTCCGTCGCGCGCAATCAGCTCAGAGCGGCGCTCTTCGCTCAGCATCCGTTTGCGCTGCGCTCGGCTGGAAGCGCCGAGTCACTCGCCGGTCTCGGATCGAACGACATGCTCGGGTTTCGTGACCATTACCTTGTTGCGAACAATGGCGTCATCGCTGTTTTCGGGAGCATCAAAGCGGGCGAGGTGAAAGAGCTGCTGGAAGCGAAGCTCGGCCAAATGAAAGCGGGACAGTTGGCGCTGCAAGACGCGCCAATGCCCCCGGAGCTTCAGAAGAGCAAGATCATCGAAACTGAGCGCGAGAAAAGCCAGGCCGTGCTCATGGTCGGTTACCGCGGCGGAAGTATTTTCGATCCCGACTACTACGTGCTCCAGCTCATCGACGAAGCGAGCAGCGATCTCGGTTCGCGTTTCTTCATCCGCATTCGAGAAGAGATGGGTCTGGCTTACTTCGTCGGCGCAGCTCAGCTCGAAGCGCTCGTTCCAGGATTATTCGCCTTCTACGTCGGCACCGATCCGCGGAAGGTCGAAACGGTGAAAGCGGCATTTCTTAATGAGATCGGGAAGCTGGCAAAGGAAGGTTTGACAGAAGTTGAGCTGGAACGGGCGAAGAAGAAGCTCATTGGTCAGCAGCAGATTCAAAACCAAAGTAATGACGCGTTTGGCTATACGGCGGGGGTGGATGAGCTGCTCGGGTTGGGATTCAACCACTACAAGGAACTCGAAGCGCGCGTTCGGGCGGTGACGGTGGCCGATACGCGACGGGTGGCGCAAAAATATTTTGGCCAGCCTTACGTGCTTTCTGTTGTGCGACCGCCGCGGGCTCGTCGAGCTACGAAGAACAAATAGATGGCTGAAGTTCAAACCAGCACTAACTCAGGCGCGATGACGCAGCGCTTCGTTGAATTCGTCATGATGCATGCGCAGAATGCCGCGCTCTTTCTTGGACAGATTCCAAACCCGCACAGCGGCGAGGCCGAAGTGAACCTGGAACTTGCCAAAATGTTTATCGATCAACTGGAGATGATCCAGGAAAAGACGCGGGGCAATCTGAGTGGAGAAGAATCAGCGGTGCTGGGCAATGCATTGTCGAACTTGCAGCTCGCGTATGTTGACGTCGCGCGCGAAGGTGGCGCTGCCGCTCCGGCAAAAGCTCCCGAGGTTGCGCAGACCTCGGCGCCCCCAAAGCCCGAGCCGGCGACGCCTGGGCCGCCGACGGCGGAAGGTCGCGAGGGCGAGTCGCGAAAAAAGTTCAGTAAGAGCTACGGCGCGTAGAGTGGCCTGCCGCCGAGGACTCCGAAGGCTTTCGCGAGCAGGCGGACGGCAGCTACAACCATCGCTTTGCTGTGCTGGCGCGCTCAGCCAATGAGCCATCCTGGAACTGTGTAACAAGGCGCGCTTTCAGCGCTTCGCGTGCGTATTACTGGCGTGGCTAAGAAAAAGAAGCTGGCCGACAAGCTCGAGATAGTTACCGACCCGCAGGAAGCGGCGGAGGAGGCTGGGCTAAGGTATGTCAGCGACGAACAACCCGGTTATACCCGCAAGAAGAAAGGCGACTCTTTTCAGTACTTCGATACTGACGGCAAGCTCATCAAAGACGAAACGCGCCTGCTGCGCATCCGCCGGCTGGCTATTCCTCCGGCTTATACCGATGTCTGGATTTGTCCTTCGGCCAACGGCCACATCCAGGCCACTGGCCGCGATGACCGTGGTCGGAAACAATATCGCTACCACGAACACTGGCGCGCCGTCCGCGACGAGAACAAGTATGATCGCATGCTCATTTTCGGCGATGCGCTCCCGAAGATTCGCCGCCGGATTCGCGCTGACCTCGAGCTAGGCGGGCTTCCGCGGGAGAAGGTGCTCGCCACCGTGGTTCAGCTACTCGAGCGGACCTTCATTCGCATCGGCAACGAAGAATACGCGCGGGAGAACAAATCGTTTGGCCTTACCACCATGCGTAACCGGCACGTGCAGGTGAAAGGTTCGCAATTGAAGTTCCGTTTCCGCGGCAAAAGCGGCGTGCAACATGAAGTCGATGTGGAAGACCGGCGCATGGCGACGATTGTGCGCAAGCTCCAGGATCTCCCCGGCCAGGAGCTATTCCAGTATATCGATGAGGCTGGAGAAGTGCGTGAGATTACTTCCCAGGATGTGAATGATTACCTGCGCGAGATCACCGGGCAGGATTTTACCGCGAAAGATTTCCGCACCTGGGCCGGAACTGTCCTGGCTGCGATGGCGCTGAATGCCCAGGAAGCTTTTACCACCAAGAAGCAGGCCAGGAGCAACGTCAAGGATGCGATCAGCGCCGTCTCCAAGATCCTAGGCAATACGCCTGCGATCTGCCGCAAATGTTACGTGCATCCCGCCGTTTTGGAAACCTACCTGGGCGGCAACCTTATCGAAGGATTGAAGTCGAAGATGGAGGAAACCTTGGAGCAGAAACTCGATGATTTGCGCAGCGATGAGATCGCGGTGCTCACTTTTCTTCGGCAGGGACTGGAGAAGAAAGCTGCCTAACAAAAGAGCCGCAGGGTTTAGCCCCGCGGCTCTTCTTGGGAAAGTTGAACTAACCCGCAGCCTAGCTTCCGGAAGCTTTGCGGCGAGCGGCCCAACGAGCTTTCATCATCTCGCTGAGTTTCTTGCGACCTGCAGCGGACATGCGCCCACGGCGCCGGCCACCCTGCTTTCCACTCGACTTGGCCGCACCCTGTGATGATCCGCTGCTCTTGCCGCCACGGCTCCGCGCCCAGCGTGCGCGTGCTGCCGCCGCGATCTTGGCGCGAGTAGCTGGCGACATACTGCGGCGCCTGCCGTTGCGTCCACCGCGACCGCGGCCGCCACCTCCGCCGCTGCTGCTGCTGGTCGTTATTGCGCTTGAGCTAGTAGCTCTGCTTCCACCACCACCTACTAATCCCGCCAGCCTTTGTTCGAGAGAATCGATCTGGCGACGAAGTGACACCGCTTCTTCTAACTGCTTAAGTGATAAGTCCATGGACGGTTCCTAGCAGTATGGCAGCTAACTGCAAACTAAATTCTCAACTATTTTAGAGGTAACCCTAAAATAACTTTCCGCCTTGCCGGAGCTATCGACGGCTGGTGCGGGCTGGACTTGGAGTAGCACGAGCCTTTTTCACACTTCGAGTTACCGGTGCTTCCGAAGCCGGTCCAGTGTCGCTGGGATAACTCTTTGTGCTCGGCCAAATCAGTCGCCATGGTTGACTCCGCAGCGTAGCCGTCGCGTCTTTAACGTTGCGCCCAGCTTCTTGCAGTGACGGCCCGACCGAGTCCAAGGTCGACTTCAACTTTTCCGATGAAGCACGGAAGTTTTGCAAGGTCACTTCAATGTTGTCGTTCTTGGTCAGGTCTTCCGTGACGCGTTGCAAGTTTCCAAGTGAACTGGATAATGGACTATTCGGCCCGGTTAACTGATTAAGGTTTTCACCCAGGGTGCGAAACTGGGTCAGTGCCAGGATCAACTGCGAGTTCTCGTCCGTGATGTGACTGAGGTTTTGGGCCGTCGATTCGAGTTGCTTTAGAGTTGCAGTAGCTTCCGTGGCCACCGGTTCCACCACGTCGAGCATCTTAGCGATGGCTTCTCCGAAATCCGGCACGCGTTCACCCGCGAATACCTCGCCGGAGTTCGCCCGGCCCGACTTCTCGGTGCCTTCGGTAAAGTCGATTGCCGTTTCTCCAAGTAATCCCAGAGTAATGAGGCGCGGCTTGGAGTCGCGGTAGAGAAGTGATCTGCGATCGACCTGAACTTCAATGCGCACTTCGTAACGGGGCGGCTTCGCGTTCGGAGGAGTGGGAGTCGCGTCCGGTCCATGCAATGTCTTATCTACCTCGACCGCGCGCTGACTTTCTTCCCGCGAAACGGGCGAGTAGAGCGCCGCCACGGTCCCGATCTTGCGTCCGGCGAGAAGGACGGGAGCGCCCAGTTTGATACCGGCGGCGTTATCGAAATAGATGCGGTAAGTCACGAGCGGCCGGAATAATCCCGGCGCGCCGAGCAGGACAAGCACGCCGGTGAGGACGGCGAGCGTCGCTACCACGAGTAAGCCGGTGAGAACTTCGTTACGCTTTAATTGCATCTGGTGTTCCTTCCAGGATGGGACCTTCGGTGCTTCCGCTCAAGAATTGCGCGACGACAGGATCATCCGATTGCTTGAGCTCATCTGGTGTGCCTTGGATGATGATCTTTCCCTGATACAACATAGCCATTCGTGTGCCTATGCGAAAAGCGCTTTCCATTTCGTGGGTAACAATGATGGAGGTGACCTTCGATTGCTGACTCAGATTAATGATCAGTTCGTCAATGACGGAGCTAATGACAGGGTCGAGACCGGCGGAAGGTTCGTCGAATAAAATCAGTTCAGGATCGAGAACGAGTGCGCGGGCGAGACTTACTCGTTTGCGCATGCCGCCACTGAGCTCCGAAGGCATGCGGTCGAGAGCTTCCTTCATTCCCACCATTTCAAGTTTGGCTTCGACGATCTGGTTAATCTCGTCACGCGATTTATCAGTCAGTTCCTCGAGTGGCAGCGCCACATTCTCGCGCACGGTGCGTGAACTGAGCAGGGCGGAGTATTGATAAACCATTCCGATATGTCGCCGGATCTGCTGAAGCTTGCGCCGCTTCAGACGAGTGATCTCGAATTGCTTGAAGAATATCTGGCCGGCGTCGGGTTGAAGAATACCAAGGATAAGTCGCAGGATGGTGCTCTTGCCACTGCCGCTTTGTCCCATGATGACGACGCGATCGAGGGGCTGAACATTAAGATCTACACCGTTCAGCACCTTCTTTTCTTCAAACTGCAAGTAAACGTCGCGCAGCTCGACCACAGGTTGCGGCGGTGGGTTCATGGGAAGAAGACGATGTAAACAATGTTAAAAAGAGTATCGAAGCCAATGACGGTAGTAATGGCGCTGACTACGCTGGAAGTCGTGGCCGTGCCTACTCCGGCGGCGCCGCCTTTGACCGTCAGTCCGCGATAGCAGGCAATCGCGCCAATGAGCAGGCCGAACATGAGGCTTTTTAGAACGCCGGTAACGATATCGCGAATAAGGAGCGCATCTTTCACGAGATCGACGAAGTAAACGAAGGCGATGTTGAAGTAGAGGCGTGAGATGAACGCGGTGGCAATGATCGCTGCGATGCTCGAGATGGTAGAAAGACACGGCATGAGCGCGACGAGCGCGAGCATTCGCGGAGCGACAAGAAAACGAAGCGGCGCGATGCCCATGGCTTCGATGGCTTCGACTTCTTCGGAGACTTGCATCGTTCCCAGCTCGGCGGTGAACGACGCGCCGATCCGCGCGGCCAGCATGATGCCGGTAAGCAATGGACCCAGCTCGCGGGTGAATGAAATGGCGACGAGGCCGGGAACGAGCCGCTCCGTGCCGAAGCGTTGCAGTTGATAGCCGGTGAGCAATGCCATGGTGAGCCCCAGAAAAAAGGAGACGAGCCCGACCAGCGGGACCGAGCCAACGCCGGCGCGTTCGCTATAACGAAAGAAACTCGACGCGCGGAAAGGAGCGCGCCCGGCGCGAATGCGCTCAACCGTTTCACCGATCGTCTGTGAGGTGAACCAGAAGATGCTGCCGACTTCGCGCAGTAATTCGCGGCTGATATATCCCACGCCCTGCACGGCCACGACCGGATTGACGGGAAGGGCGGGGGAGGAGTTCTCCGAGTCAGCGGCAGGGCTGGGCATGGCTGGGAAAGTGCCTTACTTGGTCGCGGAGCAAAAAGCAAAATGCGCTAGAGGCTGGAAAGGAAGTGCTGGAGTGATTCGGGACTCAAGGTCATATCGTCGTTCTCGTGGGCGTGATGCGGGGACGAACTCATCGTCACCGGAGTCGCTTCGAGGCAGTGATAATGGAGACCGGCGGCAGCGGCGAGATGAAGATACCAGTCGCGGTATCCGGCGCGCGTGCTGAGCTCGCAGATGTGCGCGCCAGCCGAGCAAAAGACCGCGTTAGCCAAAGCAGCGCCATGCGGCGTGATAATGATTTCTGCGTTGGCAAAGATGCATGCTTGTTCGATCCAGGGTTTGTCTTCCAGTTGGACGATGCTGAAACCGCTCCCGCGAAGAAGCGGGGCAATTTCATCTTCGTTGGCAATCCGGCGAACAGGCGCGCGCTTTCGCGGATGTGAACCGGTCGGGACTTTTCCCGCATGTGGATGCGGTGATCGTTGGGGGGCGGTTCGTTGCCAACGAGCTGACGGAGCGCTGTGATTTTCCACGGCGCGATTGTTTTCGCAGTCTGGTCCATCGACGGGAAAAGAGCGGAAGCAATGTGGAAGCGATCTGAGCTATCAACGAAACGAATTTGTTCCCGCGGAATTTTCAGTGCTTCCAGCGATTCGGTTTCGTAAGGAGCGCGCGAGCCGTTGAGCAGGAGCGCGTCGTAATTGGCAAAGTTGCCGGTCGCATTTCGCAGAAGGAGAAGGCGCGGCAGAGCATCGAGAAGCCAATGGTAGTAGTTGCCGGTTGCTTCCGGCGTGACTGCAATACCAATGCGCCCGGTGAGCAGTTGCGATGGGGGTAAACGCCAACGCGAGAAGATGGGGTGATGATTCGGCCCCCAGACTTCCGGCGAGAGATCGGCCAGCAGTGCATTATCCGATGTCACGACCGCGCCACCGTAGTGCGCCCAGAAATCGATGTTCGGTATCTCGAAGACAAATGCCGGCAGCGATGTCTCTTCGTGCGCGATTGCATCGAACGAAAATGGCGCCGGCGGAATGACGACGCTTTCTGCGGCGTGGATTTCGCGCACGCTCAATTCGGGATGAGCGGCCGCGTAGGCGAGAGTGGACCGTTCAATGCGCGGTGGCGTTGAGCAAAGCCGCTTCATCGCGCGCTTGACGCTGCGCACCGGAAGCACCGCGCGACGAAGCGGGCGCAGCCGCCATTTGTGACGACGAACGAAATTTCGAAGCTGCAACGAGATCGTGCGCAGGTTAAGAACGATCACGCTCCGCAACCATGGTGAAGTTAATTACGCTGGCAATCGGCTGTTTTGCACTTTCCGCCGCGGTTGGCCATGGCGAAGATTCGGCCATGAATCACATCGCTCTCGCAGTGCATGGCGGCGCGGGCACGATCGAGCGCAGCAGCATGACGCCGGAGCGGGAAAAAGAATACCGCGCCGGGATCGAGAATGCGTTGCGTGCGGGCGCGAAGATTTTGAGCGGCGGCGGCAGCGCGCTTGATGCGACGGAAGCGGCGGTGCGTGTGCTGGAAGACGATCCACATTTCAACGCGGGCAAAGGCGCGGTCTTCACCAGCGCAGGAACTAACGAGATGGCTGCAGCGATCATGGACGGGCGATCGCAGAGCGCGGGTGCGGTCGCCGGTGTGCAGCACGTGCGCAACCCGATCCTGCTGGCGCGCGCGGTGATGGAAAAATCGAAGCACGTCTTGATGATCGGAGCGGGCGCGGAAGAGTTCGCCAGGCGCACTGGGATTGAGCTCGTGGACGCGAAATATTTTTTCACTGAGCGACGCTGGGACGAGCTGAAGAAAAAGCAGGCGTCGGAAAAGAGTGGTGAGAAACACGTCAGCGATGCCGGCCATCATGGGACGGTGGGCGCGGTGGCGCGCGATAAGGATGGTAATTTAGCCGCAGCGACCTCGACGGGCGGAACGACGAACAAACTGCCGGGACGCGTCGGCGATTCGCCTATCATCGGCGCCGGCACTTACGCGAACAACGCAAGCTGCGCGGTCTCATGCACGGGCGATGGGGAGTATTTTATTCGCGCGGCGGTGGCGCACGAGATCAGCGCGCTCATGCTCGATCGCGGCATGTCCCTGCGCGAAGCGAGCGAGACGGCGCTGGAAAATGCGCGGAAGCTCGGAGGTGAAGGCGGCCTCATCGCGGTGGACAAGAGCGGCGAGATCGCGCTGCCATTTAATACCAGCGGCATGTATCGCGGTTATCTCGCGGCCGACGGGAAGTTCATCATCGACATTTACAGAGAGCGCTGAATTTGCTTCGTTGCCGTGCCGTTTGTGCGCGGCGCTGTTTAAATGTTGCCCGCGTTTTCAGTTGTCGTGCCTGCGTTCAATGAGGCGGAACGCATCGGCGACACTTTGCGGACGACGTTGGAATATCTTCGCGCCAACTCTCCGCAGAGTGAACTGATCGTAGTTAACGACGGTTCCAGTGATGGCACCGGCGGCGTGGTGCGCGCAGTGTTCGCGAAGGAGCAGGTGCTGCCGACGCGATTGCTCGATCACAGAACCAACCGCGGCAAAGGCGCCGCTGTGCGCGAAGGTTTGTTGAGCGCGACGAACGCTATAGCGGTGTTTTTCGATGCTGATTTATCAACACCCATCGAGGAGTTGCCGAAAATCCTGGAGCCGAGCGTGCGCGATGAAGTGGATGTGGCGTTCGGTTCGCGCGCGCTCGATCGCACGCTCATCGGTCATCGGCAGCCGTGGCGGCGAGAGCAGGCGGGCCGCGTTTTCAATTTGTTGGTGCGAGTCGCCACCGGCCTGCCGTTCTGGGACACGCAATGCGGCTTCAAGGCATTCCGCATGCAGGCGTGCCGGCCCATCATCGCGGCGGCGCAAGTGGACGGCTTCGGATTCGACGTCGAGCTGCTTTTTCTGGCGCAGCGCGCGGGGTTGCGGCTGCGGGAAATTCCGGTGCGCTGGAATCACTCCGAAGGAAGCAAGGTGCATTTCGTGCACGATAGTCTGCGAATGTTGCGAGAAGTGATGACGCTGCGGAGCGATCAAAACGGCAACCGGCAGGAAGTCAGGCGGCCCGCCTGACATGGCAGACATGCGTCCCGCATGTCGGATACTACAGGGCCCGTGCATCGACAGGCGAGGACGCCTGTCTGCCATGACAGCCGGGATGGCTATCTTCCGCGCCGGCATTGACCCTCGCGCACATTGGCTCAGATTCAGGTTATGGATTACTCGAAATTCCCACAAACAATCAAGGTCGCCGTCGCGGCGGCGTTCATTTCCACCGTCGCGCTTTCACCGCTGGCGCGCGCGGCCGAAGAGGGCAAGGACAGCCTCGACGCGGCCGCGAGCAAGGAAGTCACTGGCGAGATTGTGGACATGATGTGCTACGTCGATCACAACGCCATGGGCGAGAGCCACGGGCAAAAATGCGGCGCGAAATGCATCAAACAGAACGGCCCGGTTGGCATTGTCGCCGATGGCAAAGCGTATCTCGTCGTCGGTGAGCACAAGCCGATGAATGCCGAGCTGGCCGAGTTTGCCGGCAAGACTGTGACGTTGAAAGGCAAGATGGCTGAGCGCGGCGGCATCGCCATGCTCGAGAACGCCGAGATCGTTAAGAAATAAGGACGACGGTCAGACGGAAAGGCTCCGCCGGCCGCGCCGGAAGACCGACGATGCTCCTCGCTATTTTTTTAGCGGCTGCTCGGCGGTGCGTCCGGTTTTCTTCTCGCGAATAGCCGAAGCGCCTTGCTCCAGGAAATGCGCCGCGCTCACCAGCGCAAGGTGAGAAAAGGCCTGCGGAAAGTTGCCAAGCTGCCGTTTCGCGTGGGGATCGTATTCCTCGGAAAGCAGACCGAGGTCATTGCGCAGAGTGAGCAACCGCTCGAATAACGCCAGCGCCTCGTCTCTGCGGCCGATGAGATCGAGACAGGTGACGAACCAAAACGAGCAGGGCAGAAACACCCCTTCATTGCCCGGCAATCCATCCACATTTTCCTCCTGCGGTCGATAACGCAGGACGAGGCCATCCACCACCAGCTCGCGTTCGATGGCGGCGATGGTAT
>DAIRIE010000064.1:0-11900 GCA_036809705.1 Chthoniobacterales bacterium
TGACCCGCTTCTCTACTACAACCGGCTTAATGATGAACGCAGCGCCCTTTCCCGGCTTGACGACATCCTTGGGAGCGAAACGCGCACCGCGGTCGCGACGCATGACCTGGTCGAAATCATCCGGGTGACCAAAGGTCGCCAGCCCTTGCGCGATGTCGAGCTGGAGAAGACCGGCACCGTCTTACCCAGCAACATTCCCGATATCCAGTCTGGCCGAGGAGAGATCGAGAAGCAGATCACGGAACGGACTCGCCAGAAGATAGCTGACTTCGGCATCGAGCTACTCGATGAACGGTTCAAACGGAGCAAGTATAATCCCGCGGTGGCGGAGAAGATCATCGAGCGAATGTCGAGTGAGCGGCACCAGATCGCGGCACGATTTCGCTCTGAAGGTCGAGGTGAAGCGGCCAACATCAACGGTCAAAAGGAAAGCGAAGTCGCCTCTATCATCTCCAGCGCGAACCGTGACGCGCTAAAGATAGAAGGTGAAGCCGACGCGGAAGCAGCCCGCATCTACACCGCGGCCTACAGTTCGCCCGATGCGCAGGAACTCTATCTCTTCTTGCGCAGCCTGGAAGTAGCACGCGCTGCGTTCGAGAAGGACACGACCGCGGTGATCTCGACCAGCAGCGACCTGGGCCGGATCCTGAAATCAATCGGCGGCTTCGCGCTTCCACCCGCCAAACCAGCTCAGTAGTCGGGCGCTCGCGCTAAACCGGCGTAGTTCGCCGGAGCTACAACTCGGCTAAAGCAATGACAACTGCGCTATCTCCCGCTCGACATCAGCAAAGCGAACGCCGATCCCAATGAGGCGCACCTTTTTTCCCGTCCGGTTGAAGGCTTCTTCGAGTAGGTGACGGTAGCTATCGAGCTCAGGAGTCAATCCGGCTCGCTCGATTGTTGTTCGGCTAAAATCGCTGAATTTCAACTTCACGAATATCTTGGTGATCTGTCGAGTAGATGCTTTCTGCGCGAGCTCGGCCGCGAGTTCGGCAAATAGCTCACTCATCCTTTCTTCGCATTCGGCCAGAGTGGTGAGGTCGTGGCTGAATGTTTCTTCGGTGCTCAACGACTTCCGCTCGCGATTGGGCTCGACCGGTCGCCGATCGACGCCCCGGCATAGCTCGTAAAGCTCGGCACCGAACTTACCAAATAGCTCATGCAGCTCAGGACGCGAGAGACGCTGCATCTCACCGCACGTCTTGACACCCGCCGCAGCCAGTTTCTGCTCGGCGACCTGGCCAATCCCCCACAGCTTGCGGACGGGCAAAGGCTTCATGAACTCCGCCACTTCAGCCGGCTTGACCTCAAATTGCCCGTTCGGTTTGTTCATGTCGCTGGCAATCTTGGCCACGAGCTTGTTCGGCCCTATGCCAGCCGAGGCCGTGAGCTTTGTCGTATTGGAGATGAGCTCGCGGATCGTTAGCGCGAGCTCTCCCGGAGGATTTGGGTGCGCGGTGACATCGAGATAAGCTTCATCGAGCGAGAGCGTCTCCACCAGCGCAGTAAAGCGATGCATGATCTCGCGAATGCGCAGCGATTCCTTGCGATAGACATCGAAGCGCGGCGGCACGACAATCAGCTTTGGGCAACGTTGCAGCGCCATGAAAGTAGGCATGGCTGAGTGAACACCGAAACCTCGCGCTTCGTAGTTGCAGGTCGTTAGCACACCGCGCTGGTCACGCGCTCCGCCGACTCCTACCGGCTTGCCCCGAAGCGAAGCACGGTCGCGCATCTCGATTGCCGCGTAGAAGCAATCCATGTCGAGATGGATAATGGCGCGCGCTGAACATCCGTCGGACACGAACGGAATATCGCGTCAAGTCGCCGAAGCTCAACGAGCCGGACCGAAGACAATACATGAACTATTGCCACAAAATCCGGAGGTCAGACAAAGGCCATAATGCAATTCAGCGGCGACGCCACGGCTCAATCGAATTGAACAATCGGGATCCAGCGTCGTGCAGTTCGCTGTCGTCGGAACGAAACCATGACGGACGGATTCCAGCCCGACGAGGAGTTGAAAGATGCTCGAGGCGCCGAGGGTATGACCGGTAATCGCTTTCGTGCCGAGAGAGTACGGCTGTTGCTCGACCGGCCCGAATGAGTGGCGCACACATCGGCTTTCCATCGAGTCGTTCAAGCGCGTGCCGGTGCCGTGGAGAATGAGAAGGTCGATGTCGTGCGCGGCGATCTCGCAAGTGCTGAGTGCCCGCCGCGCTCTCTGCTGCATGCCTTGTGCGTTCATGCTCATGCTGGTGCGCAAATGCGGTTCGCAACCCGTCGCCACTGCATGAATGACGCCGCGGATATGCGCCCCGCGTTCCCGCGCATGGGTCTCAGTTTCGACAACAACAAAGGCTGCGCCTTCGCCGATCACCGTCCCAGTGCGGTTTTGATCGAATGGCCGGAGCGCCTCGCGATCAGTTAAGCTGGACAGCACGCCACCGGCCGCGAATTGCTCGAGCAAAGGATCGACCAGCGGCGCGTCCACGCCTCCTACGGCAACGTCGAGTTGGTGGCTTTGTAATTGCAAACAGGCTGTTTGCAGCGCGACGGCTCCGGAGATGCACGTATCGGAAGTCATCTGCGCGCATCGCGCCGCGGCGAGTTCCGCTGCGACCACGCCCGCGATAGATGAGAACGCGCTGTAGACAGCATCGGTAGGATGAGGTTTACCGGCGGCCAAACTACAGCCAGCTGGACCGCGCGAGCTGCCAACGGTGACGCCGACGCGATGCGGATCGATGTTACTCCTGGTCAGACATGCGTCTGCCCAAGCTTGTTTCGCCGCGGCCAGCGATAGTTTGGCTGCGCGATCGGCATGTTTGACTATCTTCGGCCATTTCGTTTCGAAGTGCGGATCGGGCGCGGTGTAGACGACATATCGCTGTCCGCTGGAGCTAGTGCGTTCCTGCACATTAATGTTCTGCCGCAGCGTGTTCTCCCAGAGCGCTGGAACAGAGATGCCGCCCGCGCCGTGCGTGCCCAGGCCGGTGATAACAATTCGTGCAGGTGAATGACTCATCATGGCCAGCGGGTGCGGTTTCGCACGAGATGCTCCGGTGCGTAGGCTTCGAGCGTCGTCCAGCCGATGGCACACGGGTCATGCGATAGATCCTTCCACCATTGTTTTACCAGGAACTCGTTAACGGTTCGCGTGCAGCCGCCTTCGATAATCTCCTGCGGCACGGCTGTTCCGAACCGGATGTCGATTCCCTGACCTAACGAGGCACAGGCAGGCACGAGGACGGCATCAGTCAGTCGAGCCAGTCGCGCCGCTCCAACCGTTAGCCTGAGAGGCGTCCCCATCGCCACCGTGGTGGTGCTGAGTCCGGCTGGGCATCGATGGCAACCACGAGAACTCGGCCGGGCCCGAGGTATCGCACAGCAGCGCGCACATCTCTCACATGAAAGAAATAGGGCGGCTCGGTTTCGCTTTTTTGGCGACCGGTCTCGTATCGCCGGATAATTCCCGGCCGTGCCCTTACTAACGAGGCCGCAACCATTCCGTGTGCTCGCAACCAGTGACGCAGAAGAACGTAACCGCCGGTGTGCAGACAGGCGACAATCGTAGGACGCGCGCTGCATTCCGGCCGTTCATCGGGAGGAATGCCGTGCACGCGAATGTGCCGCTGCCATCGTTCCTGGCGAAAACGGTCAGACAGAATGCAAAGAGCCACACTCTTGTGCCAGTGCGCGATCATACGCGCGTAGTGACGAATTGGGCCTGCGCCCTTCCAGAACTCCGGCGGCAAGGCCGCGCGCAAGCGGCGGAATTGCGTGTAATCGCGCGCTCGCCGCACCAGATCGGCGGCAACCCACGGCGCCAGCACCCATGGCAGAATGGCGGGCCCCGCTATACTGTCAGCCGGCGAACGGTTGTCATCACGGCGCGGTCCCGCGACTCTCCACCGAGCTTTGTCAGGTGATATTGCACGCGGCGCTTGTGTGACGGCAACTCTCGCGTCAAGCGCCAGCCGCTGGGGTCTCGTAAGGCTGGTGGCATTGCTCAAATCTAACGAGGGATGGCTGCACGACACGCCTGCCCGGAGTCAAAACAGCAGCAACCATGCCGACGACAGGCAGTTGTACCGCCATGCGCTTTGACTCGCTAAGCGTCATCGCTACGCTGGGCCTCTATGACACGGCCTCTTTTGCTTCTCTTCGTATTCGGTTGTCTGTCCGTTTTCGCGAAACAGGAACGAACCTTCAAGTATCCTGACGCGCGGAAGAGCGACCAGGTGGACGATTACCACGGCATCAAAGTAGCCGATCCCTATCGCTGGCTGGAAGATCCCGATTCTCCCGAGTCGCGCGCCTGGATCGAAAGTGAAAACAAGGTGACGTTCGACTTTCTAGGCAGGATTCCGGAACGCGACGCAATCAGGAAGCGCATCACGGAGTTGTGGGATTACGAGAAGTTCGGCGTGCCATTTAAGCAGAAGGATCGCTACTTCATCACTCGCAATACTGGTCTGCAAAACCAGAGTGTGCTCTTCGTCGCGAACAATCTGACGGAGAAGCCGCGGGAGCTGCTTGATCCCAACGTGCTGGCCAAAGATGGAACGGTCGCGCTCGGCGGCATGGCTGTTTCCGACAACGCGAAGTTAATCGCTTATGGCCTGGCAGCTTCCGGCTCGGATTGGCAAACATGGAAGGTGCGCGAAGTGGAGAACGGGAAGGACCGCGAGGATGAACTAAAATGGGTGAAGTTCTCCGGCGCGTCCTGGTTAAAGGATGGCTCCGGGTTTTTCTACAGCCGCTACAATGAACCTGAGGAGAAGAATCAATTGCGTTCTCAGGTTTACAACCAGAAGATCTTCTTCCACAAGGTGGCCACGCCACAATCGGCCGATACCCTGATCTACGAACGTCCCGACCAGAAGGAGTGGTTATTTAATGGCGATGTCACTGATGATGGCCACTATCTCATAATCACCATCAGCAAGGGCACCGATCCGCACAATCGCATCTTCTACAAGGATCTGAGTGCCCCTGATGCGAAAGTGGTCGAGCTACTGCCGAAAGGTGACGCGGCCTGGCAGTTCATCGACAATGACGGCGCCGCTTTCTATTTCCACACCGATCTTGATGCGCCGCTCGGGCGCATCGTAGTGATTGATACTTCACAGCCTTTACCGGCAACTGCGCGTGAAGTGGTTCCGGAATCAGCCGACAAGCTCGAAAGTGTTAACCTCGTTGGCGATCGTTTCGTCGCCAACTACCTTCATGACGCACATAGCCTGGTAAAGCTATTCAAACCAGATGGGTCGGCCGATGGCGAGATCGCATTGCCGGGAATCGGCTCTGCCGGCGGTTTTCCCGGAAAGCGGCACGATCGGGAAACATTCTATTCCTTCACCAGCTTTACCATGCCTGCGACGATCTTCCGCTATGATTTCGGTAAGCGAGCGAGCGAAGCGCTCTACAAACCGAAGCTAAAGTTCAATCCAGACGACTACACCACTGAGCAGATCTTCTATAAGAGCGCGGATGGAACACGCGTGCCGATGTTCATCTCTTACAAGAAGGGAATGAAACGCGATGGACAGAACGCGACATACCTATACGGCTACGGCGGGTTCGACATTTCGGTTATGCCGTCCTTCAATCCGGCTTTGTTGCAATGGATGGAAATGGGAGGCATCTATGCTGTGGCGAACTTGCGCGGTGGCGGCGAGTACGGCGAGAAATGGCATGAGGCCGGTGAGAAGCATGTGAAGCAAAACGTGTTCGATGATTTTATCGCGGCCGCGGAGTACCTCATCACCGAGAAGTATACGAGCACGCCGAAACTCGCTATCGGCGGGGGGAGTAATGGCGGCCTGCTCGTCGGCGCGTGCCTGACACAGCGCCCTGACCTATATGGCGCAGCGCTGCCGGCTGTGGGCGTAATGGATATGTTGCGGTTCCAGAAGTTCACCATCGGCTGGGCCTGGGCCAGCGACTACGGCAGCTCGGATGACCCTGCTGACTTCCCCTTTATCTACGCTTATTCACCGTTGCAGCATATCAAACCAGGCTGCTGCTATCCGCCGACATTGATTACAACGGCTGATCACGATGATCGGGTGGTGCCGGCGCATAGTTTTAAATTCGCAGCCACATTGCAGGCTGCGCAGGGGTGCGACAAGCCGGTGCTCATTCGCATCGAAACGAAAGCCGGACATGGCGCGGGTAAACCGACGACGAAGGTCATTGAGGAGACCGCCGATCGCTGGGCATTTCTAGTGAAGACGCTCGGGATGAAGACGGCGCTTGCGAAGTAAGCGATGCTGGGCGCTGCCAGCGGCGGCCGCCTCCGGGTTGCGCGCCCGAAGGTGCGCGGTGAGCGGAAGACATTGACGGCGCAATACCTTGTGTGCTACTTCTGGTGCTAACACTATGCGTTGTCCCAAATGCGGCTCGCGGAGCGATAAAGTCATCGACTCGCGCCAGTCGCGTCAGGGGCAGAGCATTCGTCGGCGCCGGCAATGCCTCAAATGCGCTTACCGTTACACCACTTACGAGGAGATCGAACGCAGCGACCTGCGTGTGATCAAGCGCGACCGTTCGCATGAGCCATTCGACCGGCGCAAGCTCGTGAGCAGCATGGCCAAAGCCTGCGAGAAGCGGCCCATCAGTCTGGTGGCGCTGGAGGAAGCAGTGGACGCTATCGTGCATGAGCTGGAAACGAGCGGGCGCGAAGTCACGTCCGCTCAGGTCGGCCTGCATGTGCTGGCGAAATTGCGCGACATCGATGACGTCGCGTATGTGCGTTACGCGTCCATCCATCAACGCTTCGAGGAGGCCGATGAATTTGTGGAAGCGATTCGCGCGCTGGGCCGGCGTGTGCGCACAAGCGCGCAGCAACGCGAGTTATTCCCACCGGAGAAGGCAAAAGATGGTCGCGTTTAAGGACGAATTCCCCTACCTCAAGGCTGAGTCGGGCCAGCTCTTTGAGTTTAACCGCGCCTGGCTGCGCGATGCGATCACGCGCGCGGCGCAGGAGGCTGGTTACAAGAGCTGGTGGCTGACTGATCACGTCACTGAAAGTATCGCCTTCTATCTGCGCTTGCGGAATGATGAGAGCTTCGTCGCCTTCAACCAGCTTTCGCAGACCGTGCGCTATGTCTTGAAGGTGATCGGCTACCATGAGATCGGGCCGCATTTCGCGCCGGCGCCGCCACCGGTAACGGTGTCGCTATTTGAAATCGCGGTGGAAGCTGGCGCCGGGTACGAGCTGGCTTATTTCGAGATGCTCGGCCGCCGGATCGAGCTGCTTCTGCAAGCGCGGGTCGATACAGTGCAATTCGTCGCGCTACAGCCCGCGGTGAAGCATCTCCGCGGCACTCGCACGTGGTCGCGGCCATGCGATGTTTTGCGAACCGAAATCGTTTGTTTTATTCGCGAAAAGATTTCGACCGCGGCGGATGTGCCGCAGCTCAACTGTTCGGTGCGGTAATCCAGTGACCATTTTCGAGAAAATCATCGCGCGCGAGGTTCCAGCGGAGATTCTGCTGGAGAATAATCAGCTCATTGCCTTTCGCGATGTCAATCCGCAGGCGCCCGTGCACGTCCTCATCGTGCCCAAGCGCGTCTTGCCCCGGCTGGGGGACGCGACCAGCGCCGATCGCGAACTACTGGGCGAGCTGCTCCTCGCCGCGGCTGAGCTGGCGAAAAAACTGGGACTGAAAAACGGCTTCCGCGTTGTCATAAACAGCGGCCCCGACGCGGGCGAAAGCGTGCCGCATCTCCACGTCCACCTGCTCGGTCAACGGCAGTTGGGTTGGCCGCCGGGGTGAGTTGGGGCACACGTTTTCGACGCTTCAAATTGTGAATAGTGACTGGTGACCGGTGAATAGAGGTTGGCGCGGATCATCTGCGCATCCATTCACTATTCACCAGTCACTATTCACGTTCGCCCTTCCCCGACGATTCATTCGGTGACAATCGTATCTTGGCACGCGTTCCCGCTTTGTTTGACGGGCGGCGACCGGCGAAATACCCTGGTTCATGGCTACGATGCTTTCCCCCGCGAGTGAAGCCGCTTCCGTGGTGGAAATGCCGGTGAATCTCGATCGATGGGTCCAAGCCAACGCTCATTTATTCAAGCCGCCGGTCAGTAATCGTTACCTTTACGACGGCCGCGATTTCTTCGTCATGATCATCAAGGGTCCCAACGCCAGGAACGATTTTCATCAGGTTGATTCTGAGGAATTCTTCTACCAACTCAAAGGCGACATCAAACTGCGCATCCGCGAAGGCGAGCGGATTGTCGATTACTTCGTGCGTGAAGGCGAGACGTTCTTCATTCCGGCCAATGTGCCGCATGCGCCGGTGCGTCCGCCCGACACTCTCGGCATGGTGGTGGAACGCCGGCGGCCGCCGGGCGAGCACGAGCACGTCATCTTCTACTGTCCGCGGTGCGAGGCGCTGGTGGAAGACATCGACTTTGATTGCGGCGACATCGTCCAGCATTTCAGCCAGGCCATGCTCGATTTCTGGACGGACGACGCGCGCCGCACCTGCAAACATTGCGGAGCGAAGGTGGAGAAACCCGAGCCGGTCAAGGCCTTTGGGCAGTGACGAGTGACGAGTGACAAGTGACGAGTTCAGATAAGAACGCGCGCTGCCCGTCTTATTTTTTCTAATCACTCGTCACTCATCACTCTTCTTGAAGATCGATCTCCACACTCACATTCTTCCGCGCGAATGGCCTGACCTCGACTCGCGCTACGGCTACTCAGGTTTCGTTAGACTCGATCACTACAAACCATGTTGCGCGCGCATGATGATGGGCGAGCGCGTCTTTCGCGACATCAGAGACAACACGTGGGAGCCGTCGCGGCGCCTTGAAGAAATGGATGCCGCCGGCGTTACCATGCAGGTCCTTTCTACCGTACCGGTGATGTTCAGCTACTGGGCTAAGCCCGCCGATGCGCTCGATCTCTCCCGTATTCTGAACGATCACGTCGCTGAGGTTGTTTGCGCGCATCCCACACGTTTCGCGGGGCTCGGCACCATCCCGCTGCAAGAGCCGGAATTGGCGGCGCGCGAACTGGAGCGCTGTGTGCGCGAGCTCGGTCTGCGTGGCGCGGAGATTGGCACGCATGTCGATGCCAACGAGCATTGCCACGGGCCGGATTGCCGCAACCTTGACCACGCCTCGTTAGAAATCGTATGGAGAACAGCCGAGCAGCTTGGCGCTGCCCTCTTCGTTCATCCCTGGGACATGATCGGGAAAAAGCGAATGCCGAGATATTGGCTGCCGTGGCTGGTGGGAATGCCGGCGGAAACGTCGCTCGCCATTTGTTCCATGATGTTCAGCGGCGTTTTCGAGCGTTTCCCGAAACTGCGCGTCGCGTTCGCCCATGGCGGTGGCGCATTCCCCTTCACCGTCGGCCGCATCGAGCGCGCCTTTCACGTCCGGCCGGACCTGGTCGCGATCGATAACAAAGTAAATCCACGCACCTATCTCGCCAATGGTGAGCGCCCCGCGCGCTTTTATGTTGACTCACTTGTGCATGACGCCGAGTCACTGCGCATGCTCGTGAAGCTTTTCGGCGCGGAGAGAGTAGCGCTCGGCTCGGATTATCCTTTTCCGCTGGGCGAAACGCTCGCCGGCGAGCTTATCGAATCAATGACCGAGTTATTGCCGCAGCAAAGGAGCTACTTGCTTTATGAAACAGCTAATCAGTTTCTTGGCTTGAAACGAATGGAGCCACAGGCCCGCGTTTCGCTCAACGTCCCAGCAACTAATACCTAAGTAACGACGCACGCAAGAGATAACACCATTCCTGGACGGGCAGGAGTTCACTGCGCTGAACGGCGGGCCTTAGTTCAAGTTCGGAAGCGATTTCACTCGTCGTTAACTGCAAACAAAGGAGAAGATCCGTCACTTCTGGGGAGTAATTGCCTGAAGCGGAGAAAAGGGACGATGTGGCTGGCTGAAGGAAAGGATAACTATGATGGCGCCGAGTTAGTTCGTGCGGAGCGCAACTCGAAGTTGTTGGCCAGAAGCTGATCGATGAGCTCGATCACCCCTTCGCCATTCGACCGCTGCGTGATGAAGTCCGCCCGCTCTTTCAAGGTAGGAAGGGCGTTGGCCACGGCGATGCCGCAACCGCAGATACGGAGAAAAGCGTGATCGTTTTCAGCATCACCTACCCCGATGACGTGGCGAGTAGAAAGGCCAAGGATCGATAAACCGGCGCGCAGACCGGTCGCTTTGTTGACTCCGGTAGGAAGTACCATGACGGCCCCTTTATTGAAGATAACCTCCAGCTCCAATCCCAGCGCTTTGATGGTTTGCAGAACCTCGTTCTCATGTGGCTCAATCGTCGCCACGATAACGCGACCTGCTGCGATCGGCACACCGCGCTCCCGCAATTCCTGCACGAACTTCTCAGGTGGCGGCTCGGCCAATAGCTTTACCCGTTCGGTCTTAGGCCAGTAAAGTAGCGCGCCGTTTTCCGCGACGACAAGATCACACATACCGATCTGCGGGAAGACCGCTTTTAATTCCTCCAGCTCGCGACCGGTCACGAGCACTAGCTTCTTACCTGACGCGCGCAGTCGCTCGACTGCGCCCAGCGTTTCCGCACTTACCACGCCGTGGTGCGCGAGCGTGCCGTCATAATCGGTAGCCAGAGCTAGATACGGTCGAATCATGTAGTTGTTTGAGCTATCGCGTTTAGCTCGGCTAGTTGCGCCTCAAGCCAATGTGCCGCGCTCCATTCATGCACGTTGTTGCGCAATCGCTTCAAGCGCGACCAGCGTTCGGCCCCGGGTAACTCCAATGCCTGCTCCATCGCGCGCGCGGTGCCTTCGATGTCCAGTGGCGAGACAAGTATGGCCGCATCGCCCGTAGTCGATGCCACGCCGGCTGTCTCCGATATTACAGCCACCCCCGGGCGTTCGGACACGACAGCCCACTCCTTCACTACAAGATTCATCCCGTCTTCACGAGAGTTAACGAGAAGCACATCGCCTTGTTCCATCGCGGCTAGCGCTTGTTCGCGGTCGTTCGTGTAGAAGACGTGGATCGGCTCGCCGCCACAGTCCGCGGCGAACCGCGCGTTCACTTCGGCGATGGTAGCATAGACAGCGTCGCGATAAGCCCGATAGACGTGCAGGTCCGTGCGTGATGGGATAAGAAAGGCGAGGAATCTTAGCGTTGCCCGCAAGTCAGGACGTCGCTCGAGCAAGCGACCAAAAGCGCGGAAGCCGATGAGCTGGTTCTTGCTCGGATCGAGCCGGTCCACGCGGATGATGATTTGTTTCTCGACAACATCGGAGCCGTTGATAGATGAGGCGAGTCTCGCCCGCGCGGCTTTCATCGCGGGTGAACGCATCAATTGCTCCACCTCTGTGGGGTCGGTGCTCGCGGGAAATGTTCGGACTCGAATTTTCCGGCCGTCGCGCGCTTTAACCGTGCTATTCTTGTAGTCAACCTCGGCTCCGAGCAATTCTTCGCAGCAACCAAGGAAAGGCCGCGCGTCCCACTCCGTTTGCATGCCGATTACGTCCGCTCCGAGTAATCCATGCAGGATAGTGTCGCGCCAGGTTTGCGGGATCAATTTCAGCGTCGCGGAATCTGGGAAAGGGATGTGGGTGAAATGCAGGCTCAGCGCGCCCGGGAACTTCTCGCGCAACATCGCCGGCAACGGGTAGAGATGGTAATCCTGGATAAGGAATGCGCGTGGCTTTATTCCGGAATCGGCGATGGCGGATGCGATACGGCGGTTTGCCTCAAGGTAACCTTCGCTCCAGGCGCGATGCCGCTCCGCGTCTAACGAGGAATAGCCAAACTGCCCGACCAGGTGATGCTGCAGCATCCAGAGCACTTCATTCGAGATCGCGCCATAGTAATCCCGGTAGATGCCGGCGGGTAGGGGCACGGGCACGATGTGATG
>DAIRIE010000065.1:0-8040 GCA_036809705.1 Chthoniobacterales bacterium
GGAGTGAACTGTGAAATCGATTTCCGGCAGCGCAATTCGATCGATCGAATAACGGTAAACGTGCACCAGCCGCGGCTCGCGCTCGACCGTCTTTCCCTGCCGCGCCAGTTTGTAGAGTGGCACACCTCCGCGTTTGATCGCGGAAACCATCGGCGGCATTTGATAGAAATCGCCGCGGAATTTCTCGAACGCGGTGCGGATTTGCTCTTCGGAAAACGGCGGCACTTCGCGCGTCTCGATGATCTCGCCTTCCCGGTCCTGCGAGCTCGTCGCCACTCCCAGCCGAATCGTGCCGGAGTATTCCTTGTCCTCGGCCATGAGCAGGTCCTGGATTTTCGTCCCGCGCCCCAGCGTCAACAAAAGCAATCCCGTCGCCATCGGGTCAAGCGTTCCGCAATGTCCCACTTTTCTAATCTGCAAACGCCGCCGCGCCAGGGCGACGACATCGTGCGAAGTCATCCCGCCAGCTTTATCGACCAGCAGAACGCCATCGAGTTGTGGAGAAACTTGTGCCGTCATTCCAAGCGCGGGTTTCGCTCCTTGTCATTCCGAGCGTAGCGGAGCGAAGTCGAGGAATCTCTGATTATTTGCGGAAAGCGAAGAGCTAGAGATGCGTTGACTACGCTGCGCTCCGCTCGACATGACAGAAGCCGGTAAGCTTCACTCCTTGCGAACCGAGCCAGCGCTCGCGATGGCGTCGCAAGCTTTCTCCACGATTTTCTGCGCCACTTCCTCGAGCGAACCTTTGACGCGCGCGCCCGCTGCCAGTGTGTGACCGCCGCCGCCGAAACTTTTGCAAATCGCGCACACATCCACCGCTTCATCTTTCGAGCGCATGCTCACGCGCACTTTGCCGTCGGTAAGCTCTTCGAAAAACACCGCCACCATCACGCCGTGGATTGCGCGCAAGTGGTCGATCAAGCCTTCGTTGTCCTCGGGTATAACGCCGAGCGCGTTCGCCGTCGCCTGGCTCAGGCTGAACCACGCCAGCTTGCCATCGCAGTCGAACTGCATCGTGCTCAGCAAATCGCGCAGCAACTCGACGCGCCGTCGCGGAAAGTTCTCGTAGAGCAATTGGCTAACGCGTCCGACATTCACACCGCGCCGGATCAGCTCCGCCGCGATCTCGAACGTCCGCGCCGTCGTGTTCGGATATTGAAACGAGCCGGTGTCGGTGGAAATCGCGGCGTAAAGATTCTCCGCAATCGCGGGGCTGACGGGCATCTGCACCGCGCACATCAATTCAAAAATGATCTGTCCCGTCGCCGGCGCGTTAGGATCGATGTGAACCAGATCGCCGTAGCGCGGATTACTCGGATGATGGTCGATGTTGATCCACAGTTTGGAATTGCCGATCGAGTTCAGCGGTGTGCCGAGGCGGTTGTGCGTCGCGGTATCGAGCGCAACGACGACATCAAAGTCTTGCGGTTGGCCCGGCGGCAGCGTGAGTAATTCGCCGCCGGGAAGAAAACTGTATTTCTCCAGCATTCCTTCCTCGTTCCAGGCGCGCACGTCTTTGCCCAGTTGCTTCAGAGAAAGCGCCATCGCGAGCGTGCTGCCGAGCGCATCGCCGTCCGGCCGGACGTGGCTGAGGACAGCGAAACGTTCATGTTCGCGCAAGGCGGCGCCGATCTGTTCGAAGCTGGCGTTGTCGGTGGTCACGGCTCGTTAGGGGTGGTGGATTCAATTTCCTGCAAGATCTCGATCACACGCGTGCCGCGCGCGATCGAGTCGTCGAGATGAAAAACCAGATGCGGTGTGTATTTCAAAACCACATGTCGTGCCAGCTCTGCTTGGAGCGCGCCGCGATGCGCCTCCAATTGCTGGATCACGCTCGCTCCCGTGCCGCCGAGGACGCTGACGAACACGTGCGCGTTCTTCAGATCACTGGTCGCGTCCACCTGGTTGATCGTGACCAGGCCTTTCTCGAAAGTCATATCGCGCAAAATCAGCGCACTAAGCTCGCGCTTGAGCAGCTCGTTTACGCGGAGAAGTCGATGTTTCATGAATGGTTGAGTGGTTGAGTGGTTGAGTGGTTGAGTGGTTGAGTGGTTGAGTGGTTGAGTGGATAAGAGGATAAGCGGGCCTCCTCTCAACCGCTCAACTCCTCAACCTGCCATCACAGTTTCTGCGCCACCTGCTCGAGCACGTAGCACTCAATGATGTCGCCGGCCAGGTATTCGCTGAAATCCCCCAGTTTGATGCCGCACTCCAGCCCGCTGCGCACTTCCTTCACGTCGTCCTGAAAACGGCGCAGCGTGGCCAGGCCGCCATCGTAAACTGGCTGCCGGCGCCGCAAGACCCGGGCTCGCGCCGTCCGCGAAATTCGCCCATCGGTGACGAGACACCCGGCCACGATGCCTCTGCTCAACTGGAAAACCTGTTTCACTTCCGCATGGCCGATGACCGTCTCCCGATGTTCGGGATCGAGCAGCCCGGCCATCGCTTCTTTCATTTGGTCGATCAGCTCGTAAATGATCGAGTAAAGTTTGACCTGCACCCGCTCGCGCTTGGCCGCGCCCACGGCCAGACTTTCCACTTTGACGTTGAATCCTACGACGACCGCATTCGACGCGCTCGCCAGCAGAATGTCGTTCTCCGAAATCGGTCCGACGCCGGCGTGAATAATATCAAGGTCCACCTTCTTGCTCTCGATCTGACGCAGCGCGCCAGTGAGGGCTTCGAGGGAACCTTGCACGTCTGTCTTGAGCACAATCTTGAGCACTTTTTTGCCATCGGCCGTTTCGAGCAACGTCTCGAGCGTGGCGCGTTGCGGCGTGGCTAGTTTCCCCTCGCGCTTCGCTTCCAACCGTTCTTCGCTCAGTTGCTTTGCCTCGCGGTCGGAATGCATGACGAGCAGTTCGTCGCCCGCATCCGGCAGCCCCGTGAATCCCAAAACTTTTACCGGCACCGATGGCCCAGCCTGCTTCACCGGCTGCCCGCGGTCATCGATCAATGATTTCACCTTGCCGTTGTAATCGCCGCAGATGAACGCGTCGCCCACCTGCAACGTTCCCATTTGCACGATCACCGTCGCGGTCGGCCCCCGGCCCGCTTCCACTTGCGCTTCGATGACAGTGCCGCGCGCCGGGCCCGAAGGCGCCGCCTTCAGCTCCATCACCTCGGCTTGCAGTAACATCATCTCCAGCAACTGATCGATGTTCGTCCCTTTCGTCGCCGACACCGGCACCACGATTGTCTCGCCGCCCCAGTCTTCCGGCGACAGCTCCCGCTCCTGAAGTTGTTTCTTCACCCGGTCGATGTTCGCGCCCGGCAAATCGATCTTGTTTATCGCCACTATGATCTTCACATGCGACGCGGCCTTGGCGTGATTGATCGCTTCGATCGTCTGCGGCATGAGCCCGTCATCCGCCGCGACCACAAGCACCACGATGTCCGTTACCGATGCGCCGCGCGCGCGCATCGCGGTGAACGCCGCGTGGCCAGGTGTGTCGAGAAAAGTGATCGGCTCGGCTTTGTACTCCACGCGATACGCCCCGATGTGTTGAGTAATTCCCCCCGCTTCGCCCGCCGCCACCCGCGTCTTGCGGATCGCGTCCATGAGCGAAGTCTTGCCGTGATCGACGTGGCCCATGAAAGTGATGATCGGGCCACGCGGCTTGAGCTCTTCTTCCTTGGCCGGTTCAGGCGGCGGAGGCGCGACGATGACCTTTTCTTCCTTGTGAACGCCGCCGCCTTTCTCCCGCCTTTCCTGCTCGAGAACAAATCCATGAGCTTCCGAGATCTTCCTTGCAATCTCCGGCTCGACCGTCTGGTTGAGGTTGGCAAAAATGTTGTAGTTCATCAGCTCGGCGATGAGCTGATGCGGTTTAAGCCCGAGTTGCGATGCCAGCTCGCGCACGATGATCGGCGGCTTGATGACGATGACATTTTTCGGTTCCTCGGCCGGCTCCGTCGTTTCTGCTGGCGCCGCTGCTTCGCTGACAGCAGTCGTCTCATCGGCTGCGGGCGCCGGTGCAGAGGCGCTTGTCTCAATTTCCGGCGTTGCTGCTATCGGAGCTGGTTCCGGTACTGATGGCGATGGAACCGGCGCCGAAGGTTTGCTAACGAGGCGTGAGATCGGCGGCAAAACCGTTTTCCTGACCTTCGGTTCACCATCCGCCGCCTTCGGTTTCGGCTTGACCTCGTCGATCAATGAGACCGATTCCATTTTCTTCGGCGCCACCCGCTTTTCCGCGGCCGCTGCTTCCGTAGTCGCTTTGCCGTCAATGTCGCCAGACGCCGGCGCTTTCTGCGGGAGCTTCGATCTTGTTTCGGACGCTTTAGCTGACGCGGCCGGCTGAGGAACAGCCTTCGCCGGGCTGCCACGAGTTGGAGTCGGGGCAGGCTTGCGCGCAGTAGAACTCTTGCGCGCCGCCGGCGATTTCGTCGTTGTCTTTGTTGCCATTCTGTTCCTCAAAAAATCTGCTCATGACCGCAGCTCCTGGCGCTGAGCCATGATTACGGAGCGGGTGCGGGTTGCGCCACCGCCTCGTGGATCTCGCGGGCTTTCGCCTCATCGACACCCAATATATCCACCAAATCCTGCACGTCTGCATCACGCAATCCTTCCAGATTGGTGAAACCGCTTTTCACCAGCGTCGTCGCCTGTTCCTGGTTAATGGGCAGCGCGCCGGCCAGCGTCTGCGCGGCCTGCGCCACCTTTTGCTCCACTGCGGTTGTCGCGGAGGTGTCCTTCTGGATGTTAATTTCCCACCCGGTCAGCCGCGACGTCAGCCGCGCGTTCTGCCCCTTTTTCCCGATGGCGAGCGAGAGCTGGTCCTCGTCCACCGCGATCGTTACGCTCTTCTTTTCCGTATCGAAGGTGAGGTTCTTCACCCTCGCCGGCTTGAGCGCTTCGAGCACAAAATCCTTCGGGTCCGAGCTCCAGCGAATAATGTCCACCTTCTCATTGTTGAGCTCGCGCACGATGTTCTTCACTCGCGATCCGCGCATGCCCACGCACGCGCCCACAGGATCGACTTTGTCATTAGCACTCCAGACCGCGATCTTCGTCCGGTAACCGGCTTCGCGCGCGATCCCGCGAATCTCCACCGTCCCATCGGCAATCTCGCTGACCTCGAGTTCAAACAAACGCCGCACGAAATTCGGATGACTGCGCGAGACGATGATCTCCGGCCCGCGAATGCCGTTATCGACCGCGACTACGTACGCGCGCAATCGATCGCCGACATTGTAATCCTCCACCACCACGCGCTCCCGCTGCGGCATGATCGCTTCGAATTTACCGAGATCGAGAATGACATCGCTGCGATCGAATCGGCGCACCGTCCCGCTCACGATCTCGCCCGCGCGATCCTTGAACTCCTCGTAGATCATCTCCTTCTCGACCTGGCGGATCCGCTGCATCATGGCCTGCTTGGCCGTCTGCGCGGCGATGCGGCCGAAGTTTCGCGGCGTCACTTCCATCTCCACCTCGTCGCCAGGATTCGCGTCCGCTTTGATCCTACGCGCGGCGTTGACTGAGATTTCGTCTTGCGGATTGGCCACATTTTCGACCACAAGCGGCTTGGCGAACGCGCGGATCACCCCCGTTCTCGGATCGATATCGATGCGCAGCTCGCGCGAAACGCTCACGCTTTTCTTACTCGCCGAAAGGAGCGCGTTCGAGACTGCTTCGAGCAAAATCTCGCGCTTAATCCCGCGCTCGCGCTCGAGATAATCCAGCATGGCGATGAATTCGGCGTTCATAAAACATCGACACGCGCAGACAAAAAAGAGTGGGACACCAGCTCCCACTCCAACAAGGCCGCGCGGTCTAAGCGCTCACAATAATTTTGAGCAGCCGCTTCGTCAAGCTACTGGCACCGCAGCAGCCGTAAGTCAGCCCTGACTTACGCTCCCAGGTTGAACCTTTGTCGTTTGCCGCTCAACATTGCACCGCCATGGAAGACCAAACGTCATCCAACACCTGGCGCGAAATCTTCCGCGCCCAATTCTGGCTTCGCCGCCGCATTCATCTCGTCCTTTTCATCTGGGCCGCGATCTATCTCCCCGCGCTCGGCTCGCTCGAAATCCGGGGCGAAGAAGGACGGCGCATCCTCCCAGGCGTGACGATGAACGACAGCGGAGATTACCTCGTCCCGCGCGTCGGCAGCAGAGCCTACTTCCGCAAACCACCGCTCATCAACTGGATCACGGCCGCCTCCTTCAAAATCACCGGCGTTCGCAACGAGTGGACAGCGCGTCTTCCATCGGCGTTAGCTATTCTTAGTGTCGCAATCGCGCTGCTTCGTCTCGGCGGCGCGCCACTCGGCCCGACCGGATCGCTCCTCGCCGCCATTATCTGGTTAACCAACTTCGGCAACATTGAAAAAGGCCGCCTCATCGAGATCGAAGCGATTTACGTTTCCCTCACCGCGCTCGCGTTCATTTTCTGGATGGCCGCGTATCGCGCCGGCAAAACGGGCCAGCGGCTCTGGTTTTTGCCCGCCATTTTTCTCGGCGCGGCGATGCTGGCCAAAGGTCCGCTCCCGCATCTGCTTTTCTTCTACGGGCCGGTCATCGCGTTGCTCTGGCATGATCGCAAACTGGCGCTTCTTGCCACTCGCGCGCATGCAACCGCGCTGCTCATCATGTTCGGCATCTTCATCGCATGGGCGCTGCCCGCGTTTCTCCTCTCCGATTCCACTCACGTTGCGCATGTCTGGACGCGTCAATTCAGTGGCCGCATATCGGGCGAGAGCTTCGACTTTCGCTCCTGGATCACGAACATCCCCCGCAGCCTCGCCTACCTCTTACCATGGCTGCCCCTGGCATTGTTGCTCCCCGGAAGACAGGCTTCCAGCCTGTCCCGGCAAGCGGGCGTCCCGCCTGCTGACCCCGCCCTGTCGACGTTCGAGACGCCTGCTTTGCGACAAAACCGCGCGCTCCTCGCCGGCATCCTGATTCCGTTTTTCGCTGTCGATCTCATGTCCGGCGCCTTACCCCGTTTCGCCATGCCGGCTCTCGGGCCGGCGGTCTGGTGGTTCGGTGAACTGCTCGCGCAGGAAAATCTGCACTGGCCACACTGGCTCGGCGGCAAACCATTTCACCCGCGTCTCCGCGATCACGTCTTCCTCATCGGAACCGCTCTCACCTGTATCGTCATGATCGGTTACGCCACGCTCGTCGTCCCGCATCTGTATCGCGGCGAGAAAATCAAAACGCACGCGCGCCAGATCAACGCCGTCGTGCCGCGCGATGTCCCGCTTTACGCCGTCGACCCGCAATACCAGCCTTATCTCTTTTACGTCAACGCGCCGGTGCGTTACGCCAGCTCCATCGACGAGCTCCCGCCCGACACCAACTTCTTTCTCGTGCAGCCCGCGAACGAGCGCGAAGCGGAGACGACCAGGCATTGGTCGCCCGCGCGGACGCAACTTGTGCTGCGCATCCAGGACTATCGCAACCACGAAGTCATCCTCTTCTCCGTGCAGCGATAGGAAGTCTCCAAACCGAACCACTGTCTCTCTGCCATAACCGAACGATCGGCGTAGTCGTACTCACACCGTAGCGTTCGCGGGAAGTTTCTCTTCCGGGGAGCACAGGCTGGCAGCCTTGTTCGCCGCAGCCTGCCGCGAACCGCGTTGCCCAGCCGACCGACGTTGCTATCCAGAGATTCGGCCAGCGGCCGAATGCTAAAGGCTGGCAGCCTGTGCTCCCCAGAAACCAGGCGCGGCGCTTTTTCATCGTCCCGCACTGCTCGCATGCGCTTTTGACAGCCACACCATATTCGTTAGCCTGCTAACGAGTCGCTCATGCCTCCCCAGAAATCCGATCCGGAAACTTTTGGTCCGCTCTTGCACGGCACCGCGCGCGCGTGGCGGCTCAAACTCGACCAGCGCCTAAAACCAATGGGGCTGAGCCAGGCGCGCTGGCGCACATTGCTCCACCTTTCCATGTCGCCGGAACCCCTCACGCAATCGGAAATTGCCGCCCGGCTCGGAATTGAAGAGCCCACTCTGGTCAGCCTCCTGCATGCTCTGGAAAACGAAGGCTGGGTCGTGCGCAAGAATTCCTCCCGCGATCGGCGCTGCA
>DAIRIE010000065.1:8052-11895 GCA_036809705.1 Chthoniobacterales bacterium
CGACCGCATCAGCGCTGCCGCCGTAAAATTGCGCGATGATTTGATCAGGGACATCCCGCCCCGCGAATTGCAAACTTGCATGCGCGTGCTCGACCAGGTGCGAAGACGTGCGGAGCGGTCGAATGGAACGAAGAAAGCAGGGAAATCATGAGCACACTGGCTGACGCTAACACCGCCATGCGCGAGCAGGTCACGCATATCGAGCGCCGTTTCGGGCGCCGCCGAATTTACCTCATCACCGCGGCAGGAGCGGGCGTTTTGCTCGCGCTCTTTGCCTTGCGCACCTGCAACAGCCGGCAAAAGACCTCGCCGCCTCCCGCGCCGCGACCGGTTACGGTAGCGAAGGTCACCATCAAAAACGTGCCGCTTTACCTCGATGAAATCGGCACCTGCACCGCGGCTGAGACGGTGCAAATCCAGGCGCAGGTGAGCGGCCAGATCATGTCGCGCGAGTTTCAAGACGGCGCTGACGTGAAGAAAGGCGACGTGCTTTTCCGCATCGATGAACGCCCCTACGCCGCCGGGCTCGCTTCCGCGCAAGCCGATGCCGCGCTCGCCCACGCGACATTGCAGCGCCAGACCGAGCTACGAACGAAACAAGTTGTCGCTGGCCAGGATTACGACACTGCGCGTGCCAACGCCATGAAAGCTGAAGCCGCAGTCGCCGCCGCGCAGGTGAACTTCGACAACTGCACTATTCGCTCGCCGATTGATGGTCGCACGAACATCCGCAGCGTCGATGTCGGAAACCTCGTCAACCCGAGCAGCCCGGCGCTTGTCACCGTGCAGCGCCTCGATCCGATCTACACCGATTTCACCATCGCCGAGCCCGACATTCCGCTTGTGCGCCAGCACCTGGACGGGCCGCAGCTGCAGGTCTTAACCGAGAGCGAAGGCGATAAAATTCCGCCGCGCCCCGGCCAGCTGACATTCATCGATAACGCGGTGCAGCCTGGCGCTGGCGTGGTCAAAGCGCGCGCCACCACCGACAATCACGACCGCGCCTTGTGGCCGGCGCAGTTCGTCCGCGTGCGGCTCATTTTGCAGACGCTGAAAGACGCGATGCTTGTCCCGAGCAGCGCCGTGCAGATTGGACAAAATGGCCCTTACGTTTTTGTGGTGAAGGCAGACTCGACTCTCGATCTCCGCCCGGTGAAGCCCGGCCAAAAACAGGACGGCGACACGACTGTGCTCACCGACGGCGTGAAGGCGGGTGAGAACGTCATCACTCAGGGCCAGCTTCAGCTGGCGCCGGGAATGAAAGTCGCCGTGCAGGAAGACAAATCCGCCGCTCCTTCGCCCAACGCCGCTGCCGGCGAAGCGACTCGACAATGAAAAACGACGGCCGCGACGGCGTGGAAGCCCAGTCCGCACGCCAGAGACTCGGCGCGGCCGCGCAAAAGCTGACGCAATTTTCTTCCGGCCTCTCTCGCCCGTTCATCGAGCGGCCGGTGATGACGATGCTGCTTTCGGCGTCCATCCTCGTCTTCGGCATTCTGAGTTATAATCAACTTGCGGTAAATGATCTTCCCGCAGTCGATTACCCGGTCATTTCAGTGACGGCGTCCTATCCCGGCGCTGATCCGGTGACGATGGCGAACACGATCGCGACGCCACTGGAGAAACAGTTCACGCAAATCCCCGGCATCAGCCTGATCACCAGCAACAGTTCGCAGGGGAACACAAACATCACCGTCCAGTTCGACCTCAGCAAAAGTATCGATGCCGCCGCCAGCGATATTCAATCCGCAATCCAGCGCGCGCAAGGACAGCTGCCGTCGGATTTGCCGAGTCCGCCGACCTTCACCAAGACAAATCCCAACGACCAGCCGGTCATGTACGTCGCGCTCACCAGCGACACGCTGACCGACGGCGAGCTCTATCGCTATGGCACCACTGAAGTGTCGCAGCGCATCAACATTTTGCCCGGCGTCTCGCAGGTGAACATCTACGGCGTCAAAGGCGCGATCCGCATCAAGGTCGATCCGGGCAAGCTCGCGTCGCGCGACATGACTTTCGACGAACTGGCCAAAGCCATCCAAGCCGGCACTTCTTATTCCGGCGCCGGACAGTTCGACGGCAAAAACAAATCGTTCACTCTGCGACCGCAGGGGCAAATCGAGACGGCAGAAGGCTATCGCAACCTGATCGTGAAACGCGGATCAAGCGCGACACCGGTGTATCTGCGCGATGTCGCGCGTGTCATCGATGGCGTGGAGAACGAACGGCTCTCGCGCCATTTCTTCGTTCGAGGTTACAGTACGCCGGCTTCTGTCATCGTATTCGCAGTCTCGCGCCAGGCCGGCGCCAACGCGGTCGCGGTGGCGAAGTCTGTGCGCGCGCTGCTGCCCCAGCTCCAACGGGAATTACCGGGATCAATTCGCCTCATTCCGGTCTTCGACCGCTCGCAATCAATCGTCAACTCATTGCACGACGTGCAGTTCACGCTCGTGCTCGCGTTCGCACTCGTCATCCTGGTCATCTTCGTTTTCCTCGGCCGCGCCAGCGACACGCTCATACCGATGGTGGCGCTGCCGATGTCGTTCCTCATCACTTTCATCGCGATGTGGTGGCTCGGCTACTCCATTAATAACCTCACCCTCATGGCGCTCACCCTCGCCATCGGCTTCCTCGTCGATGACGCCATCGTGTTCCTGGAAAATGTCGTCCGACGAGCCGAAGCCGGCGAGACCATCCTCAAGGCGACGATGAACAGCGCGGGCGAGATCTCGTTCACCATTTTATCGATGACGCTTTCGCTCGCGGCCGTGTTCATCCCGCTCGCGTTCATGCCCGGATTACTCGGCCGAATTTTCCGCGAGTTCGCCATCACCATTATCGTCGCCATTCTCGCATCGGGTCTGGTCTCGCTTACGCTCACGCCGCTGATGTGCTCGCGCATTCTGAAAGAGCGCGGCGCCGGACATCGCAAAACATGGACGGAACGCTTTGTCGAGCGCTTCTTTAATCCCATCCGCGACTCCTACGGGCGCACCTTGCACTGGTTCTTGGATCACGGCTGGATCGCGGCGCCGATCATCCTCGCCTGCGTGCTCGGTGTCTGGTTCTTCTTTAAACAGCTGCCCTTTACGCTTCTGCCTACCGGCGACAGCGGCACCATTCGCGGTTTCTTCATTGTACAGGAAGGCGCCTCGCCCGATCAACAACGGCAGCTTCAAGAGCAGCTCGATCCCGTCCTCCAAGCCAACCCAGCCGTCGACAAGTATTTCACCGTCGCCGGCCGTCCCGGCCGCGGCGCCGGCGTTTTCACTGTTCTTTTCCTGAAAGACCAGCGCCAGCGGGCCAACATCGAGACGGTCTCGGCCCAGTTGCGCAAAGCCAGCAGCGGAATTCCCGGCGTGTTTCCGACGCTGAACCCGCAGCCGGTATTGCAAATCAATATCGGCGCGACCGGCAGCCAGTTCGGCCGCTACTCTTACGTCATCAGCGGGATCAATCCCGACGAGGTTTATGCTGCGGCCGACAAGCTCCAGGCCAGGCTGCTCAACTATTCCGGCTTTGCCAGCCCGCCGCGCTCTGATCTTTTTCGCGCCACGCCCAATCTCGACATCCAGATCGAGCGGGATCGCGCCGGTGTTTACGGCGTTTCCACGACCAGGCTGCAAAGCCTTTTGCGCGCCGCTTACTCGCAAAACTACGTCTACCTAATTAAGGAAGCCGACGATCAATACCAGGTCATCCTGGAAGTTGACGACGCCGGGCGTTCGAGTCCGGAGGATTTACGCCAGCTCTATGTGAAGTCCGATACGACCGGGAACATGGTGCCGATTCGCACCATGACGACGTCGAAGACTGAGCTCGGATTGCAGGCGGTCAATCACA
>DAIRIE010000066.1:0-11731 GCA_036809705.1 Chthoniobacterales bacterium
GCTTTTTCCATCACCGCATAATCGAAGGAAATTTTCGGCAGCGCGGCGAAACGTTCCCGCAGCGCCCGCTCGCAACCACCGGGCGCGCTGCACGCCGCGATGAAGCGCGCCAACTCCGGCGCGCATCGATTAAACTCCGTCAAAATCAGCGGCACCGTCCAGACGAACATGCCGGCGTTCCAGCGAAAGTTTCCCTGGCGAATAAACGACTCCGCAAGCTCAACGTTCGGTTTCTCTCGAAAACGCACCACGCGATGCACGCCTTCATCGACCAGCTTACCGAGCTCGATGTATCCAAAACCGGGATGCGCTGACGCTGGTTTGATCCCGATAGTCACGAGTGCGTTCTTTTCCTCCGTCGCGCGCGCTGCCAACCGAATCGTTTTGTGAAACGCCTCGGTCTCTTTCAGAACGTGATCAGCCGGGAGCACGACCATGGTGGCGTTATGATCCCGCGCGGCCACCCAGCCGACGCCCAGCGCGACCGCCGCCGCGGTGTCGCGCTTGGCTGGCTCGGCCATGATGTTCTCGCGCGGGAAATCCGCCAGCACCTCACGCACCCCACTTTCCTGGTCGACATTGGTGAGAACGAGAATGCGCTCGCGGGGCACGAGTCCCTCCAGCCGCGCGACCGTTTCCTGCAAAAGCGATCGCTCCGAGACGAGGCGCAACAGTTGCTTTGGAAGAGTGCGCCGGCTCAGCGGCCAGAAACGTTCGCCGCTGCCGCCGGCCAAAATCAAGGCATACATTTTCGTGTTCACGTTCGTCTATTCTCTGGCAGGCGCGCGGGAGAAATTCCCATTTATTTTTGCCGCCGCCGCCGTATAGGAATACGCTAATGTCCCTGACCATTTCCATTCCGAAGTCGCCGGACGATCTTCCGCTCGATCCGCTGCTGACGCTCACCCGCGCCACGCTCGGCCTCGGCCTCGGTTTACTCGTGGCGGACCGGATCAAACGGCCGGCGCGGCAGGCCACCGCCATCGCGCTCATGTCCATCGGCACGCTCGCGGCCGTGCCTTATCTGGTGAAATTTACCATGGGCCGTTTTAATCGCGCCGATTCAGAACGCGGCAGCCGCAATCGTCTTCGTAGCATTCGCGACGCCGGTTACCATTCCGAAAGCGACGCGTATTAATTTAGAGTATCGCGCGTGCTCTGCCGACGCGCTTGAACTCACCGCCGCGCCGGATTAAAGCCTCCAGCGCATGAGTTCGTCCCGTCCGCTCAAACTCACGGCCGAGAGTTTGCACGACCGCTGCAAAGCACTTCTGTCCGAAGAAGCGCAATTGCGCGAAGGCGGCGGCAAAGCCGGACAGGAACGCCAGCACAAACTCGGCCGTCTGCTCGCGCGCGAACGCATCGCGCGTCTGATCGATCCCGGGGCGCAATTTTTCGAGATCGGCCTCTGGGCGGCTTACAAAATGTATGAGCAATGGGGCCGCATCACTGCCGCGGGCGCCGTCGCCGGCATTGGCAATGTCGAAGGCGTGCCCTGCATGATCATCGCCAACGATGCGACCGTTAAAGCCGGCGCGTTCTTTCCGCAAACGTGCAAGAAACTTCTGCGCGCCCAGCGCATCGCCTTCGAGTGCAACCTGCCCCTCATCTACCTGGTCGATTCCGCCGGCGTCTTCCTCCCGATGCAGGACGAGATCTTTCCCGACGAAGACGACTTCGGCCGAATCTTTCGCAACAACTCCGTCATCTCCGCCGCTGGAATTCCGCAGTTCGCCGCAATCATGGGCAACTGCGTGGCTGGTGGCGCGTATCTGCCGGTGCTCTGTGACAAGATTCTCATGACCGAAGGCAGCGGGCTCTACCTGGCGGGACCGTCGTTAGTTAAAGCCGCCATCGGCCAGATCGTGGAACAGGAGGAACTCGGCGGCGCGCACATGCACGCGGAGATTAGCGGGACGGTGGATTTTTACGAGAAAGACGATGAATCGTGCTTAACTCGGTTGCGGTCGCTCGCTTCTCTCTTGCCCGAGTCGCAGGACAACGCCCCGAGCGGCGACATGTCACAGCCGGCAAACCCCCCTGAATCAGTTTACGATTTAGTCAGCCTTGATGGCCATAAAAACTACGACGCCCGCGCGCTGCTCGCGACCATCATCGACGCTGAATCGCTCGACGAATATAAAGCCGACTACGGCAAGACGCTGGTCACTGCTTATGCGCGAATCGGCGGTCGCGCTGTCGGCATCGTCGCCAGCCAGCGCCTCCAAGTTCGCACCAAGACCGAAGGTATTCAGATGGGCGGCGTCATTTATGCCGACAGCGCCGACAAAGCGGCGCGCTTCATCATGGATTGCAATCAGGTCGGGTTGCCGATCATTTTTTTCCAGGATGTGACCGGCTTTATGGTCGGCAAGGACGCGGAGCAAAGCGGCATCATCCGCAGCGGGGCAAAATTGGTAAACGCCGTCAGCAATTCCGTTGTCCCAAAAATTACCATCGTGGTCGGCGGTTCCTTCGGCGCGGGAAACTACGCGCTCTGCGGCAAAGCGTACGATCCGCGTTTCATTCTCGCCTGGCCGAACGCGCGCTATGCCGTGATGGGCGCCGCGCAGGCGAGCGACACCGTTTTCTCCATTCTCGCGCGCGCCGCCGATCGCGGTGACAAAAAGGCCAGCCCGCAAGAGCTGGAAGCGTTGCGCGCAAAAGTAAAAGCGAACTACGAAGAGCAGACCGACATTCGCTATGGCGCGGCGCGCGGCTGGATCGATGCCATCATTCAGCCTCACGAGACCCGCGACGTGCTCATCCGCCTGCTCGGTTACGTCAGCCGGCCAACGCCGAAAGCGCATTTTCACACCGGTGTAATTCAAGTATAGCGATCCGATGTCGACCATCCTCATCGATCAGGTAGAGGCGCAAATCATTCGCGTAACATTGAATCGGCCCGAGCGCCGCAACGCGTTGACTGAGGAATTGCTGAGCGATCTCTGCGCGGCGATTGATGCCGCCGCAACCGACGAGAAATGCCGCGTTCTGGTTTTGCGCGGCGCGGGTAAGGCGTTTTGCGCGGGTCTGGATTTGCAGGAAACGCTGGAGACAGACGATGCGCATCGCTCCGCGGGGATGGTGGCAAAAACGTTGCGCGCACTGGCCGAGACCAAGCTCATCACGATCGCGCAAATTCACGGCGCCGCCGTTGCTGGCGGCGCGGGGCTGATGTCGGCCTGCGATTTCGTTGTCGCGGCGGAACGCACCAAGATCGGTTATCCCGAAGGGCGCCGCGGTCTGGTCGCCGGCCTGGTCATGACCTTTCTCCGGCGACAGCTGCGCGAGCGCGACATTCGCGAGCTGCTCCTGACCGGCGAACTCATTTCAGCCGAGCGCGCGCACGAGATGGGTTTGGTCAATCGGGTTGTGCCACCTAACGAGCTCGAGACTGAGGTGGCGAAAATCGCGGCCGCCGTTTTGCAGAACGCGCCGCAAGCCGCACAACGAACCAAGCGCCTGATCGAAGAGCTCTGGTCTTCCTCCGTGCGTGAGGATGTGGAGAAAGCCTTGCATTACCACATGGAAGCGCGCGATTCCGAAGAAGCGAAGGAAGGAATCGCTGCGTTTCTGGAGAAGCGCCCGTCGCGGTGGCAATCCTTAGGCTCACCTCAGGCGCGACATACTCCCTGAATTCATTCTTTGCCCAAGAGCGAAGCGGTTGCCGGTCTGCGACGATTTGCCTTGCCGTAACGGAAGAGACAATACGCGCCCAGAGCGCCGAGCAACAAAGTTAACGAGTTAGGCTCTGGCACTTGTGTCACGGTGAAGTCGAGTTCCGTGCCGCTTAGCGAAAATACGCCGCTGAGGCTCGGATTATTCGAGGAATAGGTGAAGTCGCTCGCCGCAAAGCCGGTTTGCGAACTGAAACCGATCAACTCGTAAGTCATGCCGGCCGTGGCACCGAGATCGTTGAAATTAAAATGGAAGGTTCCGGCCGGCGCGCCTTTGGTTAAATCAAGATCCAGCAACAAATGATCGCTGGCGGCGTTAGTGGAGGCGAGGTCGAATTGGATTTTACCGCCGCCGTCCCACGTGAGGGAGCCGAGTTTAAGCGTGCAATACTATCGCCGGGAGCGATGATGCCGCCGCTCTGAAGCTTCGCGCTGCCCTGCGCGTAACCGGAACCGCCGAGCGTGGCGCCGTTTTGGACCTGCACGCTGGTCGATGCCACAGACCCATTCAGCACCAACTTCCCTTGCGTCACTGTAGTCGGTCCGAAGTAAGGTGGAGGCAAAACAGGCGATCTCGGAAGAGCGCAAGCCTACGAATATCTTGGCTATGCTTACGCCGCGCTTGCCGCGTCCCCGACGGCATCGGCCAGTGAGAGCAGGCAGCGCATGAGCGCTGCTCGCGAGATGTTTCGGCAAACGCTGAAGATCCTCGACGATGCGCGTATTCGGGGCACCTTGGGCGGAAACGAGCAGTGGGCGAAGGAGATCGCGGGCGAGATGGCGAAATGCGATGCAGCTTTACGGAAATAGGCTGGAGAATTTTTGCCACTGATTAACACAGATGAAACACGGATGAAGAACAATGCGATGCTCTTGTCCGCGTTAATCTGGGTTTAGCCTCCGCGCTAGGAAGGCGTGCTGTAGAAGTCCGCTGTCCTCAGCGGAAAACCGACAGGAGCTGGCTGCCGCGATGCTATGCGCTGAGGACACAGCCGGAGTCGCCGAAGGCGCGGGCGGGGGAATCAGGGTTAGGGACGGCGTCAGCGCACGCTACAGCAATTGTGGCGCTAAACAGATACGCGAGATGCCGCGTGATCGCTGAAGAAACACGAAAAAGTTGGCGTGACTTAGCCGGGTCCTGCGCGTTCACGGACGAAGCAAACTCACTTTTCCAAATGAGCTCGCCTGAAATCAAAAACAAAAATCTATGAACAAAAGTCATTCCAACATCCTTCCTCAGTCACGCGCGGGATGCCGCCTCCTCTTCGTTCTCGCTATCGTCACATCAGCTTTAGCGCTAGCTCCGAATGCATTCGCGCTTACACCTTCGCCCGATGGCGGCTATCCCGGCAGCAACACAGCCGAGGGCGACAATGCCCTTAATAGCCTTGCCAGCGGCAGCGACAATACAGCGCTCGGTTTTGGTGCCCTTTTCAAAAACAGCGACGGTCGTGACAACACCGCGACGGGTGATGATGCGCTTTTCAGCAACACCGTCGGCAATCGCAATACCGCGACTGGCGCGAGTGCACTCGGGAACAGCACCAGCGACAACAATACCGCGACCGGTTTTTTTGCGCTCGTCAACAACACCACCGGGACGGGTAACATTGGACTAGGATACTTTGCCGGATCCAATCTCACCACCGGCGACAACAACATCGACATCGGCAACGTCGGAGTCGCGGCAGAATCCAACACCATCCGCATTGGCACCCAGGGAACGCAAGCCGCCGCCTTTATGGCCGGCATCAACGGAGTCACGCTGATCAATCCCATGGCGGTGGTGATCGATATGAATGGTCAGCTCGGCGTTGCGCCTCTCAATGTCGGCACACAAGGGCCGCCCGGTCCGAAGGGCGACAAAGGCGATCCCGGCCCGCAGGGACCCGCCGGACCGCAGGGTCCCAAAGGCAATACCGGAGCACAAGGACCGGTCGGCGCGCCGGGGCCGCAAGGTCCTCAAGGCACCCAGGCCCCCAAGGTCCTCCGGGTTCTGACGTTCCGAAAGGCACGATCATCAACGTTGTCGCCACCGCACCCGCGCCGACCGGTTACACCCGGCTTGGTACCGATGAGAGTGATTACCACAAGGCGGGCAAACGCTTTACCGTCAACGTGATCGTCTATCAGAAAAACTGACCACAAAAGCCGTCACTCAAGAATAAAAAGCCATCCTGTCTCATCTTTGTTGCCACCCGGATTTTTTTGGCCCGCACGAGATCGGGCCCGCGCCACAACTGGCCCTCGCGCCGCTGCAATACACCGTGGACCTCGGCCTGTCGCCAGGTGACCAGCGCAGCTTCGCTGTTACTGCTCTCTTTTTTGCGAAAGCAAAACGCGTCTTGGATACGCGAGCTCCTTCAGTCCGAGCCAGATTCGCAGCCCCTGCGCGGCTCAGGATGATATACAGAGAAGCTTTTCAACAGGGTGAAGTTGCTTTGACGGTTCCGATTGTTTGAAGAATCGGGCAACGCTTTGCCGTTCGCCATGCTGTCCGGCATCCAGGCAGGCACAGCCAGCCCGGAGTTTATTGCGCGCAATCTTCGAGCGCTTCGGGTTCGCCGCGCAAAACCGCCAGAGCTTCGCCGGCGAAATGAAGCGAGCCGGTGAGCAGCGCGCGGCCGGCTTCTTCCTGGGCCAGTGCGATGCTCGCAGCGGTTGATGGAGTGATGGAGCAGCGGAGTGATGGAATCATGGCGGAGATGAGCTGAGCCAGTTCTTCCGGCGAAACTGCGCGCTCGCTGCGGATGCGCGGGAGGATGAAGCGTGCCGCGATCGGTTGCAGGGCTCGGACGATCTCTTCCGTATGTTTGTCGCGCAGGATCGCGAGCACGATGGTGGCGCGCTCGTCGCCGAATTCTTCGCGCCACGTTTGCACGAGCACACGCGCGCCGGCGGGATTGTGCGCGCCGTCGATCACGATTCGCTCGTTCCAAATCTGGAAACGCGCCGGCCATTCAACCTCGCGCAAGCCGGCGCGAATCGCTTCTGCGTGAATATCGAGTTGGTGAGCGGCGCCGGCCGCGAGCGCTGCGTTGAGTCTCTGATGTGCGCCGCGCAGCGCGACCGGTGAAGCAGTCCACGGTTCCGTCACGATTGCGAGCGGTGCGTTGCATTCCTCGGATCGGCTGGCGATGACGTGCGCAGCTTCCGGTTCTTGTTCGGCGCAAATCACCGGCACCCCACGTTTGATGATGCCTGCTTTCTCCGCTGCGATTTCCGCGAGTGAATTCCCCAGCCAGTTCTGATGATCGAGATCAATCGGGGTAATGACCGAAACATCAGCGATGATGGCATTGGTCGCGTCGAGTCTTCCGCCCATGCCGGTTTCCAGAATGAGGATTTCGCATTGCGCATCTTGGAAATGCTGAAGCGCCAGCGCGGTAGTGATTTCGAAAAATGTCGGGTGCGGGTCCCATGAGCTAACGAGGTCCCGGATTTTCGTAAGGCCTCGCGCCACATGTTGCTCGGAAATGGTTTGGGAGTTTTCGAGAGATTCCTCGACTTCGCTTCGCTCCGCTTGGGATAAGGAAGGAGCGACGCGAATGCGTTCTCGGAATGAGATGAGGTGAGGGGAGGTGAAGAGGCCGGTGCGATAACCCGCGGCGCGGCAGATGGAATCGATCATTGCGCAAACGGAGCCTTTGCCATTCGTGCCCGCGACGTGGATGACGCGCGGAGGGGAAGGGTTCGGCGGGCCGCCGAACCCGGCACGCGGGCCGCGTGCGCTCCCTGGAAGTCGGTCTCGCCGAGCTCGACCCTCCAGAATGCCGAGCGCGCCCAGAAGCCGCGCGGTATTTTCCAGCCCGAGTTTGATCCCGAACTTTTGTGTCGCGTAAAGCCACACGAGCGCGGCGCGATAGTTCACGCCCGCGACGGCCGCCCGTTTGCGGGCGCGAAGTAGCAAAGAAATTCAGCGATCTGCGAACGCATTCGTTTGCGGTGCACGATCTGGTCGATTAGTCCGTGTTCCTCGAGGAACTCCGCGGTCTGAAATCCTTTGGGCAAATCCTGGTGCGTCGTTTCTTTGATCACGCGCGGTCCGGCGAAGCCAATCATGCTTTTCGGTTCGGCCAGGATGAGATCGCCTAACGAGGCGTAGCTGGCCATAACGCCGGCTGTGGTGGGGTTGGTCAGTACGGAAATGTAGGCTAGTTTCGCTTCCGCGTGGCGGGCGAGCGCCGCGCTGGTCTTCGCCATCTGCATCAGGCTGAGCATTCCTTCGTACATTCGGGCGCCGCCTGAAGCCGAGACGATGATGAGCGGTACGCGCTCACGCGTGGCGAACTCGATGACCCGCGTGATGCGTTCGCCGACCACCGAGCCCATGGTGGCGGCGAGGAAGCTGAAATCCATCACGGCAATGGCCACGCGCATGCCTTCGAGCGATCCATGGCCGGTCAAGACGGCGTCGACCAATCCAGTCGCGTCCTGATATTTCTTCAGCCGATCCTTGTAAGTCGCCATGCCTTGGAAACGCAGCGTGTCGATCGACTCCAAATTCGCGTCCATCTCCGTGAATGAGTCCGGATCGAGAAGCGTGCCGATTCGTTCGCGCGCTGATTGCGCGAAGTGATAATCGCAGCGCGGACAGACCCGCTGATTCTCCGTCAGCTCGATTTCGTGCACGACCTCGTCACAGCCGGGACATTTCTGGAATAAACCTTGCGGGATTTCACGGCGGCGGCGGCCGTGCATCTTCAGTGTTGGTTTGCGAAAGATAGCCATCTCAGGCGCGCGCCGCAGTGACGGCGTGAAGGGAGCGCGCGCCGGCCTCACGCAGGACGCGCGCGCATTCGCTCAAAGTCGAGCCGGTCGTGAGGACGTCGTCCACCAGAAGCACGCGGCAGTCTCGCACGGCGAAGTTTTCTCGTAAACGAAAGGCGTCGCGCAAATTTTCCATGCGCTCGGTGCGATCGAATGCCGTCTGCGTGGTGGTGTAACGGGTGCGCTCGAGCGCAGCGAGGAGAGGCACCCGCATTTTCGCGCTCACGATTTTCGCGAGCAATTCTGCCTGGTTAAACCCGCGCTCGCGCCGGCGGGCGGGATGCAGCGGCACCGGAACAATCGCGTCAAAAGAGCGATGGCGGAGGCGCGAGTCGTTCACCGCGGCCAGCAACCACGCGCCGATGGCATGCCGCAGGTGCACCTCGCGGCCATATTTAAAACGCAGGATTACGACGCGAACGACTCCGCGACTGCGATAAGCAGAAACGGCGGAATCAAAATCGAGCGCGCGATGGGCGCAATTAGCACAGGTGAACGCTTCGCTGATCGCGCCGGCGAATGGCTCCGAACATTTCTCGCAAAATGGCGGGACGATGCGCGGAGCTTTGTCCTGGCACGCGTCGCAGAGATAGGCATCGCGCGCGAGGCAATCGCCGCATACTTCGCAATTCGCTGGATAAAGCAGCGATGATACTGCGCGGAGCGGTTCAGCTGCTTTTGCGATCAGCATTGAAAAAGAGCAACGCGACGATACCCCACGTGATCAGTCCCAAGGCGAGCGGAATCACACCGACGAGGAGGTTTTTGCCGAGCAATGGAAGCATGATCGTCGTTTGTCTCGTCAATTTGCCGAAGATGCCGCTGACGAAAACCCAGCCGCTGTGAAGTCCGATGGGCAGCCAAAGCGAGGAGGTGCGCAACCGCGCGTCCGCCAGAATCGCGCCCACGACGAGGAGCGTGGCGAAGCCGGCCAGCACCAGCAGCGGATCGCCGAACTGCGAGAAGGAGTGCGCGATCGAGCGGAAACCTGAGCTCCACGTCACCAGCCGGCTCGTTTGATCAGGCGCTTTCAGGAAATGAATGATGGCAAAAAAAACAGAAGTGATGAAGCCGGCAAACAGCGGCCGCATGGCGCGCAACAAGATTCCAAGAACGAGACCGCGGAACAGAGTTTCCTCGATGAAAGGAACGGCTATGGAAGCTGCGGCGACGCCCCCGACGGCAGTCCACGGGATGGCATTCTTCAAAACGAATGCGCCGTGATGCACGAGCGCGATGGCGGTGTAAGCGAGCGGCGTTGCCGCGATGATCCAGCCGATGCCGGCGTCACGCGGGGCGTGCGTGTTGCGCCGCAATCGCAGATCCGCCAGTGAACGAATCTGCAATGAACGCAGCAGTGGCCAAAGAAAAAGCAGCGCGCAAATGAGCAGCGCGCGATGAAAGAAGCTTTCGAAATCAAAGCGCATGAGGAAGGTGGCGATGCCGTGCGCGGCCGCAGTTTGCGCAGTCCAGAAGAGTGGCGGGGCAAGGATGGCGCCGCCCAGGACGACCGCCGCGAAATAGGCAAAGAGTTTGGCGGCGTCTTTCAAGGGGGCTAATCTAGAGACGCGAGATTATGCCGCGTCAACATGTATGGACCGAACGCGAAGATGATGGCGTGAAACGCGAGGTGCGCGCGACCTGGTTCGGCGGCGTCTGGCGTTTGCAATCGAAACGCGCCGATGAAGAAAAATGGACCTATCATGAACAGCCGCTCCAGCCCGACCTGCTGACGTTGCAGGAACTCATCGCGCGCAAATATCGGCGACGACGAGCGACCATCGACGAGCTCAATGCAGTCGAGAAACTGGTGCGTCAGTGCGATTCGAATACATGAAGAAGGCACGTCTCGATCAGGTGCTCGTCGAGCGTGACTATTTCCAGAGTCGCGAGCAGGCACAGCGCGCCATCATGGCGGGAGAAGTGCGGATCGACGAACGTGTCGCGACTAAGCCTTCGCTCATGATTTCGCCGGAGACGCAGATCGTGACGAGCGCGCGCCCGCGTTTCGTTAGCCGCGGCGGACTTAAGCTCGAAGCCGCGCTCGATCATTTCGCTCTCGAGGTGCGCGAGATTATCGCGGCCGATATTGGCGCGTCGACCGGCGGCTTTACCGATTGTCTGCTGCAACGCGGCGCACCCCGCGTTTACGCCATCGATGTCGGACATGGCCAGCTCGCCTGGAAGTTGCGCAACGATTCGCGCGTCGTTGTCCTGGAGAAAGTGAATGCGCGCACGCTTTCAATCGCACTCATTCCGGAGACGATCGACCTCTGCGTCATCGACGTCTCCTTCATCTCGCTGACTTTGATCTTGCCGAATGCGTTTGCCCTGCTAAGGCCGAGCGGAAGCGTGCTCGCCTTGATCAAACCGCAGTTTGAGTTGGAACGTTCCGCCGTCGGCCGCGGCGGAATCGTGCGCGACGCTTCTCTGCACGAAAAGGTGCAGCGCAAGGTAGTGGCGTTCGTCGAGCAGCTCGGCCACGATGTCATCGGTCTAGTCCCATCCGTGATCACCGGCACCGACGGCAATCGGGAATTCTTTATATGCGCGCGAAAACGATCGGGCTGATCGCGCATACGGGAAAAGCGGGCGTGGCTGAGCTGGCGCGCGCTGTCGTGAATGAGTTCGCCGCCCGCGGCATTGAAGTCGCAGTTGAAAATGCCACCGCCGCGCTGGCCCAACAACCTGCCGGCGGAGACATCGCCGCGATCGCACGACGCGCCGATCTCATCGTCGTGCTTGGCGGCGACGGCACCATCCTCAACGTCGTCGCATCCGCCGGCGAGGAATTAAAACCCATCTTCGGCATCAACGTCGGCTCGCTCGGTTTTCTCACCTGCGTCAATTCCTCCGCCTACCGCGAAGCTGTCGAAGCCATGGTTAGCGGCCGCATTGCCTACAGCGAACGCGCGCTCCTCGCAGTGGAGTTGCGCCAGGGCGAGCGCACACTTTCCGCCTTGCACGCGCTGAACGATGCCGTCATTAGCCGCGGCGATGTTTCGCGTCTCATCCGATTGCATGCCCGCGTCAATGGCGAGCCGCTGACCGAATTCAACGCTGACGGCTTGATCATCGCCACGGCTACCGGATCGACCGCATACTCGCTTTCCGCCGGCGGACCCATTCTCGCGCCTGACTCCGGGGTATTCGTCATCACGCCGATTTGTCCACATGTGCTCACGAATCGTTCCGTCATTGTCGGCGACTCCTCCATCATCGAAGTTGCGGCTGCCAGCAGTGAATATCCCACCTTTCTAAGTGTCGACGGACGCGAACCG
>DAIRIE010000067.1:0-983 GCA_036809705.1 Chthoniobacterales bacterium
CTTCCAATCCAAAGCCGGTCGCGGATTTCAAAGCGGGAAATGTGGCTTCGCTCAACTTCCTCAAGGGGCAGGTGATCAAGTTATCGAAAGGCAAAGCCAATCCCCGAATCGCTGGGGAAATACTCGAACAGAAGCTAAAGGAGAGTTAACCGCAGAGGTACCCAGGGAAAAGAAAAGCTGTCCACTCTGCATTGTCTGCGGTTTAAGTCGAAGTGCGGTTTCTAATTGCTCCCGACAAATTCAAAGGCTCGCTCCGTGCGCGAGCTGTGGCGGAGAATATCGCCGCCGGCGTTCGTGACGTTTTGCCGGATGCGGAGCTCGAGATCGCGCCGGTAGCCGATGGTGGCGAAGGCACAGCAGAGATCATTGGCGATGCGCTCGGCGCCGAATCGATCAGCTGTCCGGCGCATGACGCGCTCGGCCGCGCGATTGAGGCGCGCTATTTCTGGATCGGGCAGAACAAAACCGCGGTGATGGAAATGAGCGAAAGCGCTGGGTTGCGGCGGATTAATCTTGCGGAGCGCGACCCGGCGCGAGCAACGACCGTCGGCGCCGGTGAAATGATCCTGGATGCGCAGAAGCGCGGTGCGCGTGAGATCATCATCGGTCTCGGCGGCAGCGCGACGAACGACGGCGGATTCGGAATGGCACGCGCACTGGGATTTCGCTTTTTGCGAAGCAAAGACGAGCAACAGGAGTTGAGCGATGGGCCGCGAGAGCTTCCGCAATTGGACCATATTGTTGCGCCGGCGGAGGCAAATCAGAAAAGGGTGATCGTCGCCGCAGATGTGCAGAATCCGCTGCTTGGTTCACGCGGAGCCACGCGCGTTTTTGCCGCACAAAAAGGCGCGACGCCTGAGCAGATCGAGTTGCTGGAACAAGCGCTAACGAGATTGGCTGATGTCGCCGCGCGCGACTTGGGTGGCGATTACCGCGGAACAGCAGGAGCGGGCGCGGCCGGTGGACTTGGGTTTGGTTTGCTC
>DAIRIE010000067.1:993-4172 GCA_036809705.1 Chthoniobacterales bacterium
GGGTTCGATGTGGTGGCGGATGCGATTGATCTCACGAGCAAGGTTTGCCGGGCTGAGATCGTGATTACCGGCGAAGGGCGCCTCGACGCTCAGACCAGCGAAGGCAAGGCGCCGGCAGGTGTAGCAAAGCTCGCCCGCGCCGAGGGCAAACGCGTTTACGCTGTTGTCGGTGAAGCTCTGCCGGATGCAGTGGCGGAAGAGTTATTCGACGGCGTCTTCGCTCTGGCGCGTCCGCCGATCAGTCGCACGCTCGCGATTAAACTCTGCTCTCAGCTTCTGCGCGAACGCGCCGCGGAACTCGCGGCTGTCATTCGCGATGAGACCTGTCGTAAAACAGAATATTGAAGAGCAAAACGATGCCTGCGCCTGCGGCGAAGAGAAAGAAGATGATGGCCAGGCCGGGATAACCCCAGATGCGAAAGCTTGTTTCCACCCGCATCAACAGCGCGGCGCCGATGATTAGTGCGGCAATAATAAGACCGACGGTGATCCGATTGGCGATCTTCTGAAAACCGAGGATCAGCGTCGTCTCATCGATCGCATCGACGGAAACCTTCAGCTCGTTATTAGCTAAAGCGTCGAGGAGCTTGTTCAGTCGCGCGGGCAAACGCTGGATCAAATCCTTCACTTCAAGCAAGCCGCTGAAAAGATTTCCAGGCGAAAGACTCTTCACCACGCGCTGCTGCATGATGGTGGCGGCATCGCGGCGAATGGCGGCGTTCGGGTCGAACTGCGGCGCAAGCGCGCGCGCCACCTGATCAAGGTTGAGCAGCGTTTTGCCGAGCATCGTTAGCTCCGCCGGGACGCGAATCTGACATTCGGCTGCGGCCTGCGTCACCTCGAGAACGAGGCGGCCGACCTGCATCTGTTCGACAGTGGTCGTCTTCTGCTGAGCGGTGATGGTCGAGATGCGGCGAATGAATTCCGAACTGATCGAAGCCGTCGCGCGGCTCGCCAATTTTGATCGCGATCTGCGCCGCTTCCTCGCCCCGACCTTCGGCGATGGCGAGCAGCAATTGCAGCAAATCTTCCTGCAAACGCGGCATGATGCGCCCGACCATGCCGAGATCGAGAAACGCGATGCGGTGATCGGTCGTGATGAAAACGTTGCCCGGATGCGGATCAGCGTGGAAAAACCCTTCGACCAGAATCTGGTTGAGATAAGCGCGGAAGAGTTCCTCGGCCAGCGTCTCGCCGTCCAGTTCCATGCGCGCGAGCGGACTCAGCCGCGTGATTTTCGTGCCCGGCACATACTCCATCGTGAGCACACGTGACGTGCTGTAATCGCAGATCGCCGCTGGCACGACAATGTGGGCGAAGTTTTTCAACTGCTCACGAAAGGCGGCGAGGTTGTGCGCTTCCTGCCGGTAATCGAGCTCGCGCATGAGACTCCTGCGCCACTCATCCAGCATGCGCACGAATTCGTAGCGGCGACCAACCTCCGTGTGTTCGTCCAGAAACTGCGCGATCTCTTCGATCGCATCGAGATCTTCCACCATCTCCTCGGATGTTCGGTCGTTGCACCTTGACCGCGACAGCGCGCCCATCGCGCAACCGGGCGAGATGCACCTGCCCCAGCGAAGCTGACGCGATCGGCTTCACTTGAAAATTGAGAAAGGCTTTCGACATCCGCACGCCTAGTTCGGCGGTGACGATCTTCTCAACTTCGTCGAACCCAAACGGCTCGACGTCATCCTGCAAACGTGAGAGGGCATCGAGGTAGGCCTGCGGCAGTAGCTCGACGCGGGTGGAGAGAAGCTGGCCGAGCTTGATGAAAGTCGGGCCGAGCCTTTCCAAATCCTCCGCCAACTGGTCGGCCTTGGCCGCTTCCTGAGGCGTGACACGTTGCTCAGCGGTGAGTGCTTCTTCCAGTCCACTCTGCTTGACCAGGTCGGAGCGGCCATACTTGGCGAACAGCCAGGCAATCTGCTGGTATCGCTTCAGGTGCTGCGGCTTGAGGGAAATACCCATACTCAGGTAACGCAGAGCTAAAACCATTCCGCATTCCTGTCATTTCGAGCGAAGCGAAGCGGAGCCGAGAAATCTCCAGCTTTCCACCGCGGAGACGTGGTTAGAGATGTCTCCACTCCGCTCGACATGACAGCGGTGTGTGCACCCGCACTAGCTCGGTCGCCTGCCGTTGCTATTGCACCGAAATTCAATCCCAGCCGATCTGCCGGCCTTTGTTCTGCTCTTCGAGCCAGCTTTGCAACGGCTTGAAGTAATCAGCCATCGCCCGGGTGGAGATATCCTCACCGGTAGCGTCTTTCAGAACCTTTCGCCAGTTCTCGGTCCCGCCCTTCTTCAGGATATTGTCCAGCCATGCGCCGACTTCCTTGTTATCGGCGTAGTTACATGATTGCGGCGGCTGGTGAAGAATGTGATTCGCGATGTAATCGTGAAGCTGGAACTTAAAGACGGTGGCGAAGGCATAGTTATAGTAGTAAGCTGGATTGTCATTGATGTGCGTCTTGGTCGCGGCGTCGCAGAACTCTTCGCCGCGCGGACTGGGCGGCTCGATGCCCTGCATCTCACCGACGTATTTCCACCAGCGCGCGTTCCATTGGTCCGGGGGCAGGTTGTGCGCGTAGATGTCAGCTTCCCAATGAGTCATGGTTCCACTGGCGAAGAAGATGAAGGGAATGGAACGGGCCAGCGCGTCATCGAGGAGAAAAGCAGTCTTGTCGGCTTTGAAGTCAGCCGGCAGGACTCCGCGTGATTGCAGGTAAGGGACCTGGCTCGAGGCGAGTGAGATTAACTCGCCTACGCCCTCGTGAAACCCGGGCGCCGCGCCGAGGCGAAGCAAGTAAGGCACTTCCGGCCGCGAATAAGCCTTGAAGTAGTAACCATGACCCAGCTCGTGATGGGCGATAAAGAACCACTTTGAATTGGGCTCAATGCTTTGCAGCGAACGGATGTCATCCTTAAGATCAATGTGCCAGCAGGAGGCGTGAGTGTTCTTCTTCCGTTTCGAATAGGGCGGCAGCGGATACAAATCGGAACGCTCCCAGAAGGTTGCGGGCAGGGGCGAAAAACCGAGCCCGGTATAAAATTGCTCGGCCGTCTTGATTATCCACTCCGGCTTTCTCCCCTCGAAATACTTGTCGATGTTCGCTGCTTCGACCAGCCCGGTCCATTCCTGACTCCAGCGATTATTGATCCAGTGTGCCGGTATCCTC
>DAIRIE010000067.1:4182-7853 GCA_036809705.1 Chthoniobacterales bacterium
CTTCTCAGCCAGCTTGTATTTGGCCCAGGTATGCAGTTGCAAATAAAGCGGGCGCAAAGTTTCCATCCAGCTCTCCTGCAATTTCAACATTTCATCAGTTGTCATCCCATAGCTCGCGACTTCTAACGAGAAATAGTCGGGATACTTCATCTCCTTCGCCACCCCATTCCGCAGGTCTCGCAAGGTGACAAGGTTAGGCTTCAAAGCTGGCCCGCTTTGCTTGGACGTTTCCCAGACTGCCTTGCGCTCAGCCAGGTCGGTACTCTTCTCGAGCGTGTCATCGATCTGATTAGCCGTTACTGTCTTGCCGTTGAGTTTGAACTCGAAGCTATTGAGAATGGATGCCTGTTTGGTCTCGGCCACGACACGTTTCGACACCAGGTCTGGGTTAGTCATCGGGCCTTCCGCGGCGTTGAGGAGCAGCTGGTTTAGTTGACGCACCGAAAGCTCGCTTAGCTCCGTTTTATGCGTGAGTAACTCGCGTGCCCGGTCAATTAACGCCGGGTTACCGTTAAAGGCGGCGAAAGCTTTGCCGGCTGACTCGGCCGCGGCATCGTGCTCTGGGGTAACATCAGTAACAGCGAGCCATTGTGCCTCCTGATTGACGCGGGCCAGGGCCTGGTAACCCGCGTTAGCCAGACCAAGGAAATCATCGGCTCGTTCCTGGATCGGCGAGGCGAAAACAGAAGCTGGCAGAGCTATCAGGATGAGCGGAATAAGCCGGGAATTCGAGCGCATGGTTGCACGCTAGCGTTAGGCGCGGTAATTGGGAAGTGAGATTCGCTATGGGCGAAACTCGCTCAAATGAACTGGTTCAAGGTTGGCGCAGTCATGTGCTTCGTCGCTGTCGCGCTCGGCGCATTTGGCGCGCATGCACTGCGAGCGACACTGGAAGCCAACCAGTCGCGCGCGACCTGGAATACAGCTGTGCTTTACCATTTTCTGCATGGCCTCGCGCTCATGGTCATTGCGCAACAGAGCGCGAACCGCGGCGTTTGTTATCTGTTCCTTGCCGGCATCGTTCTTTTCAGTGGCAGTCTCTATGCCCTGGCAGCGACCGGCGCGAGCTGGCTTGGCCCGATTACTCCCCTCGGTGGCCTTTGTTTTCTAGCCGGCTGGGCGTGGCTTGTTTTTGCGCGCTAGCGACGCTTGTTCCGCTCCATCTTCTTTAGTAGATTGCAACGGCAATGCTTCATGCGTTGATCGAAAGTTACCGCGCGGCGGCCACGGTCGTCACCTTCCTGGTTACCTATTTTGCGGCCTTAACTATTGGCCGTCTTCTTAAACGCAAAGCCGGCGTTCCGCTGGGTCTTCTATTCCAACTCTTCTGCCTGACGTTCGCTTTCTATTGCGCGTTGGGCGTCTACGGCATCCACGCCACCTGGCGCAATCACATCGGTGCGGCGCTGCTCCTTCTCAGCTCAGCAATCGTCGTCGCCTTGTTCGATCGCTATCTCTGGGATGCGTGGTTCGAGCGGCGCAAACAAACGCCTATCCCAAAGCTTCTGCGAGAGATCGCGGCGCTCGGCATCTTTCTCGTCGCGCTTCTACTTGTCCTGAGCTTTGGCTATCATGCAGAGGGACAACTCAAAGGATTGCTGGCCGGCTCTGGTATCGCCGCCGTCATTCTCGGGTTTGCCGCGCAGAACCTTTTGGGCAGCCTGGTCGCAGGTATTTCGCTGCAAATCAGCCGGCCTTATCGGGTGGGCGACTGGGTGCAGGTGGGCGACCGCACGGGGGAAGTGATGGAGATCAACTGGCGCGCCACGCGTCTGCGCACGAATGACAACATCTACATCGAGATACCTAATAACGAGATCATCAAGCAGACCATTATCAATCTGCATTATCCCACTGAGCTACACGCGATGCGGATGCGGATTGGGATTGACTACAGCGTGCCGCCGAACCGGGTGAAGGATGCGCTCTTTCGCGCGACCTACAATGCCGAAGGAGTCATCAAGGATCCGCGGCCTAAGATCTACCTGATCGACTTTGGTGAGTCAGCGGTGATCTACGAAATCAAATACTACATTACCAACCACGGCTTCTATAACGACGTGAGCGATGCCATCCGCACTAATATCTGGTATGAGCTGAAGCGTGAGCGAATCGCGGTGCCGTTCCCGATTCGCACGCTGCATCTCGACCGCCGGCGCGCGCGACCGGTGGCCGAAGGACACGACGAGGCGCGCGCGATTCTGCGAGGCGAACAGTTATTTCAATGTTTGTCCGACGAGCAGATCGACGGTTTGCTGGTGCGATCGCGACTGAATCACTTTGGCCGCGGTGAGCGGCTCATCGAAGAAGGGGCCGCGGGTGACTCGATGTTCGTGCTCCTGCGCGGAAGCGCGAACGTCTCCGTAGCTAATAACGGCACACCCATCCGAGTCGGCACGTTAAACTCCGGCGATTGCTTCGGCGAAATGTCGCTGCTCACGGGTGAGCGCCGGACGGCGACAGTGCGCGCGGATGGTGATTGCTACGTTCTGGAGATCAGCAAACCGGTGATGGGCGAAGTGATTCGGCAATCGCCGGAATGCCTGATGCAATTAAGTGAGTTACTGGCGCGGCGGAAGCTGGAGACGGAAGGGATTATCCGAGATAAGAGCGCGAGCGATGGTGCGAGGGAGAAGGAGCGCGAGTACAGCGCAAGCTTTTTGCATCGCTTGCGGTCCTTTTTCGAGCTGTAACTCGTTAGCGGTTCCGCGTCGAGACCGGCGCTTCGCTTTCGGTTTCCTTGCCGCCGCCGAAGACGATGGAGAAAACGACGAAGGTGCGGGCGCGTTCGGAGTCAGGCGTGCAGCCGAAGAGCTCGGAAACATCGAGCCGGCACCAGCGTGCGGGTTTCCAGCCGATGGTGGGGCCGATAACGAAACGCTGCTCGGGTTCGTCGCGGATTCCTTTGTCGCTGAACTCGAGGTATTGCATTTCCACACCGGCCGTGAAGGTTTCAGCGCGGTTCAAGGGCGCTACGATGCTCTGGGCAAAACCCCATTCGCGGCCGCGGTCGCCGCCGGTTTCCTGCTCGAAGAAGAGGTTCATGGCCCACTCGAGATGTTCGCCGAAATCCTGCGAGAGAAGGAGGCGGCCTTCGACGGCATCGGGCAGATCAGGTTGCGATGCTTCGTCGTCTGCCGCGTCCTGTTTGCGCACATGATGAGAATGGCCGCCCAAGCTGAGACGCCGCAGGGCGGTGTCTGGAGCGGGCATGCCTTCTTCTTCGTCGGGCTGATTCAATGCTTCGTCGCGGAGAATGCGACCGGTGCCGAATTTGTATTCGGCGAAGAGAGTGGGGTTGAGCGGAATCTTGTTCCAATCAGCCAGAGCGTAGCGGGCTTCGAGGCTGACACTTCGGCCCTGAGTGATACCGTTGTAATGTTCGAGTTCCGCTTCGATGGCAACGCCGAAACGATACGGCAGGCCGACCTCGATCTCCTGCGTGAATGAATTAGCGGGAATGCCTTTGCGGAAAACGTCGCCATCGTAAATGGTGGCTGCCAGCACGCTCCCCGGCGGCAAGACATACGCGGTGGTGATCGGAGCAAAACGCGTGCGGGAAAATGCCGGTGGGGCGCCGTAAGCGCTGGGCAGTTCCTGGCCGACGACGGTGATGTGATCGGCGGCAGCGGCCTGTACGACATGGCGGAGCTGACCGGCCGCGAAGAAAA
>DAIRIE010000067.1:7863-11663 GCA_036809705.1 Chthoniobacterales bacterium
GCAACGGCATCCTCACCGTCGAGGACGAGGCCCAGGCCTGGGCGCGGGCGCGCGCGATGGCGGCAAAACAGAGGCAGCCGAGCGTGAGCAGCGTGATGCGAGCGCGAACGAGGCGAGGGGTCGTGAATAGATGCATTCGCGTGGGATAAAGAGAGAGCCGACTTGTGACAAGCAGAAAATTACAGAGTAGTAATTTTCGCGCGCCGCGGCGTAGGAACCGTATTGAGGGAGAGGCGCAGGGATCGGGATTTATCTACACCCGCGGCAGCAGCTTGGCCATGGTTGCTTCCAGTCTTTGGAAATCGACCGGTTTGGTCAGGTGCGCATCGAAGCCGGCCTCCATCGCGCGGTCGATGTCGCTCGACATGCCGAAGCCGGTGAGGGCGATGGCGGGAACGTTGTTAGTTTGGCGGACCTGCGCGAGCAGATCGTAACCGCTGCCATCGGGCAGGCCGACGTCGCAGAGCAAGAGTCCGAAGCGATGCTGCGCCATGAGATCGAGCGCCGCCGCTACGGAAGGCGCGATCTGCACCTCATTGCCGCGCACGCGCAAGACGCGCGCCAGCGCCACGGCGGTATCGAGATGATCTTCCACGAGCAGAATGTCCACTGGCTGCGACAGGTGCGGAGTCAGACGGGTGGGCGCAGCCAGTGCGGTGCTTTCATCCACGAACTCGAGCGTAACAGTAAAGGTCGAGCCGCGGCCGACGCCTTCGCTTTCCGCGCTCAGCGTTCCGCCCATCAACTCCATCAGCGCGCGCGAGATGGCCATGCCAAGTCCCAGCCCGCCGTAGCGGACGGAACGATTCCGATCAGCCTGCTCGAAGGGCTGGAACAATTTGTCCAATGTCTCGCCCGACATGCCGATGCCCGAATCGGTGACGCTGATGACGACTCGCGGTCCGTCGTTAGCGGTACGAATGGTGATGCGGCCGCGTGGGTCGCTGTAGTTAATGGCATTGCGCAGGATGTTCCAGAGCACCTGCTGGAGGCGGCCGGCGTCGGTATTGACGAAATGCCGCTCGGCCTCGAGCTGGAGCGAAAGGTTCAGCCGCTTGGCTTCGGCTTCGCTGCGGGTGATGTCGAGCAGCATTTGAAGCAGCTCGTGCACGTCGAGCACCTCGGGTGAGATGGAGAGGACGCCGCGCGCGATGCGGGTGAGATCGAGCAGGTCGTCGATGATGCGCGCTTCGAGCTCGATGTTACGGCGTAGCATTTGCACGTCCTCGCGAAGCTTCGCCGGGACGTCATCGGTCAACTCCCAGACGTTGAGTGTGGCCAGCACCGGCGTGAGCGGCGTGCGCAGCTCGTGCGAGAGCATGGCGAGGAATTTGTCCTTCGCCTGGTTGGCCGCTTCCGCCGCCTCCTTCGCGTCGTTCAATTCGCGTTGCGCCTCCTTGTATTGCGAAAAATCGCGGAACACCAGCACCACGCCTTCCAGCCTGCCGTCGCGGGTGCGGATGGGCGCGCCGCTGTCGTCGATGGGAATCTCGCTGCCGTCTTTGCGGACGAGGAGAGTGTGATTGGCCAGTCCGACGACGACGCCATCCCGGATCACCTTCTTCACCGGGTCTTCCACGGGGTGGCGCGTTTGTTCGTTGATGATGCGGAAGATCTCGGCCACGGGGCGATGACGCGCTTCCTGGAGCGGCCAACCGGTCAACGATTCAGCCACCCCATTCATAAATGCGATGGCGCCGTCGGCATTGGTCACGATGACGCAGTCGCCGATGCTGGCCAGGGTGGTGGCGAGCAGATCGGTTTGTTTCTGTCGCTCGATGACGGCGGCGTCGCGTTCCCGCAGCGCGCGACGGATGCGGTCAAATCCCCACAAGAGCACGGCGAGATTAAGCAAACCGCTGGTGAAGAAAATGCCGGTGCGGATGCGCGTAGCGTCATCGCTCTGCTGCACCTCGTTAGCCAGGGTGCGTTCCTGCTCATCTTTGAGCCGGCCGATGACCTCGCGAATCCGATTCATGGATTGCTTGCCCCTGCCGGTAAGAATTAGCGGCATGGCTGCTTCGAGTCCGCTTTGCCGGCGCAGATCGATGGAGTGGCGCAGCTCTGCCATTTTCTCGTGCGCGAGATCGTTCAGTTGTGCGACGTCGGCCGGCGTGATGCCGAGCCCGCTCATCTGGCGCACGTGCGCGGTGTCGGCCTGCAAGCGCGACTCGGCCGAGCTGAATGGCTCGAGGTAACTTTCATCGCCGGTAATGATGTAGCCCCGCTGGCCGGTCTCGGCGTCTTGTAACGTGATGAGCAGATCGTCGAGCGCGGTGACGGCGCCGCGGCGTTGCTGTTCGTTGCGATGAAGGTGATTGACCCGGTTGCCGGCGAGGTACGTCACGGCGGTCGAACTGACGACGACCGCGGCGGTGATCGCGTAAACGGTTGCCGTAGTGCGCATCGTGCGGAGGCGGGGCACTTTGCGCGCAAATGAATGCCCTCGCAAGCGCCGAGCGCGCGGTTGTGAACCAGCGGTTAACGTTAGCTCGGTTCAACACTAGTCGGCTGAGGACCGACGTGAGCTTTTCGCTCACGATCGTTAAACTCAGCTGCCTCTATTCCCAGTCTCGACTTCCGTTGTTTCCACCTGGACAGCGTGCTCATCGGGCGTGACACCGCGACCGGCGCGTTGCGCATACACCTGCGTGAACTCCGCGCCGAAGAGCAGGATTTGCGACGAATAATAAACCCAAAGCAACAAGGTGATCAGCGAACTGGCTGCGCCGTAAGCCGAAGCCGCGCTCCCGCTCCCCAGGTAAAGCCCCAGCGCCCATTTGCCGATGGCGAAGAAGATCGCGGTTATGGCCGCGCCGATCCAGACATCGCGCCATTGGATTTTCGCGTCCGGCAGAAATTTGAAGATGATGGCGAAGAGGAGAATGACGACGCCGAGATCGAAAATCCAATAAGCAGCGAGCGCGACGACGATTCCTCCTGGCAAAGCGGACTGCACGTAATGGCTGAAACCTTTCAGCACGCTTTCCAGCGTGAGCGAAACGAGCAGCAGAAAACAGACGCCGCCCACCATGGCGAAGGAGAGAAAACGCGAGCGCAGAAATCCCCAGATGCCCTGACCCGGTTTGGCTTTCACGCCCCAGATGGTGTTAAGCGCGTCCTGAAGCTGGCCGAAGACGCCGCTCGCGCCGAAGAGCGCGAGCGCGATACCGATGATGGTGGCGAGCAGTCCTTTGTTCGGCTGCGAAGCTTTTTGCGCGATGTTCTGCACTACGTCGACCGCGCTTTTATCGAGGAAATAACTCATTTGCCCGGTGATTTTGTTCCAGGCCCCGCCGGGATCATCGCGAAAGATGAAGCCGATAACGGCGAGCAGCACGAGGATGAGCGGCGCGAGCGAGAAGACGGTATAATATGCGAGCGCGGCGCCCAGTTGCGGCGCCTTGTCCTCGAGCCATTCGTTGAATGTCTGCTTGAGCAGACTGAATGCGTTGCCGAAGAAAGATTGTTTTGTAGCCATGGCGAGTTACCTCCTCGTGTGATTCGGTCGCGCCCTGAGCGACTGGATGGAGAGAAGTTTTGGGAATATGCCGGCGCTGGCTCCGTTCCGAGGAGCACAGGCTGCCAGCCTGTTGCATTTGGCCGCTGGCCAAATGCCGGGTGGCTGTACGTTTCGGACCGCAACACGCTTCGCGGCAGGTTGCCGCGAACTACAGGCTCGAGCCTGTGCTCCCCCGAAGCAGGGGCGGAAGCGTATTCAGTCGCCGGCGTTGTCGCACACTGCGACCCCCTCAACGTTGTTGACTAGCGACGGTGACGCGGCACGTTTGCGTTCGCGC
>DAIRIE010000068.1:0-2370 GCA_036809705.1 Chthoniobacterales bacterium
CGAAAATTTCCTGCAATTCTTCGCGGGCGTCGATGCGTTTGATGACGTTCTGGAAGGCGTTGATGAGTTGGAAAATTCCCACCTCGCCGAGTCGCAGCGGCGAGTCGGGTGGGGCGACGGCATTGCGCGAAAAGATTTTTTCCTGCTTAAGCGCCCGCTCATGCAGCAACGCCGCGACTTCCTTAAACTTTTTGTACTCGATGAGCTGGCGGATGAGCTCCCAGCGTGGGTCATCCTCATCGGCGTCTTCATCGGGCGGTTGCTGGTCGCGCGGGAGAAGGCTGCGGCTCTTGATGTAGAGAAGGTTCGCGGCCATGAGGACGAACTCGCCGGCAAGATCGATGTTCAGTTCTTTGAAAGCCTGGAGGTACTCGAGGTACTGGCGCGTGATGCGCTCAATCGAGATGTCGTAGATGTCGATCTCGTCGCGTTTGACGAGATAAAGGAGCAGATCGAGCGGCCCCTCGAAGACTTCGAGTTTGACCTTGTAGTCCGTCGGCACTGGCGATGAGGAGACGCGGAACCGGAGCGTGCTTCAAGAATTTTCGGCGGTGCACTAAGATCTCCTCACACAACGGCCACAAAGGTCACGAAGGACTCTACATTCCTAGGTTCTTTGTGTCCGTTGTGGACTCGGTGTGAGGCAATTCGTGCGAATTCTGACCAGCTACCGCGCAGGCGCGCCGCGGCGATGGACCCAAACGCTGTTCACCAGGCCAAGGCCGAACATGATCATAAGGACGAAAGAACCGCTGTAGCTGATGAGCGGGAGCGGCACGCCGGTGATCGGCAGCATGGAAATGGTCATGCCGATGTTTTGGAAAATGTGAGTGAAAATGAGCGCGGTAATTCCGACGACGAGAAGCAGGCCAAGCTGATCGGCGGCCCAGAACGCGACGAAGAGGCAGGTGAGCAAGAGCAGAGCGAAAGCTCCGAGCAAAAACATTCCGCCGATGAAGCCCCATTGCTCGCCGATGGCGGAAAAGATGTAGTCGTTGTGCACGGCCGTGGCGGGCAGAAAGCCGAGCTCGATTTGTGTGTTGGGCGCCTTGAATCCTTTGCCATTCCAGCCGCCGGAGCCGATGGCGATGAGCGATTGATTGATGGCCCAGGCCGAACCCTGACGGTCGATGTCGGGATTAATGAACGCAGTGATGCGCTCCTGTTGGTACGGTTTCAGGCCGACATTGATTGCGATGGGGATGAACGCGACCACGATGAGGATCATGCAAATGAGATAGCGCACCGGGATTCCACCGACGAAGAGCAGCGCCATGAGGACCGGCGCCCAGATGATGCATTCGCCCAGGTCCGGCTGCATGAGGATGAGCAGGCAAGGGGCGCCGACGATGACGAGACAGAATGCAAGTCGCAACGCCGGATGCAACTGTTTGAATTGGCTAAGGAACAGCGAGAGCACCATGATGCCGGCGATGACGGCGAGCTGCGCCGGCTGGAAGTTGATAGGGCCGAGATGGAGCCAGCTGCGGGCGCCGTAAACTTTTTGGCCCATGAATTTCGTCAGGATGAGAAAGCCGAGGCCGGCGAGATACATCGGCAGCGCGCCCCAGCGGACCCAGCGGTAATCGATCAGGCTGGTGATGACGAAGGCAAAAAAGCCGACGATGACCCAGTTGGCCTGCTTGCGCCAGAACTCGGCGGCGAGCGGATCCTCACGCATGAAAGTGGCGCTGTAGATGGCGATGACGCCGAAAATGGCGAGCGCGAGCATGACCGCGAGCAGCACCCAGTTGAGGCCGAGAATTTTGCGGAGAAACGGTGTCACGTCAGGTCCAGTGCGAGCGGAATATAGGGCAAAGTCGGCGCCGGTAAACTTCGGGGAAACGAGCAAAAGCTGTCTTCAGCTGGCGGCGGTTAGCATTCTCAGAAATGAACATTCCGCAATGGTGAGAATGGATTGTAACTATCTAAAACCGTTTAGCTAATGACGGTAAAAATTTTCTATCGTGCCGGTTGTATCCCGCTTTGGAGTCGGGTACCATGAACACTCCCGCACCGCATGTTGATGTTGACCGCACTTTATGGCAAAGCGAACAAAACGGAAAATTGCGCGGCCGCGGCTCCCGTTGCAGCGGCAGCTTGAGCTGGAAACTGAAGGGCGTTACTTCGATCTTCGCGGGATATTCGACAAGCTAAACGCGCGCCATTTCGGCAATCGGCTGCGCGGCTACAAAGTAGTGTGGGGGCGCAAACGTCGCGAGCGGCCACGCGAATATTTTATTTTCGGGACGATCCAGGAGGAGGACCGCGTTATTCGCATCAATCCGTGGCTGGATCAGCGGTTCGTGCCGGCATGGTTTTTTGAGTACGTGCTTTACCACGAAATGCTGCACGCCGTCGTGCCTGATG
>DAIRIE010000068.1:2380-8114 GCA_036809705.1 Chthoniobacterales bacterium
CGTCCACACCGCGGAGTTCAATAGACGGGAACGCGAGTTTCGCTATTACAAACGCGCCCGCCGCTGGGAAGACGAAAATCTCGTGCGGTTCTTACGCTAGGGTCGATGCAGAATCTGTAGCGGCGGTCATGATCGCCGATGGGCAAATAGCCAAAACGAGCCAGTGTTGTAGCTGCCGTCCGTCCGCGCCGGCAGAAGGCGTTGCGATGCTAGCGCGTCTTGGCCGCGGGCGCGTTCGCGCCTTCAGACGGCGACGGGGTCGTTGCCACGTTCTTCTTGATTAGATACCAGAGCGTGGTCGCGAGCAGCAGGGAGATTAACTTCGCGCCCCAGTTCTGTAGAATTAACTTCTTCATAAGAGCCTTGTAATAAAATCTCAGAGATACGTTTGGCGAATGCTTCCGGCGTGAACCCGCGCTCGATCCGCCGGCGATGACAAATGGAAATGCCGCCGGTTTCTTCGGACACCACCACGGCGACGGCATCGGATTCTTCGGTCAATCCCAGGCCGGCGCGGTGACGAAGGCCGAGACTGCGGTCGAGCGTTTCGCGTTGGCTCACGGGAAAGATGCAGGCGGCGGCGGCGATGCGCCCGTTGCGGATGATTACGCCGCCATCGTGCAAGGCGGACTTGGGATGGAAAATCGTGAGCATGAGCTCGACCGAGAAATCGGCTTCGAGTTGCACGCCGGTCTCTTCGTAGACGCGAATGGAAGTATCCCGCTCGATGGCGATGAGCGCGCCGAATTGTTTACTCGCCAGCTGTATCACCGCTTCGACGAGATCGTGAACCGTCTCGCGCTTTTCGCTGGTGAGCGAAAAGATGGGATGTCCCCCCAGGGCAGCGAGACCGCGGCGCAATTCGGGTTGAAAGATAACCACGAGGGCAATGGCGAGAAAGACGGAGAAGCTGCGCACGATCCAGCCGATGACGACGAGATTGAGCAGGGTCGAGATGAGCGTGAGGGTGAGAAAGACGATGGCGAGACCGGTCAGCACCTTGGCTCCGCGCGTGCCGCGGAAATAAACGTAGGCGTAGTAGATTCCGACCCAGAGCAGCACGATCTCGATGGCACTCCGCCAGCCGATGGCGATAAGATGCAGAAGCTGATTGATCATGGCGTGGTCAAAAGCGCGTCGGCCACGCGCAACGCCTCCACGTTTTCCTTCACGTCGTGCACCCGCAGAACATCCGCGCCAGTTGTGCGCAGGAGCGAGGTGAAGGCGAGTGTCGGTATCGAGCGGTCTGCACCGGCGCCATTCGCACCCGCGATTTTCCCGAGGAATGATTTGCGTGAAACGCCGGCGACGATGGGCTGGTCATCGACTCGGAGCCGAGCAAGATTCTTTAGCAGGGCGAGATTATGCGCGGGCGTTTTGCCGAACCCGATGCCGGGATCGAACGCGAGCGTCATTGGATCGATATTCAATTTTATGGCGCAGGCATATTGTTGTCTAAAGAATTCACCCACTTCGGCGACGACATCGTCGTAGTGCGGCGCCACCTGCATGGTGCGCGGCGTTCCCTGTATGTGCATAACGATGAAAGCGCAGCTCCGCTTTGCCACCATCGGCCACATCGCCGCATCGGCGCGGCCGCCGGTCACGTCATTGACGATGCTGGCGCCGGCGTCGAGCGCCGCTTCCGCCACTGCCATTTTCGATGTGTCGATCGAGATCAATTTTTTTGCCTCGCGTGCGAGCTGTTCGATGACAGGAATCACGCGCCGCTTCTCTTCCGCAGCATCGATTGTTCCCGCGCCGGGCCGAGTCGATTCGCCGCCGATATCGATAATATCCGCGCCTTCAGCGATCATATTGCGCGCGTGCGCGACAGCTTTCCCGCAGTCGAAAAATCTGCCGCCATCGGAAAACGAGTCCGGCGTGACGTTCAACACGCCCATGATCCATCCGCGCCGGGATAGATCGTAGGTTTCGCCGCCGATTTTCCAGTGCGTCACACCCACAGGGGTGAGACTATCACGCAAACTGATTTATTCGACGCGCGGTTGCGCGGTGCTCCCAAGCGAAGAACTCACGCCGCCGTGATTGTTCATTGCGAACGCCGTTACTAGCGCACAGTGCTGCCGCCGATTGATGCGGACGGCAGCGTCTGTGAATCGTTCCCTCCGGCTTAATGATCGGCGTATGGCAGGTGCGCGATCCGTCGTTCAGTGCCGTTCGTCGGAGTGAACTGACGCGCCAGGCGCATAACTGCATCTGTCACAGCTGAAACGCCACTGTCGCTTTTCGCTGTGACGGCTTCGATTTCCGCGACTAAGCGGGAGCCAACGACTGCCGCATCTGCGTATTCACACACGCGCCGCGCCTGGCGACGGTTCGTAATACCGAAACCTACCGCGATTCCGAGATCGCTTACCTGCCGCACACGCTGCACGGTTTGGCGCGATTCATCTTCGAGTTCGTGCGCTGTTCCCGTCACTCCAGTTCGGGAGACTACATATAGAAAACCTGATGCACGACGCGCGATCTGCTTTAGCCGCTGATCGCTCGTTGTTGGCGCGATCAGCTGAATAAGGTCGATCTCACGCCGGCGGAGTTCCGTGTGCAGCGGCTCGGCTGCTTCGGCTGGAAGATCAACAGCGAGCACTCCAGAAATGCCGCACCTGGCGGCTGCGCGGGTGAAGCCGTTCACGCCTAATTGCAGAACTGGATTGTAATAGGTGAACAACACAATCGGCGCCAGCGGCGCACGGCGCATTCCCTTTAGCATCCGCATAATTTTCGTCAGCGTTGTCGCGTTACCGAGGCTGCGCTGCGATGCGCGTTGAATGACCGGTCCGTCCGCAGTTGGATCACTGAATGGAATTCCGAGTTCGATTGCAACGGGCTGTAGCTCGCTTAAGCCAAGCAGCAGGGCGGCCGTTGCACGCAGGTCGGGATCACCTGCGACGATGAACGGAATGAAGCCGCAGCGCTTCTCCGCACGAAGGCGCGCAAAGCGATCGGTCAGGACGCTCATCGGGCATCGCGATCACGCTTCAGATACGGCGCCGCGCTCGCTAAATCTTTGTCGCCGCGGCCAGAAAGGTTAACGAGAATTATCTTACTCGGCGGAAAAGAACGAGCCAGGCGCATCGCATATGCCACGGCATGCGCCGATTCCAGAGCCGGAATGATCCCTTCCAGTCTGGCCAACAGCTCGAAGGAACGCAAAGTTTCGGCATCACTTACGGACACGTACTCCACGCGTTTGGCGTCGCGAAGAAACGCGTGCTCCGGGCCGATTGCCGGATAATCAAGGCCGGCGGAAATGGAGTGTGTGTTTGCGATCTGCCCGGCGCGATCTTGAAGAACATAGCTGAGCGTGCCGTGCAGGACACCGGGTTTGCCACCGCCGCGAGGAAGGAAACGCGCTGCGTGTTGCCCAAGGCGCTTCCCTTTACCGCCGGCCTCGACGCCGATCAGGCGTACGTGCGAGTCCGGCAGAAATGGATGGAACAAACCGATGGCGTTGGAACCACCGCCGATGCATGCGACGAGCGCGGAATTGACGGCGCGCTTCTTCGCCGATGACACTTTGAAAATCGCGCACCATCAAAGGATACGGATGCGGACCTAGCGCGCTGCCGAGCAGGTAATAAGTACCTCGCGCATTGGCTACCCAGTCGCGCAACGCTTCGTTGATCGCATCCTTCAACGTCCGCGAACCGCTTTCGACGACGCAGACGTCGGCGCCGAGCAGCCGCATTCGCACTACGTTCGGCTCCTGCCGGCGCACGTCTTCCGCCCCCATGTAAACGACACATTCCAAGCCAAGCAGGGCGCACACTGTCGCGGTCGCAACGCCGTGTTGACCGGCGCCCGTTTCCGCAATGATGCGGCGTTTGCCCATTCGCAAGGCAAGCAGTCCCTGCCCGAGCGCGTTGTTGATTTTGTGCGCCCCGGTGTGGAGCAGGTCTTCGCGCTTCAGGAAAATGCGCGCGCCGCCGGCATGCTCCGTGAGCCGCTGAGCGAAGCCAAGCGGTGTGGGACGCCCGGCATAATCCCGCTGCAATGTTCTGAGTTGTTGCTGGAAAACAGGATCACGCTTGGCCCGGCGGAACTCCGCTGTGAGTTCTTGCAGCGGAGCGATAAGTGTTTCGGCCACAAAGCGACCGCCGTATTTTCCCCAGAAGCCCCGTGCGTCCGGTTCGGAGCGGAATGTTTTCATGGCGATATCGCCGGTGTCTCACGTAGTGCTTCGAGCAAAGCGCAGAGTTTCTCGCGACTCTTGCGCCCCGGAGAGTCTTCGACGCCACTACACACATCGATTGCGTACGGGCGGACAACTGGAATCGCTGCGCGGACATTGTGAGCAGTCAAGCCGCCGGCCAGGATCAGCTGGCTCACACGAGGACGTAACGATCGGGCCACGGACCAATCGAACGTTTCTCCGGTTCCGCCGCGGAATTTCGCATTCCACGAATCGAGCAGAATTGCGTTACTCGGATAATTGGCCGCCAGAGACTCATCGTATTGTGGACCAACACGGAATGCCTTTATCAGAAACATGGGCCTGAGGGCGCGTGCGTACTCCGGTGATTCGTTTCCGTGTAACTGAATTGCGTCGAGCGTGAGCTCTTGAGCGAGCGAAGAGACCAGTTCCAGTTGTTCATTTACGAAAACGCCAACAAATCGCACGGCGCGAGATGCAGCACGAACCGCTCTGATGATTTCAGCTGCGGCCTCACGCTCAACGTAACGCTGGCTTTCGCAGGCGAAGTTGAGCCCGATCATCTGCACTCCGCGTTCCGCGCACATGATTGCGTCCGCAGGATTGGTAACGCCGCACACCTTTAGCAACGGCCCTTGTTCAAGCATGAGGCCACCCCTCGTTAGCTGCACATTGAAAGGATCGAATCAATTCTCCCGGATCGGGCGAACGCATTAACGATTCCCCGATCAAAAACCCGCGAAATCCACATCGGAGCAGTTGCGCGATCTGGCTCGCCCTCGAGATGCCGCTCTCACTGACCAGCGTCACGTCTGCGGGCGCGAACGGGGCCAGCTCGATCGAAGTATCGATCGATGTGACAAAGGTGTGTAGATCGCGATTGTTTACCCCGAGTAGCTTCGATCCGCAGCTCAATGCTCGGTCGAGCTCTTCACGCGTATGCACCTCGACAAGCGCATCGACCGCGAGTTCTTCAGCACGAGCGTGGAGGCGGCGCAGTTCTTGGTTTGAAAGTGCGGCGACGATCAAGAGCACCGCGTCCGCACCGGCAACGACGGCTTCGTTGATCTGGTATTCATCAACAATGAAGTCCTTGCGCAGAATCGGCAGCGAACTTGTAGAGCGGATTAGTCGCAGGTCGCGAAGTGAACCACCGAAGAATCGCGATTCGGTGACGACGGAAATAGCACAGGCTCCAGCAGATTCGTACTTCGCGGCTACATCAGCTGGATCGGCTATTTCGTTTATGACCCCGGCCGATGGCGAACCGCGTTTGTATTCGCCGATGATGTTCACGCAATTGTCTCGTATCAACGCGCTGCGAAGCCGATGAGGTATCGCGATGGCGCGCATTTGTTCGGCGGCGCGGGCAAGCGTCGCTGCATGAGCAGCAGTGCGGCTCGCTGCGAGGTGGGCGCGACGACTCGCGACGATCTCCTCAAGGATGCTCACGCGATTACAGGCGCTCCCTTCGACCGCTGGACAAGCGCGTTAAGCTTTCGGCGCGCTGCTCCAGATTGGATGCTGTCGCGCGCCCGCTCGGCCGCGCTGCGCAAA
>DAIRIE010000068.1:8124-9340 GCA_036809705.1 Chthoniobacterales bacterium
AAATCGTCTTCCAAACCGCCGACGAAGATCGCGGCGGCGGCGTTTGCGATGATGAGATCGCGCGCAAGGACGAGTGTCGCTCCGGTTTCATCGCTAAACACGGCACGGATCAGGTTCGCATTCGCGCGCGCGGTGCCGCCGCGCAGTTGCTCCAATGAATCAGAACGCGGCACGCCGAAGTCATCAGGAGCAACCTCGAAGATCCGAACATTTCCACCGCGTGCCTCGGCGACTTTGGTCCTCGCGCCGGTCGTAATTTCGTCAAGTCCGTCGGCGCCGTGGACGACCCAGGCGTGGTCTGTCCCGAGCGCAATCAGCGCATGCGCGAGCGGCTCGAGCAACGCCTCGTGCCACACCCCGATCAACTGACACGGTGCTCCGGCGGGATTCGTAAGTGGACCGAGCAGATTAAATGTCGTGTGAACGCCGAGCTGGCGACGGATGGTTGCGACACGCTTCGTCGCGCGGTGATAAAGTGGCGCGAAGAGAAAGCAAATGCCCTCGTCGTTGAGACATTCTTCAGAAACGGCTGCTTCCACTTGCACGTTAACGCCGAGTTCCGACAATACATCAGCGCTGCCGGATAAGCTGGTTGCAGCTCGGCTTCCATGCTTCGCCACAGGTAATCCCGCGCCCGCGCAGACGAATGCTGCCGCGGTCGAGATGTTGAACGTTTTGGCGTAGCTCGATCCTGTTCCTGCGGTGTCGATGAAGCGGGAATGACGGCAATGAATTCGCACCGCGCGAGCACGCATCGCCTCGGCCATCCCGGTAAGTTCATTGGCGGTTTCGCCTTTGATGGCTAGAGCCACGAGCGCGGCGCCGATCTGAGCATCTGTGGCGCGCTCGTCCATCGCGGCGCCGAATAGCTGAGCCGCATCCTGCCGCGACAAATCTTCGCCCCGCATCAAGCGCACGAGCAGCTCGCGCACGGGCGATTCAGCTTCTGTTTCGTCTCGCCGCGCTGGCGTGGGCAATAACCACGACGGCCGCTTGGGCGAACTCATCGTCTGACGCGCTGGCGTTGGATTGGTCACGTGACAAGAGCCGTCGCGGTTTCGAACTCTTTGTATGCGCCCGTCTCAGTGATCTCCTTCAGAATTCGCACCGCTTCCCAGCATTCACTGAAGGTGTTGTAAAGCGGCGACGGGGCGAAGCGGATGACGTCAGGTTTTCGAAAATCGGGAACAACGCCTTGCGCGCGCAGCGTCATGGA
>DAIRIE010000068.1:9350-11650 GCA_036809705.1 Chthoniobacterales bacterium
CGCATCCCGGTGGTGGGCGACTCGCTCACGGTAGATGGCGTGCGCATCGTGGTGTTGAATGGATACGTGCCCGCCACGTCGTTGCGATTCGCGCGGTGTGCCGACGCAGAAACCAAGATCGGCCAACTCCGCGTCCACTGCGTTAATGATGAACTCTGTCATGACTACGGATTTGTCGCGGATGCGTTCGAGGCCAGCTTCTTCGATCGGCCGGAGAGCGCCGTCGAGAGGCGCCATGCTCAGCACCGCCGGTGTGCCGATCTGCAATGCCGACGCACCCATTCCGGGGAAGAATTCGTCCGCCATTTCGAACATGCTTTCCTTGTGCACGCTCCACCACCCCGCTAATCCGGCATCGACTCGTCCATCAGCGGCGAAATGTCTGCGGTTGATAAACAGTCCGGCCACTGCTCCCGGGCCGGCATTGATGAACTTGTAATGTCCCCACCCTGCAAAGTCAGCGCCCCACTCATCAAGCGCGTGCGGCATTACGCCGACGGAATGCGACATGTCGATTCCGATGACCACGCCATTGTCTTGCGCCGCACGGCACAGGCGTTTCAGGTCGAGAAGCTGTCCGGTGGTGTAAACGACAGACGGAAACAGCGCCATCTGCAGCTTTGGATTACTTAAGGCTTCTTCAATCTTGTTTTCATCCAGGAACCTCGACTCGTCCGGCCTAACGATTACCAAGTGCTCATCAGGATCGAGCCCCCGTAATCTGAGATGGCTTCGCAGCGCATATCGGTCCGTCGGAAAGCTAAGTGCATCGATCAAGACTTTCGTTCGCGTGTCATGCGGGCGGTAAAGCGTAGCCAGCAACTGGTGCAGGTTCACCGTCATCGAATTCGCTATCGCCACCTCGTTAGACTCGGCGCCGACTAGCTTCGCCACGCGCGCGGCCAGTGTCTCCGCCATGGTGAACCATGGCAGCTCCGCATCGAGCCAGGCGCTGATTGCGCCGGTCCTCCACTCGTGAACTACACGTGAGAGACTCTCCTCGGCAGCGCGGCAGAGTAGGCCAAGCGAATTACCGTCGAGGTAAATCTTGTCGTTAGGAACAAAAAATCGATGACGAAAATGCGCCAGCGCATCCTCGGCATCCAGTCGCTGCGCAGATAGGTCTGATGGCGATAAGTACATTTGTTGAGCTAAAGAAAAGCAACTCGACGGCGCGAAGCGGCACGCACGAGAGCCCGTGCGCGTTAGTTAGGAGAAAGCAGCTCTACGCGTCCCGTCGAAATCCGACGCGGTTAGCTACTGAAGATTAGCGGCGCCAATAGCCGCCCGCCGGCCGAGTAGCTTCTGATCTCGTGCCGAGAGGCGCGAGTGAATCGAATAAGCTGAACATGTCAGTACTCATCGGTCGTCGGCAGGCATAAGCTACCAACATCGTTCTGTCCAGACGAAATCTTTGTATGCAGGCCGTCACTCTCCTCTAGGCACAGAGTTGTTGGTACAATCTGGCAAGCATCGACCATGGCGCGCGAAACACGTACAGCGTCGCAATTAAACCATAAGCGAACGTGAGTCGTAGCGGGCCGACTGCTTCGTAGCGGCGCGGGCTCACGATTAGTCGAGCCGGAACGGCAGGGGTGCGTCCGCAGCGAAGCAGCGCCCGGAAAAATTCAACGTCTTCCATGAGCGGAACATCACGAAACCCGCCAGTCCGCTCGAAGACTGAGCGCCGGCAAAACAGGCCGTGGTCGCCGCAGCGGATGCGCAGAAGTTTGCCTGCATAATGCGCGAAGCCATCCGTTAGTCGATAAACGACCTGCCGCCGCGGCAAGCGGATGCGAAAATAACCGCCAACGGCGCGACCGTCCTTCAGCGCATGCTCGATGTAGCTGGCGCACCTCGCAGGCGCTTCAACATCGGCGTGAAGAAACCAGAGCACATTTCCACGGGCCACACCCGCGCCTGTGTTCATCTGACTGGCGCGGCCGCGCGCGCTCGAAATTACGCGATCGCAGAACGGCTCCGCAGTCTCGCGCGTGGCATCGGAACTCCCGCCGTCCACCACGATGATCTCCGCGCCCGGTGCACGCGCGCGGAGCTTCTCGAGAAACGATCGGATGCCGGCTCCTTCGTTCAGCACCGGAATGATGATCGAGAGACTTTGCACGCTGGGTGTGTCACTCGTTTGAGCTGATTTGTTTGCGCCAGCGTGCCGATCAAAATCTGATTGGGCGGGCGCAGGGTGCAGGATCATCATTAGAGACAAATGTCAGGAATCTCCTGCCGCCCGGTTATTCCGAAAATCGCGCCCCTCGCCTCACGTGCGGTCTCGCAGCTCGCGC
>DAIRIE010000069.1:0-1693 GCA_036809705.1 Chthoniobacterales bacterium
GGACAGGTGTTCTGGTTTCAGTACCGGAAGGAAATCGCGGCCGTGCTCGGCCTCGCGTTGCTTGCTGGCCTTGCGTTTGCCGGATGGCGTTTCTATCGGGAACGGCACGAGTCCGCGGCTTCGGCGGCATTCGCCTCGGCGAAAACGACGGCGGATTACCAGGGTGTGATCGACCGATACGGCGATACGCCTGCGGCGGCGGGCGCTTATTTATTGCTTGCCGATGAACAGCGCAAGAGCGGCAAACCGGCGGACGCGAACGCGACGCTCCAGCGATTCCTCGATAAATTTCCGCGGCACGAGCTGACGAGTACAGCGCGAATGAGCATGGCCGCGAATCTGGAGGCCATCGGCAAAACGGACGAAGCGGCCGCGGCGTACCAACAAATCGCGGCGAACGATCCGGGCAGCTTCAATGCGCCGCTGGCGCTGTTCGCGCAGGCGCAGTTGTCGAACGCAAAAGGGCGGGCGGATGAGGCGCGGCGGATCTGCGAGACGATCATGTCGCAATACTCGCGCAGCTACGCCGCGATGGAAGCTGGCCAGATGTTGGGAACGTTGAGGCCGACGGCGGCGCCAGCGTTACCGGCACCCTCTGCCAGCGCGAGCACGAATGCGCCGGCGGGTCAGCAGCCGGCTGCAAGCGGCGAGTTGACACCAAAGCCGTAAATCGGTTTCGCGGCAGTGCCGCAACACCAGTCGCTAAGCGCGGTCGCACCCGCACTTCGCACAGCGAAGCGGCTACAGCGGCGTTTCGGCAAAACGCTTCCGCGCCCTCAGCGCCTGTCGCCGTCGCGCTGTGAGCGACGCGGGGCAGCGCCTCGCCCCAAGAGAGCGCTCACAAACCGAAGCAATACAACCTTCGCGCGCCGTCCCGAGCAACGACATACTGCGAAAGCAACCTACCGTTTCGAGAACTGGAAGCGTTTGCGCGCGCCGGGCTGGCCTGATTTCTTTCGCTCTTTCATACGAGGGTCGCGCCGGAGCAGGCCTTCTGTTTTGAGAGTGACGCGCAGAGTATTATCCACCTGCAACAACGCGCGCGAGATGGCGAGCCGCACCGCGCCGGCCTGCCCTGTGCTGCCGCCGCCGGTCGCGTTGATGGAAATGTCATAGGCGTTGACCTGCTTCGCCGTTTGCAGCGGCTGAAGGACGGTGTTCTGCAACGGCGCAGTGGGAAAATATTCCTCGAAACTGCGGCCGTTGATATCGATCTTGCCCGTGCCCGCGATCATGCGCACGCGCGCGACTGATGTTTTGCGGCGACCGGTGGCGACGAACTCGGGTGCTTGCGGCATGGCGACTCTCCTATGGCAACTCCACCGGCGCGGGCTGCTGAGCTGAGTGCGGATGCTCTTCGCCGCGGTAGACCTTGAGCTTGCGATACACGGCGCGACCAAGGCGATTGTGCGGAATCATGCCGCGAATCGCGCGTTCGACCAGCAGCTCGGGATGACGAGCGCGCCGCGCCCGTACGTTCTCGGATTTGTGGCCGCCGACATATCCGGAAAAACTCATGAACGTTTTCTGCTCTTCCTTTTTGCCGGTGAGGCGGACCTTCTCGGCGTTAACGACGATGACGAAATCACCGGTATCGACGTGCGGAGTGAAGATAGGCTTCTCTTTTCCGCGCAGAAGATTTGCGGCTTTCACCGCCACGCGGCCGAGCGCCTGGTCACGCGCGTCGATGAGC
>DAIRIE010000069.1:1703-3247 GCA_036809705.1 Chthoniobacterales bacterium
ACTTGCGTGGAACTTCGGCCGCTTTAGCTGAGAAAGTTTTCATCGAGAGAGGGTGAGCGGAAAAGGGCCGGACATTACCGGTGAGCGGGAGGAGTGTCAACCGCGGCGCGCAATAGTGCAGCGAGGACTTGATGCAGTGAGGGATGCGCACTCGCACCAGTATCGGCGAGTTCCCGGGGAGCGCACGCGGCCCGCCTGCTCCGTTCGGCGGCCCGCCGAACGGATTGAGTGACGCGGCGAATCGACACGGCGCTTAAGTCGTGGGGGGACTAATCGTGGAATCGAAGTCGAGCGTGTAACGGTGTTCGGCGGGCCGCCGAACACGGCACGCGGGCCGCGTGCGCTCCCCAGATCGCGGTTTTCGCCACGACGCGCACTTGCGACGTCATCAACCCGCACGCGCGAGAACATATCGCCGGTCTCGCCTGGACCTAAAGTGGTGAGTAGTGAGTCATCCCCACAGTGGCACTCGGGTCGCTTTTATGGTATTTATAATGCGACTCGTTGTTCTGCTCGTCGCCGCCGCGCTTCTACTTCCTCACGGTAACGCTCTCGCGGCCGGCGAGGACCGCGTTTCCCCCGCCGCTGTCATTCACGAACTCAATCTCGCCCGGCAAAATCCCGCGGCCTACGCCCGGTTCCTCGATGACATGCGCTCCTCCTTCTCAGGCAACGTTCGCAATACTGCAGGGCGCGTTCCGCTGCTGACACACGAAGGCATGCGTGCTCTGGACGAGGCCACCGAGTTCCTACGCAAAGCCCCGCCCGAACCGCCCCTCGCTCTTTCTCCCGGATTGTGCCAGGCCGCAGCCGATCACTGTCGCGACCAGACCGGCGGCTCGATGGGTCATACCGGACACGGCCGCAGCAATCCCGGATCGCGCATCAGTCGTTACGGCGCGTGGCAGCGCGGCTGGGCTGAGAACATCGCTTATGGTCAGCACAGTGCACGCGAGATCGTCTTGGCGTTGATCATCGACGATGGCGTACCCAGCCGGGCTCATCGCCGCAATGTTTTCAACAGCACTTATGCTGTGGCTGGCGCCGCCTACGGTCCGCATGCCCGCTTCGGCAGCGTTTGCGGCATTGATTTCGCCGGCGGCTACTTTGAAAGCGGCGTCGCCAGTGCGCAGAGGCAAAGCGCGAGTGCTGTCCAGCCTAATGCTCGTCCGGTTTTTCCTGGCGAATTTTCTCGAGAATAGGCTGAACTGAGGGATCGGCCTTCAGCAGAGCGTCTCGCAATTTATCGCGAAACTCCTTCCGGGCATTCAGGTAGCGGGCGCGCGAAGCAGCGAGGTTGGGGTCGTGCAAAGCGGTCTGATGCGCGGAATGCAGCTTGGCGCGTTCATCCTGAGAGAGGGCATTGAGCACCGGGCGCTGCGAATGGACCGGCGTCGTCTGCGGAGATTGCGGACTTTGCACCTGCGCCTGGCGTTCAACTTCGGGAGGCGCGACCGTCGGCGGAGGCGGTGCGAACGCCGGCGCGGCTTGCGGCGGCGGAGCGGCTGGCGGGCTCGCAGGCCTTCGCCGAGGAGGCGCTGGAC
>DAIRIE010000069.1:3257-6666 GCA_036809705.1 Chthoniobacterales bacterium
CGCCATCGGTAAGCTATGCATGGGCACGAGGATCGTTCCTTCGGTCTCTGGTCGCGTGGCTGCGGCGGGCGAGGGTTTTGCCGTGCGCTCCGCGGCCGGATTGCGTTCAGCTTCTTCTTTGCGCTCACGAGACTGTGTCCGGTCGTCCTTCTTGCGTGCCGTTTTCCGGGAACTCTGCCGGGACGGTGAGCTGGCCGGCACTGAACCCGTTCTGCGATTGCCGGGGACCGCGCGTTCGACAGGCGCTCGCGTTACCGCCTGATGAGCAGACTCTGCTGATTGTCTGCTGCTTTGGCCTTTCTGCTTCAGCCGCGCGGTCGATGTTGGCAAAGGCGTCGCCACTTGTCGCATCGGGACCATTTGCGGCGATCGCATCGCCGGGGAGAGCGGTGAGCTCAACTGCGGGCGAAAAACGGGGCGACCCGGCCCGTTCGACAGCGCTCGAGCAGGCGCGCCGCTCGGCGTGGTCTGCGCCTGGGCACGCCGGTATTTTAACGCCTGATCATCCTGCGCGTCCGTCCGGGGCAGGAGGGCAAAGAGCCATCCGGCACTCAGGAGAAGGCCGATAGTAACGCTCGGTTTCATTGCAGGGTAGCTCCTTATCCGCAGGCAATCTGATAAGAGGCGTTAGTTCAAATCCTTATAATTTAACCCCCTTACCGGGGAAAGTTGCGCGCGCTAAAGGTGACTCGCCAATCTGTTTGCGCCAGCGTAATTTTCCGCCCTCATGGCCGCAGCTACTTCACCGCATACCGCCATTACTCCGACGCGGGCGGAGAATTTCCCGGAATGGTACCAGCAAGTCATTCGCGCCGCCGAGCTGGCGGAGGCGAGCGATGTGCGCGGCTGCATGGTCATCCGCCCCTGGGGCTACGGCATCTGGGAGAATATGCAGAGGCAGCTCGATGCCATGTTTCGCGCCACCGGCCATCGCAACGCCTATTTTCCGCTCTTCATTCCGCTGAGCTATTTTGAGAAGGAAGCCGCGCACGTGGAAGGGTTCGCCAAGGAATGCGCCGTGGTCACCCACAGCCGGCTGGAAGTAAATCCCGACGGCAAAATGGTTCCGGCAAGCCCGTTGACCGAACCATTGGTCGTCAGGCCGACGTCCGAGACGATCATCGGCGCGAGCTACGCCAAATGGGTCCAGAGCTATCGCGATTTGCCCATCCTGCTCAATCAGTGGGCCAACGTCGTGCGCTGGGAAATGCGGCCGCGAATCTTTCTGCGCACGACGGAGTTCCTCTGGCAGGAAGGCCATACCGTGCACGAAACCGAAGCGGAAGCGCGCGAGGAGACGCAGCGCATGCTCGGCATTTACGAAGAGTTCGCCCGCGATCACGTCGCGCTCCCGGTTTTCAGCGGCGAGAAGTCGGAAAGCGAACGCTTCCCCGGGGCGGTGCAGACGCTTTGCATCGAAGCGATGGTGCAGGACCGCAAAGCGATCCAGGCCGGCACCTCACATTTTCTCGGGCAAAATTTTTCGCGAGCCAGCGGCATTCAATTCCAGACACGCGACGGCAGACAGGAGTTCGGGTGGACCACGAGCTGGGGCATGACCACGCGAATGGTCGGCACATTGATCATGGCGCACGCCGACGACGACGGCCTGATTCTGCCGCCGCGCATCGCGCCCACGCACGTGGTCATTCTTCCCATCACGCCGAAGGAAGAAACGCGCGCCGCCGTGCTCGGAGCGGCCGATAAACTCGCGGCCGAGCTGCGCGCCATGAGCTACGCCGGCGCGCCACTCGAGGTGGAGATCGATCGCCGTGATCTCGGTGGCGGCGTGAAGAACTGGGAATGGGTAAAGAAAGGCGTGCCGTTACGGGTGGAACTGGGTCCGCGTGATCTGGAATCGGGAAACGTCGCCGTCAGCCGCCGTGATCAGCCGGTGAAAGCGAAAGAATTTTTGCCGCGCGCTGAATTCGTGGCGCGAGCGCCGGAGATTCTCGCCTCCATCCAATACAACCTGCTGCAACGAGCGACGCAGTTTCGCGATTTGCACACGCGCGAGATCGATTCGCGCGACGAGTTCTACCGATTCTTCACTCCCGTAAATTCAGCTAAACCCGAGATCCACGGCGGGTTCGCCCTCGCCCATTGGAACGGCTCCGGCACCGTGGAAGAGCAAATTAAAAACGACCTCAAGGTCACCATCCGCTGCATTCCCTTCGGCGAGGCTGAGCCCGGCCGCTGCATTTTCACCGGCGATCCAAGCCCTCGCCGGGTGATCTGGGCCAAGGCCTACTAATTTCGGCTGGCCGTTGACGACGCAAAATTCTCCTCGTTTATTTCGCCATGTCCATCGAGCTGAAACTCTACAGCCGCGCCATGTGCTCCTGGTGCATCGACGCCAAGGATTACCTGCGCGAGCGCGGCTACAGATTTGTCGATATCGATGTGGGCCGGAATCGTGCTGCATATGAGGAGATGATCGATCTTTCCAATCAGTCCTACGTGCCCACCCTGGTCGCCGGCGAAGAAGTGCTGGCGAATTTCGATACCGATCAGCTCGAGCGGTTCCTGGGCGAACGCGGGATCGAGCCCTAGATGCTCTTCGGTCTCCTGCTCACTCTGGGTGTCGCGGTGCTGAGCGTCGCGCTCCGCAGCTATCAGACATCCTTCGCCCAGAAAGCCGGCGCGCTCGGCATTCTCATCGCCTCCTTTCTCGCCATCTATTTCATCACCGATAGCTTCGCCTGGGGTTTGGCCGGCGCCGCCAGCTGGTTATTTCTGCCATGGCTGGAAATTCTCACCCGCATCCGCACGCTCCGGTTGCCGAAGGAAAAACGGCTCCGGCCCAAAAGCCCGCCCGGGAACAGCCTTTTCCCAGCGCTGGACGAGATCACCCGCGAGATTGAGAATGAAGGCTTCGCCCACGTGAACGATGCCGGCTGGGATTGGGAAGATTACCGGCAGTTCTTTCGCTTCTTTTACAAACAGGAAGACCGCGCCCAGGCCACCATTTGTCTCAACGAACAGCACGACCTTTCCTTTTACTACCTGCGCATCTCCTCGCGCGCGAAGGACGGCCTCATCTGGACGACGTGGAATTACCCGCTCTCCTACGGCTTAAAGCTCACCCCGCAGTTCCGCATTAATCGCCAGCGGCCGGACCAAAATTTCTGGCAGCTTTACCAAAGCCATCGCGAATTCCTGCGCGCGCACAAGATCGACATCGCTACGCTCGATTCCCTCGATGACGACCGCATCCACGCCGATATCGAAAACGATCTGCGCGATCAGATCGCCCACAATGTCAGCGCCGGCGTGCTCAAGGTGGCCGATGGCGATGAAGTGAAATACTCCTGGCGCGGCATGATCTATCTCTGGTGCCAGTTCCTGCTGGACTTGGTGCGTCTGTAACTCAGGCTGCCAGCCTGATCAGTCGAGCAGGCTTCCAGCC
>DAIRIE010000069.1:6676-8218 GCA_036809705.1 Chthoniobacterales bacterium
GCTCAGGGCAGGCTCTCGACTTCGCTCGAGATGACAGGAGGGCGAAGCGAACGCGGACGGCCGGGCCGGGTTACACTTTCATGATCTCGGCTTCCTTGCGGCCGAGATGATCATCGATCGATTTCACAAATCGATCCGTCAGCTTCTGCACCTCGCCCTCGAGATCGCGTAATCCATCTTCCGTTAGCTCGCCAGAACTCTTCGCTTTCTTCGCTTCATCCAGCGCGCTTCGCCGGTTTCCCCGCACCCGCACCCGCGCTTCTTCCGCCATCTTTGCCAGCGACCTAACGAGGTCGCGACGCCGTTCCTCCGATAGCTCCGGAATGGGCAACCGGATGATCTTCCCATCCACTGCCGGCGTGATTCCGATCTTCGATTCGTTCAGCGCCTTTTCGATGTCGCGCACGGTGCCGGCATCGAACGGCTGCACTACCAGCAACCGCGGCTCCGGCGTGGTGATGAGCGCAAGCTGCTTCAGTTTCATGGCCGAGCCGTAGGCGTGCACATCCACGTTCTCCACCAGCGCCGGCGACGCTTTCCCCGTCCGCACCGCGGCGAACTCGTGCACCATGTAATCGACGCTCTTTTCCATCGCCATTTCGGCTTCCAGAAGAATGTCGTCGCTGCTCATGACTGATAAGGACTAGACAGGATTTACTGGATTAACAGGATTGGCTTTGACGGGCATTCGGCAAATCGTTGTTAGCTAAAGTTCGCATCATTAGTCGCACACCACCGTCCCGATTTTTTCGCCGGTGACTATGTCGCGAAAGTTCGTCGCCGGCTGCATCCCAAAAACTACGATGGGGATCTTATTGTCCATGCACAAACTAAACGCCGTCGAGTCCATCACCTGCAAACGTTTGCTCAGCGCATCCGCGAAGCTAATGCTGTCGAAACGTTCCGCTTCCGGGTTCTTCTTCGGGTCGGAATCGTAAATGCCGTCCACCTTCGTCGCTTTCAGGATCACTTCGGCGCCGATCTCGCTCGCGCGTAACGCCGCCGTCGTATCCGTGGAAAAGTAAGGGTTGCCTGTGCCGGCGACAAAAATGACCACGCGGCCAAGCTCGAGATGCCGGATGGCCCGCCCGCGGATGAACGGCTCGGCCACATTTTTCATCTCGATCGCGCTCTGCACGCGCGTCTCGACGCCGATTTGCGTGCAGGCGCTTTGCAGCGCCAGACCGTTGATCACCGTGGCAAGCATTCCCATGTAGTCCGCCGTTGTCCGGTCCATCCCGCGGTGCGCCGCGGAAAGCCCGCGCCAGATATTGCCGCCGCCAATGACGACGCCGATCTGCACGCCCAAGTCACGCACTTCCTTGATGTGCTCGGCGATTTCGCGCACGATTTGCGGCGAGATGTTTTCGCGCGCGCCGCGCTCCTGCATGGCTTCCCCGCTCAGCTTGAGAACAACGCGTTTGTAAACCGGGGGCGCAGGCGGCATGGGATTGTCAACATGCCGCAAGTGCGCGCGAATTGAAAAGTAAATTGCGCGCCCGCATACGTCATCCCGAGCGAAGTCGAGGGATCCCGATGCGC
>DAIRIE010000069.1:8318-11408 GCA_036809705.1 Chthoniobacterales bacterium
CGCAAGAATTCTTCGCCGCTCATCATCCGCGAGCCTGCCAGCTGCACCTCCTGCGCGGCAATGAACCCGTCGGCTGCGGAGAAAACAAGCTCGTGCTCCTTGTGGTCAACAATGGTCGCGCGAAAGATCTTCAGCGCGCGCCCATCCCAATTCGTGAATGCTCCCGGCCACGGATTAAATGCCCGGATTTTTCGCTCGATCACCTCCGCTGCTTGGTCAAAATCGATACGACCATCGATGCGCTCCAGCCTGGGTGCGTAGGTGGCGAGCGAGTTATCCTGCGGCATCCGCGGCGCGACGCCCCCCGCGAGCTGCGACAAAGCGTCCGCCAATGCCTCAGGCGCGAGCTGCGCCAACCGATCGTGCAACGATCCTCCGCTCTCGTCCGACGCGATGGTAATTTTCCGCTGCAGCAAAATGTCACCGGTATCCAAGCCTTCATCCATGTACATCACAGTAATGCCGGTCACCTCGTCGCCAGCCGCGATCGTCGCCTGGATCGGCGCCGCACCCCGCCACCGCGGCAATAGAGACGCGTGCAGATTAAGACAGCCGATCTGCGGAATCTCGAGCACTGCGCGCGGCAGAATCTGCCCGTAAGCCATCACCACGATCAGCTCCGGCGCGAGCGCGCGAATGGTTGGGATCGCGTCTTCGCTCTTTATCCGGCGCGGCTGGAACACTGCGGTCTCCCAGTCAGCAACAGCCGCTTTGATCGGGGGCGGCGTGCTGAGTTGCTTTCGCCCCGCCGGTTTGTCCGGCTGCGTGACGATGGCGATGAGCTCGTGCTCGGGCAATTCCCGCAACATTCGCAGCGCCGGCACACCGATGGCGCCGGTGCCGATAAAAACAATGCGCATCCGGTTTACGAAAGCAGCGAAACCGGAGCTTGTCTGCGTCGCCGCGCTTGTTGCGCCGCCATGGCTTGCGCCATCATTTTTTCACCAGCCGTGACTTCACGCGAACCGACCGAGGACGCGCAGCCCGTGCAAAGGTAATCGTAAATTTCCTTGTCCGGCAGGATTAGCAGCAGCCGTTCGCGCACCGGCATCGCCGCCTTGCATTTGTCGCAATAAAGGCTCGAGGCGGTGAAATTCTCAAACTGCTGCTGCGGCTGCTGGCTCATAGGTTCGCGACATCGCCCCGTTCACACTGACGAGAATGTCCAGCAGAACCTTGGCGGGCGGCTGCGTCGCGTCAATGCAGGTGATGGACTCCTTCGGATAATGCGAGAGCACCGGCTTGGAATCCTCCTCATATAGCGCGAGCCGGCGCCGGATCACTTCCTCATTCGCGTCGTCGAGACGGTTGTCCTTCAGCGCGCGCTTTTTCAGGCGCGAAAAGAGCGTGTCGCGGTCGGGGCAGGAAAGATGAAATACTTTTTGCACATCGATCATCTCCTCCATGATCCGCGCCTGGCCGACGTTCCGCGGAATGCCATCGAGCACCAGGGTGTCAATGTCGGGCTTGAATTTGTGCCCGTCCACCGCGGCATCAATCGCTTCCTTCCAAAGCTCGACCGTCACCTCGTCGGGCACGAGTTGCCCTTTGCTGGAGTATTCCAGAAACGCCCGGCCCACTGGCGTGCGTGTGTCGATCGAGCGAAAGACATCGCCGCAGGCGCAATGATAAAAACGCGGGATGGTGCCGAGCGTTTTGCCCTGCGTGCCTTTGCCGCTGCCGGGCGCTCCGAAAAGAAGGAAGGTGTTGTATTTCATGGGTGGGAACTTCTGTTATAGAACACGCAGCATGTTTTGGGCAACGCCGAAGGGCAGCCCGAGGGAACTCAAGGGTCCCGTGGCGTCAGTTTAAGGTAACGTGACCAGCTCCTTGACCCGGCTACGCTGCGCTCGGGGTGACTCAGGCGGGTACCACATTGACCCGCCGGCCGGCGCGATCGAAGCGCACCCGTCCATCGCTCAAGGCGAAGATGGTGTAATCCCGACCCAGCCCCACGTTTTTGCCCGGGAGAAATTTTGTCCCGCGCTGGCGGATGATGATGTTGCCGGCCACCACCAGCTCACTCCCAAATTTCTTTACCCCCAGCCGCTTTGAAACGCTGTCGCGGCCGTTCTTGACGCTGCCTTGTCCTTTTTTATGAGCCATCGGGGAAGTTGAGGAGTTGAGTGGAGTTACTTTGCGGAGCCTTTCGACTTGGCGCCCGCGATGTCGATGCCGGTAATCTTTAGCCGCGTTAGCTTGCGCCGATGACCCACGGTCCGGTGATAGCCCTTGCGCCGCTTGAATTTGAACGCGATCACTTTCTTATCTTTGCGCTGTTCGACAATTTCGGCCTTAACCGACGCGCCCTCGATCGGCGCGCCGTGATTGATATTGTCACCATCAGCGTGCATGAGCACGTCGCCCAGCGTGATCTCTTTACCGGCTTCGCCGTCGAGCAAATCGACGTCGATCGTGTCGCCTTCCGCGACGCGATATTGCCGGCCACCGGTTTTGATTATTGCGAAAGCCATAAAGTGTAAGTGCCATCCGTCCTCAGCGTAGAGCCCGAAAAAGCCGCGCACTGTTCCACAGATGAGAAAGCTTCGCAACTCTCATCGCGAGCGGTTACCTGAGAGACCTCCTCGCACGAATCTCGACGTGACTTCTCCAGCTCCCCGATATGTTCGGAATAACGCGTGTAGCTGCCGTCCATCCTCGGCGGCAGAACCAACATCTGAAAGTGCTGCGTTCGTGTATTGCCACGCCCCCGCGCGGTATGCGATCAAGCCGGAGAAAACCTGGTTCCGGTCGCGGTAATCTTTGTAGTTCAGGTACGACTGGAGCGTGATGTCCGCGTCTTTGTGCAGCGTGCCGTAGAGTTCGACGAGCTGCTTCGGCTGGGCGACCGGCAGCGGCCGAAGCAACACGGTATCGACGAGGCTGAAGATTGCGCCGTTCGCGCCAATGCCAAGAGCCATGGAGACGACGAGCGGTGAAGAGCGGACGTTTGCGGAGTTGGCGCCAGCCGAAACGGAGGTCGTGAGAGATTGCGAACATGCATGGGTGGGATGCAGCGCGCGAGCGCATCCAGATTCGAAAAAGGCAACGGGATCCCTCGACTGCGCTGCGCTGCGCTCGGGATGACAG